>DAOUGD010000214.1:0-16231 GCA_034429475.1 Anaerolineae bacterium
CGGTGCGGCGCCTCAAGGTCGCGCGGCGTTTCGTCATTCATTGATATCATCCTCCTTTCATCAAGATTGGAATGAATGATACCCGATACCTGAGTTTAGAACAACCGTGCTAATTTAACATTGTCGAGGTACTTAGAATTCTGTAATAATTTCAGAAGGTTTTCAGAAATTTTCATTAAAAAGTAGTTAGAAAGCGATGTTGGGCTGATGCGTTCGGCGCTAACCCACGGCCAAAAAAAAATCGGGCAGGGAAGCGTCGTCTTCCCTGCCCGATAAGACGTGAAACGTAATACTTTCACGTTTCATGTTTTACGTTTTATAAAATGCAGACAACTCTATAAATACAAAATATCATCCCACGGGTGCCGATACAACGGCTGTTCCAGCCGCTTCTGGTCGAAGACGTGGCCCATCAGGCCGATGCTGCGGCCCAGGACGAACAGGCCGTTGAGGTAGCCCAGGTCTACGATGGCGTCAATCTCTTCCGCGCTGTACCCGCAACTGGTGAGCATGTCCACAAAGCAGATGCCGATGCAGCCGTCCACGTTGAGGATGAGGTTGTTGCGCTTGGACGTGGTGATCTTTTCGACTTCCAGCGCGAAGTCCAACAGGGCAGTGGTGGTGAAGTGCTCTTTGGCAAACTTCTTGATGAGCGTCACGCGCATGTCGGGGTTCTGCACGCTCTTGACGCGGTGGCCGATGCCCATGATGAGCTTCCCCTGCACCTTGCACTCGTCCACGAACCCCGCCGGCGTCAGGCCGCGATCCAACGCGCTCTTGAACATCCGCGCGGCGTCGTCAATCGCGCCGCCGAAGCGCGGGCCGATGGTCAGCAGGCCGCTCGCCATGGCCGACACGAGGTCTTTGCCCGCCCGCGCCGTGACGATGGCATTGTGTGCGCCGCTCACCGCCGGACCGTGATCCGCCGTGATGACGACGGCCAGCTCGATGAAGCGCCGCGCAAATTCCGGCAGCTCGCGCTTGAACCACAGCAGCCCGATGACGCCGCCGATGCCCAGCTCGCGCTCGATCACGTCGGTGATGGGGAGCTTGTTGTAGGTGAGTTCCTCGCCCCGGTCGTCGGAAATGCTGCTGATGAAGTTGGTGGGCTTGCGAATCAGCCCTTGCTTGACGGCGGTGGCGTAGTCCATCGGCATGGGGGGCGGCGTCGGCTCTGTGAGGGGCGCGATGATGCCCTTGTCGCGCAGCGCCTGGTACGTGTCGTGGATTTTGTCGCCAAAATCGTCGAAGGACTCCGGCACGATGGCGCCGGCGGCGCGCAGGGCCGCGTTCTTGGCGTCGGCGGTCTCCGCCTCGTGGTCGGCCTTGGCGCCCGCGTGGCCGAACTGGACGTTGGTGGGGAAGACTTTGGCGCACGTCCCCGTCACCCAGATTACGAGCGGCTTGGTGATGCGCCCGTCGCGCAGCGCCTCGGCGATGGCGTACTCTTCCGCGCCGCCTAACTCGCCCAGGCAGACGAGCATTTTGATGGCGGGATTAGCCTGATAGCGCAACAGGTGGTCAATGAGGCGCGAGCCAGGGTAGGCGTCGCCGCCGATGGCGATGCCCTCGTAGACGCCGTCGGCGTTGCGGGCGACGATGTTGAAGGTCTCGTTGGTCAGGCCGCCGCTTTTGCCCACGTAGCCCACGCTGCCCGCGCGGTGCAGCTTCGCCTCGATGATGTTGTCGGGTGTGCCGCCGGTGTTGCCGATTTTGAACGCGCCGGCCGCCAGCCCGCCCACCGTCGCCGGGCCGATGATGACTTTGTGCAGAAGTTGCGCCTTGGCGGCCATGATCCGCGCCTGACGCTCCGGCACGCCCTCGGCGATGACGGCCACGGTGCGGATCGTGGGCGTCTCCAGCGCGGCCATGGTCGAGTCAAATGCGGAGCGAAAACTGGCGAAGTTCACCATCACGTCGGCGTCCGGGTGCGCGGTCGCCGCTTCCGCCAGCGAGCGGTAGACGGGGATGAGCATTTCCCGGCTGCCGAAGTACGCTTTGTGATAGCCGTTCTCACCCGTCGGGTTGACGATGGCGGCGACGGACGGCGTGACGCGACGGCACAGGTGGTCGAAATCCAACATGCGCTGGATCGCGGCGGCCTGCAAGTTGTAGATGATGGCCGTCGTGGTCTGGTCAAACAGTTGATAATCGGGACGTGGGTTCATCGTGGCCCCTCCTGCCAGGATGGCGCAATTTTGGTGGCATACGGTTGGATGCCGGTGTAGCGGCGCGGGCTGTACCAGCGCGCCGGACGCGCCTGGATGACTTCCGGTTTCTGCGCCTGGAGGCTCTTGTCGCCCAGCGCCAGCGCGACGATGCGCGTCATGTGCGTCTCCGGGCCGTACACTTTGATGGGGACGCCCAATTCCTCGCCCAGGCGGCGCATCAGGGTCAACCCTTCCTGGTAATTGGGGCCGCCCCGGCGGACGAAAATCTGGACGTTGTTCTGGCGCATCTTGTCCTTGTACTCGCGTAGCGCATCCACGATGCCGGTGAAAGTCTTGGCGACGTCGGTGAAGTTGGCGATGCCGCCGCCGATGAGCAGGAACTTGGGGTGGCCCTGCGGATCGGGTTTGCGCGTCATCAGGTCGAACATGGTGCGGGCGTACTCGCGGGTCTCGTCGGTGGTGGGGTTGCCGGAGTATTCGCCATAGCAGGCCAGCTCTTTGGCGTAGCCCAGGTCGGTGACGGTGTCGGCGTAGATGACGCTCGCGCCGCCGCCGGCCACCATCGGCCAGACGCGCCCGTCGGCGTTGAGGATGGTTAGCTTGAGGCTGCTGCCGCCTTTCTCGTCGAGGCTGTGGATGTAGGCTTCTTCGGGCGTGCGACGCATCCCAAAGGCCGGCGGGAAGGGGATGGTCTGCCCGGTCTCCGGGTCGGCCCACTTGCGCCCGGCCACAAACGCCGCCGTGTCATCGAGCTGCCCCACAAAGTCCAGGGGGATGATTTGATCGCCCACGCGGACGAAGGGGTTGATTTCCAGGTACGTGAAGCCCAAGTCCACGAAGAACTTGTACAGCCCGACGCAGAACGTCGCAATGGCATCCCGCTGCTCAAAGTAGGGCAACTGCTTGGCGATGCTCCGCGCGTCGGGCGTGCCCAGGATCGGGATAGGGATTTGCACCACCGAATCCCAGTTCTCCTCGATGTAGATGCCGCCGTGTTGCGAAAAGTAGAGGACATCCTGGTCGCGCTCGGTGCGGATGGCGATGAACATCTCATCTTCGGGCTTGTGCGGGGTGAATGGCTCGATGAGGAAGGTGTCCAGCACGCCGGTGATGTCGTCCAGGGCGAAGTCGCGGCCCATCCGCTCCGCGATCCAGGCGCGCGTCTCGTCCAGGGTCAGATTTACGCCCAGCAACCCGTGTTTGCCGCGTTTGCCGAATAACTGGTCGGGTTTGACCACCAGGCGATCTTCCGTCAGCCAGGGATGCTTGGCGATCAGCGCATCCCAGTCGGTAGCGGCTTCCACCAACACAATCTTGCCCGGATACTTGAAATCGCTCAGGTAATCCGGCAAATACCGCGCCAGCAGACGCTTGGCGTCGTATTCTCGAATTGCACGTCTTGCCATAGGTTTCTCCTTTGGGGGAAGTAAGGGTAATGAGAAAAGAGAAATGAGTAATGAGAAATGAGTAACGAGTGATTGCACTCATTACTCATTACTTCTTACTCATTACTTCTTACTCATTTCTCATTACCCCAATTTTTCCTCTAACCGCTTTCGCACCGCCAGGATAAACTCTTCGGTGGTCAAGTAGCTTTTGACGGGCGGTTCGCAGAGTTGGGTGAGGTCTTTGGTCATCTGGCCGCCTTCGATGGTTTCCAGCACGGCGGATTCCAGGGCCTTGGCGAAGGCGACGACGTCAGGTGTGTTGTCCAGTTCGCCGCGCCGGGCCAGGCCGCCTGTCCACGCGAAGATGGAGGCGGTGGCGTTGGTGGAGGTTTTCTCGCCGCGCAGGTGGGCGTAGTAGTGGCGCTGCACCGTGCCGTGCGCCGCCTCGAACTCCATGATGCCGTCCGGGTTCACCAGCACGGAGGTCATCAGCGCCAGGCTGCCGAAGCCGGTGGCGAGCATGTCGCTCATCACGTCGCCGTCGTAGTTCATGCAGGCCCACAAAAAGCCGCCCTCGTGGCGGATAACGCGGGCCACGGCGTCGTCAATGAGGGTGTAGAAGTATTCGATGCCAGCGGCGTCCAACTCGGCCTTGTGCGCGTCCACTTCGCTCTGGAATACGTCGCGGAAGAAGGCGTGGTAGGTCTTGGAAATCGTGTCTTTGGTGGCGAACCACAGCGGCAGCTTCTGCGCGATGGCAAACTGGATGCAGGCGCGGGCGAAGCTGCGGATGGACTTCTCGGTGTTGTGGATACCCTGGATGACGCCCGGCCCGTTGAAGTCGTGGATGGTCAGTCGCACTGGTGCGCCGCCGTCGGTGGGGGTGAAGACCAGTTCCGCCTTGCCGGGGCCGGGGACTTTGAATTCCTGGTTGCGGTATACATCGCCGTAGGCGTGACGTCCGATGATGATGGGCTTCTGCCAGGTGCGCAGCATCGGCTTGATGTTCTTGAGGATGATGGGCGCGCGGAAGACCGTGCCATCGAGAATCCCCCGGATTGTCCCGTTGGGGCTGCGCCACGCCTTCTTGAGATTGTATTCGACGACGCGATCTTGATTCGGCGTGATGGTCGCGCACTTGACAGCGACGCCATACTCGGCGGTCGCCTTCGCCGAATCGAACGTTACCTGATCGTCCGTATCGTCCCGGTGCTTCAGGCCGAGGTCGAAGTAGACCGTCTGCATGTCCAGGAACGGCGTCAGCAGCTCGTCCTTGATCATCTGCCAGATGATCCGGGTCATTTCGTCGCCATCCATCTCGACGAGGGGGGTTTTGACGTGAATTTTTTGCATGATTTTCTCCTTTGGGTTTTGGGTTATGGGTTGTGGGGCAACCTGTCAATGGGTGCGCCTACTTACAAGAAACATAGCCAGCGGGAAATAGAAGCAACCTGATTTTCTTGATTCAGGTTTGCGGCATTATGGAGGATACCCTCTTCTAGTTGCTGCCAAATCTCGCCCGCCATCTTTTTCTCGATGGCCGCGCCGATAAAAAAGAGGGCGGGAGAAGAGTTTGCGTCGGTGAAGGCCGCGCGGATACGGTCTAATGCGGAACGCGCCGTTTTCCAGTGTTCGTCGGCGCCGGCGGGATCAATGCCACCCTTGAGTTCGCCTAGTGTGAGGTATGTGTCTGCTATTTTATAAGCGGTTGTCTTTAACTCGGCGGCGGCGAGATTGAACAAGCACATATCCACATTGTTTTTGACCAGTGGAACCGTCAAATTATAGATGAGGGTACGTGGCCCGTTGGCGTTTTGCCAGCCTAAACCACGAAGGGAGAGTTCGATATCGACGTCATCATCGGTCATTTCGATCCACTGACGCGTTTTGGAATGTTGCCACCAGTAGGGAATCCCGGCGATGTTCAGCGCTGAGAGAATAGCACGAGTTAATTTCCTCTGTGCTAACGCGCCGCCAATATTGCGCATTGAACCGCCCAATGTATCTCCGCGCGTGATTAGAAAGCGAAAAACCAACTCTTCGACAAATTTGGCACCTGCCGGTTCGAGAAAGTTTTTAATCAACCCCTGGACCGCCTCTGCTTTATCTTGTGACGTCAAATGATTGCACGCTTTATCGGAGAGATCGGCGGCAGTCAGCAACCCGGATTCAATACCCGTGATGTTGAGCAGGTCAGCCGGGGTTTGTGCCGCAGATGCGGCTGCTTGAAGTGCTCGTGCTTCCGCGACATAGGGTGTGGCCCGGCGGTTTTTCTCCAGTGCCAGAGCGACAAACCCGGCCCTGGTGGCCGCATACGTCGTCACCAGATCATCGCTTGATTGTAGATGGTTTTGATAAGGGTAGGGAAGTGTTGAATTCATTGCTTTCTCCATACGTAGACACACTTTCGTAAAACTTCGCGGCCATGTTCCCCCATTTGCTGACTGCTATTCCCCTTGCCGTTAGGCAACACGAGGATATTTTCAACGTGAAAACCCAGTTGCTCGGCTATGGCGGACAAAATCATATCCACCGAAATGCTGGCACCGGCATAGCGCACATTGTCGTTGACCATGAATAGCGGGGCGTCAGGCTTGAGCACGCGCGCACATTCGGAAATCACACAAGCCATTTCGTAGAAATATCCTCTGACCATGCGCGGAATGCCGTTGTTGTTCAGTGCGTTCGCGGCCTTTTGTGCTTCCAGATAGGCAAGGATGGCCTGCAACAGGTTCTGTTCATCGGCGGCGGCGATAGCGGTCTGCCACTGCGGGTTGAGCTTTAGCAAGTCCTTAGCGCGATTTTCTACGGTGCAACTGAGCATTTCCTGACGCAGTTTTCGCAAGCCCGATTCGCCCACACCTAACAGAGCCAGTTCCAGCGCGTAAGTGCGCGTGTAATCGTAGCGGTTGCAATAGGGCGGAGAAGTCATCAGCACATCGTAATGGTTAGCGGGCAGACGTGGTAGAATTTCGAGACACGAACCATTGTGTAAAGTGATGGCTCCTGACGGGGTTTCATCAGGGAATAGTCCCGGCTGCGGCGCTGGGGCGAGGTCGCTCAGGATTTCCTGGATTTTTTCACGAATTGCCGACGCAAAGTCCAGGATCTCGCCCTTGTCAAACGGCTTCTTGCCGCTCCGACGCCCCGCGCGATAGTCCCAGCGTAGATATTGCCCGTCCTTACGTGTAAAGCTGATGGATTCCAACACGCATAACAGGGCAAAACGTAAAACAGTCTGCACCCGCTCATTTTCCTGCCGGTATGCGGCAAGATATTTTTCTAGTGCCGTTTGAGTTTCCGTGGAGTAAGCGCCCTGGGTAATGCGTAGCTCAGGTAAACTAATTCCTTCATCCACCAGTCCCCAAACCGGTGTGTTGGCCCATCGCTGCAAGGCCATAAAATCTTCAGCAGTAAACTCGGACTCGATTAGTTGCTTGGTCGCAATGATTTGTTGTCCGATAGGTAACAGCTCAATGCCATCCGCGTCAAGCCCTAGCGCGGCAGCGGCAAACAGCGCCACGCCACTGCCAGCGAAGGGATCTAAAAGGACGCCGTGGTCAATCTTGTATTGGCGCAGGAAATACTCCACCAGCGCCGCCGAAAACGCCTCTTTGTATTTGTACCAGCGATATACCGGGCGCGTTTTGTTGGCCTGGAAACTGACCAATGGGCGGGTGAGCGCAGGCTGCACGATGAATTTGTCATTGAAGTGCTGCTCTAGGGTCGCGTCAAGTTGGTCTATGTAGGCTAAGGTCATAACCCCCACTATTCTGACCTCACCGTATTCAACAACCCCCCCGCCAGCAAAATCTTCACTTGCCGCTCTGAGAGCTTCGCTTCCACCAGGATTTCCACACCCTGGGTACGGTTTTCCACAGAAATGGGGGTAGTTTTCCACAGATTCTCACGAATATCCGGGATAACCAGTTCATCGCCGGGCTGGATGCGGTCGTAATCCGCCGGGTCAACGAAGGTGAAGGGGACGAGGCCAAAGTTGATGAGGTTGGCGCTGTGGATGCGCTCGAAGCTCTTGGCGATGACGGCCTTGACGCCCAGGTACATCGGGCAGAGGGCGGCGTGCTCGCGGCTGGAGCCTTGCCCGTAGCTCTCGCCGGCCACGATGACGTTGTGGATGCCCTTGTCGCGGTTGGCGGCGGCGCGCGCGGCGAAGTCGGCGTCCACCGGCGAGAAGACGTAGGAGGCGTACTTCGGCACGTTGGAGCGATACTTGAGCAGTTGCCCGGCGGGCATAATGTGGTCGGTCGTGATCTTGTCGCCGACTTTGATCGTCGCCTGTCCCCAGATCGCCTCCGGCAGCGGGACGTTGCGCGGCGGCTCGCCGATGTTCGGCCCGCGATAGATTTCTACCGTGCTGGGGCCGGTCTCCGACCGCGCCGCCGGGAAGATGAACATGCCGTCGTCCAGCAGAAAATGTTCGGGCATCTCGGTGAGCGGATACGCCATCCCCAGGTCGCGCGGGTCGGTGAAGACGCCGGTGATGACCGCCGCCGCCGCCGTCTCCGGGCTGACGAGGTACACCTGCGCGTCCTTCGTGCCGCTGCGTCCCTCGAAATTGCGGTTGTTCGTCCGCAGGCTCACGCCCGCGCTCTGCGGACTCTGGCTGTTGCCGATGCAGAAGCCGCACGCGCTCTCCATGATGCGCGCCCCCGCCCCCACGAGGTCGGCCAGCGCGCCGTCGCGGGCCAACATTTGCAAGACCTGCCGCGATCCCGGCGCCACGGCGAAACTCACGTTGGGATGCGCCGTGCGCCCTTTGAGGATGCGCGCTACCGTCACCATGTCCTTGTACGAGGAGTTGGTGCAGGAACCGATTTCCACCTGCGTGACCGGCATCCCCGCGACTTGCCGTACCGGGATGACGTTGCCGGGGCTGTGCGGCGCGGCGGTGAGCGGTTCCAGCGCGCTCAAGTCCAACTCCACGATCTTGTCATACGTCGCGTCCGGGTCAGGCCCCAATTCTACCCACTGATCCGCGCGGCCCTGCGCGGCGAGGAAGCGGCGCGTCTCCGCGTCGGACGGGAAGACGGACGTGGTCACGCCCATCTCCGCGCCCATGTTCGTGATGGTGGCGCGCTCCGGCACGCTCAACGTGGCGACGCCCGGCCCGCCGTACTCAATCATCCAGCCGACGTTGCCTTTGGTCGAGAACATCTCCAACATCTTGAGGATCACATCTTTTGCGCTGACCCACGGGCGCAACTTGCCCGTCAGCCGCACCAGGCAGACTTTGGGGTAGGTGATGTAGAACGGCCCGCCGCCCATCGCCATCGCCACGTCGAGGCCGCCCGCGCCCATAGCGATCATCCCCACGCCGCCGCCGGTGGGCGTGTGGCTGTCCGCGCCGAGCAGCGTTTTGCCGGGCTGCCCGAAGCGTTCCAGGTGGACTTGATGGCAGATGCCGTTCCCCGCCCGGCTGAAGACGATGCCGTACTTCGCTGCGACGGTTTGCAGGTAGCGGTGATCGTCGGCGTTCTCGAAGCCGATCTGAATCGTGTTGTGATCCACGTAACTCACCGAGACTTCCGCCTTCACCGCGTCCAGCCCCATCGCCTCGAATTGCAGATACGCCATCGTGCCGGTGGCGTCCTGCGTGAGCGTCTGGTCAATGCGGATGGCGACTTCCGCGCTGGGAACCGGTTCGCCCTCGACGAGGTGGGCGTTGAGAATTTTTTGAACTAAGTTTAGTCCCATAGTAACCTCCTAATCGTTTGGATGATTATTGTTCACAACTGGATTGTGGTGCGATTTGCAAATTGTTCACTTGGTAGCATTGTCGTTCTTCGTCACGGATATGCACTAACCGACCGTATTTTGTGCCACCCCAAACCGAATCATCAGGGGCAATACTCATTTCTGTGATGGCTTCCCCTAGTTTGATCTCCAAGATATGCCATTGCCCCATATCCAAGTAAGCTACTTGACCGTCCGAAGTCCCGATCCAGACTTTATTCGACGATACAGTGGCAAAGGCGGTAATACGAATCTCATCGTTTAAGAATTCCGAGAATGAATATTCCTGCCAAACATCTTTGATTACAACATGGAAAATGGTACTTCCCCGAAACCACAAAGTTCCATCAGATACACTAATCAACTCAACCAACCTATAAGTATAAGGACTATATTTGTATTCTGAGAATTCTTTACTGTTCCATATTTGTCCATCAAACCAATATATTGTTGTATTGCTCATACAACAGTTAGCTAGCGCCCACAGAGTATTGTCGGGTGTAAAGGCGAGGTCATCAGTTCCTATGAGTGGATATGATTGATTTGATCCATTGTTAGGACTTAGCGAAACCCACGCCTTGCCATCATAACACAAAACTCCCCCATAATCGGCACTAGCACATAATAAACCATTCGAGTTAAGCGCGAAGGAAGTGATCCTATATATCCATGATTTCTCCCAACTTTTGATCCAAGTCCCATTGTCTAAATAAAGGATTTCGCTGCCTAAGGTTCCAATCCAGAGTTTATCGTCAGTAGTTACAATAGCCGATGTTACTTGAACATCATCGAATACTCCCTCAATAGAGTAAGCTGAAAAAGAATCATTTACAGGATCGAGTTTCACCGCGCCGCCAAAACCAGCAATCCATACGTTCCCCTGTGTATCAAAATCTATTTCAGAAATCTCCCTGAAATAGTAAGCCTCCTCCTTTGTAAGTGTTGCCGTAGGAGATGGCGTAGGCGTCCGTGTGGGAAATGAGGTCGGCGTTACCGAGGGGGAGGGCGTGTCGGTTGCAGTCGGGCTGGTCATCGTTGCCGTCGGCAGTGACGCCGGTGAAAGCGTCACTGCGCAAGCGGCAAGCAATGCGAGAACGATGATCGGCGCACCCAGATGGCTATACTTAACGTTCATATTCCGTAATAAAGGTCAAAAGTGTTGTAACTAGACTTTGGTTGCTGAAACCACAAATTCCAATAACTCTTTCTTGGAATTGCGTTTGCGAATCGTCGTGGTATCAACTGCCGCAAAGCCGCACATTTCCAACAAATTGGCATAGAGTCGTTCCACCGGCACCAGGGTGTCGTAAAACCGTGAGTTTCCGACGATGTAGAATACTTGGGCGCCAGACGCCAACACCGGGTACAAACTCTGTAAGTGCGCGGCGATGTCTTCAAAGTAACGCTGCACATACTTCGCCAGCGTTGGGCCTTTTTGTGCGATGGCGGCGATCATCGCCTGAAATTCTGAATCAAGCGCCCCGGCATTTGGGGATTCCCAGGTGTCCAGCCGGCTGGTGGCAATGCCCCAGGTGCCGCCAATCGCCTGCCAATCCAATTCCCCCGCCTCCCGCCCGTCTTTCAGGTAGCCGAGCCAGTACATATACGGGCGCAGTTCACGGATGTAACTCATCCGGTTGGGGTAGGGCGGCGAGGTGATGACGCAATCATACGCTCCTTGGACCAGGGTCGGGATGTGGCGCGAATCGGCCTGCTGCACGGTGACTTCGACCGGCAGAACATCCGTTGCCGTCTCTGTAACGGTGTCCACTAATTCGACAAAGTGCGTGTAAATCTGCTGCTCCTCGTCAAAGAGGCTTAGTTGATGTTCCTCGGTCCCTTTAAAGGAGAGGGATTGGTGGTTAAAGGCGGCGTTAGACCAGGAGATCATCAAGTTGCAGAAAGCGACCAACAGCAAATCTTTGACCGGTGAAGGCGTAGGAAAACGTTGGTTGAGCACTTCGTAAAGCCGCGCCAAAATATCCAGCCGGGCTTCGGGCCACCAACGGTGAATGTTATGAATGGGCGGCACCCAGAACCCATTGCGCGAGGGCAGTTTTTCGGCCTGGCGGCAGAGCCGCTTCACACTTTCACGGGTCGTTTGCAGCGTTTCAGGTTGATACTGCGCCGTCTTCACTCTTGCAAACCACACCAGGAAGGGATTGATGTCCAGCAAATCACAGCGCACACCCTGTTCGGCGCACACCAACCCCGTGGTGCCCGTACCGGAAAATGGATCGAGCACATAACGCACATCCGGGTGTTCGTCCAGGATTTGCTGCACGATTTTGACCGAGTACGCCGGCGTCAACCGTATCCAGCCGTGACGGCCCCGCTTGAGGTTATATTTGAACGTGAGGTCTGCGCGTTGCTCAACCATCGTGGCTATCCGCCTGTAACAGCACTCGTAAAACATCGGCAATGGCTGACTGCAAGATCGTTGCATTGCGCACAAAAAAGTCCGCCAAATCATATTCCAGGATGGCTTTGCTGAAGGCATACGTTGAAGTGAAAGGGGAATCGGCCAACTGCCCTTGAAGAATGAGCCAGTGTGCGCGCCGATACCGCTCTACCACGTCGCTATCAATTTGCGTGGATAAAATCAACAGCACCGGTAGATACCCTTGCGCGTAAGCCGTCGCCGCATTTGCAATGTCCGCATTTTGCCGTTTTGAGTCTTTGCTCTTGTAACCCTGACGCACCTCAAAGACAAGTCCCTTGGGGGCGTTGGCAATTTCGGGGGCGACGTTCAATTGCGCGGCAGCCTGATACAGCCATTGGTGAACGCGCGCGCGTTTTTCTACCGACGTGACCTCGGACAGTTGAATCCGCGCATCCAGGGATAGTTGACGCGCCTGCCCATCCGAGGTCACGGTTGTGTAAGCCCAACGCACTTGCGTTTCAGTCAATGCCAGACAATCCTGCAAAATCTGGCGAAAAAGCTCCTCGCATCCCAATCCGATCTGGCGATATAACGACGTAATGCCGCCTGCGGCGCTATGGGCAGCGTAGATCAACGGATGATTTAATCCTAACCAACCGTAAAACGGGTCTGCGCCATAAAGGTGCTGGAAATCCTCCCGCGAGACGGGTTGCCCCTGTCCGAATGCCGGTTTGTATGCCTTACAAACCGCAATTCGGTCGAGGATAAAGGATAGATATTTCGAGTCGTCGGTCTCGCTGCCCATAGTCATCAAAGCTTACCCCTTCAACTCCGCCTGCAACGCCTTGAGCGCGTCCCAATCGCCCCAGGCGGCGAGGCGCGCTTGCAGCGGCCACGACTCCAGCCAACGCAGGCGATTGGCGCCCGGCCCGATCAGCGCGCGGAGCTGCTCCGCGTCCAACGCGGCAATCTGCGTGAAGGTAGTGACCCCCTCCGCCTTGAGCCGCGCCACAGACTTGGCGCCCATCCCCAGAATTATCCGGAGGTTGTCCACTTCGGTCATCGGCGCCGGCCCGACTTCTTCGGCGGCGAACGAGACGGCGAAGGAGACGGCCTTGAGCCGGTGGAACGCCTCGTAGGATTGCTGGATCAGCGCGCCATAGTGCGCCGCCTGCCCCGGCCCGTTGTAGTGCGTCGCAAAACCGACGAAATCGGAGCTTTGCAGCTTTTGCAACGTCTGCCCGCCCCGGTTGTTGCGGATGAAGTTGAAGAAGCCGATGACCTGATGACCTTCGCCGGCGGCAAACGCATCGAACATCGCGCCCACTGAGGGGTAGTCGAGCGATTTGTAATTGAAACCCATAATCTGTGGCCCGCCCATGCTGATAGAGGATTGCGCCGCCGCCTTGTCTAGCGTGGCAGCAAAACTAAACACCTCCCATTCCGTCGCCTGGTTGTTGTGGAATTGCCGCCACCCTTCCGAAGGCGAGGGGCGCCACTGATGCCCCGTCCAACTCTGGTCGCTGTTGTAGGTGAAGTGTTGCGCGAAGAGCTGCGGCGCTTGCTTGCCCCAATACTTGTCGAAAACGTGGTTCTCGAAGCGGATAACCATTCGCCCGTCCGCCCCAAAGGCCCGCCCGCCGGATTCCACCAGCCAGACGGCGACGGCCATGCCGGGATCGATCCCCAACTGCGCCGCCAACGTCTTCATCAACCCGCCCAGGCGATTCCAGATCGTCGCCACCTGCCGCTCGCTGCCGCTCATGCTGTTGGTGAACGCGATCTTGTCGGCTTCGTCCGGCTCCAGGGAGCGATCCGGCTCCGGCGGGCTGACCGGCGAGAGGTAATTGGCCGCCCCGTAGCCTTCCGTTCCATTATCCAGCCGCACCCTGATCCACTCCCCCTGCTTCCCAAGCTTCGCGCGCACATCGCTTTCGGCGTCCAGCGCCAGCACGCGCGCCTTGTGCAGCGCCTGTGTGAGGATGGCGTGGTTAGTCGAAGGCCCGCTACGGATGTTGAGACTGCCGACCTCCGGGCTATACACCCACAGGGGCAGGCCGCTTCCCGCTGCCGGCGCGTCGGCCAGGGTCAGATACCACGCGGCGACGTAAGCCTCCCGGCCATCCGGCAGTCGCACCTTAAGCCATTGCTTCTCCTGGCCCACCTTCGCGCGCGCCGCCGTATCCGGCTCCGCCGCGTTGAGCGTGCTGCCATGCGGCGCCGTCGTCACCAGCGCACCATCCGGCTGATCCCGCACGTTCAAATAGCCTAACTCTGGACTGTTAACACGGACTGTAAGCATAGAATCCTCCTTTCATTTGGGTGAAGGGGAGTAGGGAGTAGGGAGTAGGGAGTAGGGAAGTCGCCTCGTGTCGCGCGCTCTTTGCCCCACTCCCAAATCCCCAGTCCCCAATCCCCGATTTCCTCACTCCTAACTCCTCACTCCTAACTCGCCCCGCGCGCCGTGCTGACCACCGCCGTCGCCTGCCCCGCGCCCCACGTCTCCACCTGGCCCTGCGGACCGAAGGCGAGTGCGGTCGCGTCGGGGAGGCCCAGGCCGAGCAATCCCGCGCCCAACTGGTTGAGGTTGCGCAGGACGATGGAGTCCTTGGTGCGGGTGAAGTGCGGTTCGATCACGGCGGTGGGCAGGAAGTCCAGGCCAAGCGCCTGCAAATAGTCTGGCGCGGGGCCGATGGCGTAGCGGCCCAACGTCGCCGCCGCGCCGCCTATGCCGATCAGAGTCAACCCTTGCAGGGTGGTAAACCCGCGCCGGATGCGATCCAGCGCGGGCGTGTTGTGCAAATTCAAGAGCAGCGGTAGCGGATTCTCGCCGCCCAGGTAAAGCAGGCCGGCCTCCGCCAACAATTCGAGGAAGGCCGGCGCGTGGAAGAGCGCGCGCGTTGTTTCCGGCAGCGCGAACGCCTCGCCGCCTGGCCCGCCGAGCGCGGTGAAGGCGTCAAGCACGGCATCGGCGTCGGCGCGCGTCCCTTCGGCCAGCAGCGCCACCATCGGGCGATCCAGGTTAACGAGGCTGAGCAATGGCGCGATGACCGCGTCCAGATCACCGCGCAGCACATCCCCGCAGCCCGCCGCGACGAGCCAGCCTTCGCCATCCAGCCATTGTAAGGGGCCTTGTTGGGGCATAAAGTTAGGAGTTAGGAGTTAGGAGTTAGGAAGGCTATTCCTAACTCCTAATTCCTAACTCGCTTCCTCCTTCTTTTGGGGCATCATCCGCCGCAGCGTTTCTACCACCAGCGCGACGCCGTTGACCAGGGCGCGCTCGTCAATGTCGAAGTGCGGGCTGTGATGCGGGATGACTTCTTGATCAGGCCTGCCCGCGCCGACGAAGATGAAGCAGCCGGGTGCCTGCTGCAAGAACAGCGCGGCGTCTTCGCTGCCCATCGTGCGTATCTGCTTCAGTGCGTCCGCGCCGAACAGGTCTTTGGCGGCCGACTGCACCACTTCAGTCACTTGGGCGTCGTTGATGACCGCCGGCGTTAGGGGGAACAGCTTGATCGTCGCCTCCGCGCCCATCACGCGCGCCGTGCCCTCAATGATGTCTCGCACGCGGCGCAGCGCCAGCTCGCGCACCGCCGGGTCGAAGGTGCGGATCGTGCCGCGCATCTCCGCCGTTGGGGGGATCACGTTGAAGGCGTCGCCGCTGCGCAGCATCCCCACCGTGACCACCGCTGTCTGCAACGGCGACACGTTGCGGCTCACCACCGTCTGCAAGGCGGTGACGATGTGCGCTGCCGCCACGATGGGGTCTACGGCCTGATCCGGAACCGCGCCGTGGCCGCCTTTGCCCGTGATCGTGGCCTCCCAGAACTCCGCGCCCGCCATCACCGGGCCGGGCGTCGCGCCGACGGTCCCCACCGGCAGGAAGCTCCACACGTGGACGGCCAGCGCAAAATCCGGGCGGGGCGCTTCCAGCACGCCGTCTTTGATCATCAGCGCCGCGCCGTCCGCGCTTTCTTCGCCCGGTTGGAAGATCAACTTGAGCGTTCCCTGCCAGGCGTCGCGGCGCTGCGCCATCACCGTCGCCACCCCCAGGCCGATCGCCATGTGCGCGTCGTGACCGCAGGCGTGCATCATGCCGGGGACTTGCGACGCAAACGGCAGCCCGCTCTCTTCCTGGATGGGCAGCGCGTCCATGTCCACGCGGCTCAGGACGACGGGGCCGGGGCCATTTTCCAGCAGGCCGACCACGCCGGTCTGCCCGACGCCTTCCTGCACGGTGTAGCCCAAACTGCGCAACGTCTCCGCGATGATCCCTGCCGAACGGCGCTCTTCCAGTCCCGGCTCCGGGTGCATGTGGAAATCGCGCCGCCAGGCGGTCAGTTGGTCAAAAATCTCGTGCGCTTCGTCGTAGGTGGACATGAAAGGTCTCCGTATTCCGTATTCCGTTGTAAGGGCTTGTAAAATCGTACCCCCTGTAGTCTTGTAAAATCGTACCTTTACAGTCTCACAATATCGTACCCTTTGCGGAGGCTACCCCAGGCATGGCAAGGAGAGTTGCAGGGGTGCTGGGGGCG
>DAOUGD010000215.1:0-19214 GCA_034429475.1 Anaerolineae bacterium
CGGTGCGGCGCCTCAAGGTCGCGCGGCGTTTCGTCATTCATTGATATCATCCTCCTTTCATCAAGATTGGAATGAATGATACCCGATACCTGAGTTTAGAACAACCGTGCTAATTTAACATTGTCGAGCTAACCATTGTCCATCTAGGCTGAAGGCCACGTCGAACACAGGACCCTTGTGTGTCATCCGCGCCACCTCGTGCCCGGTGATCGCCTCCCACACCAACGCTGTGTTGCCCCCACTGGAAACCACCCACTGTCCATCCGGACTGAAGGCCACGGCATACACCGAATCCCCATGCTTAACGCGCGCCACCTCACGCCCGGTCGCCGCCTCCCACACCAGCGCCGTGCCATCACCACTGCCGGAAACCACCCATCGTCCATTCGGGCTGAAGGCCACAGCACTCGCAACACTCTCGTGTGTGACGCGCGCTACCTCGCGCCCGGTGGCTGCCTCCCACACCCGCGCCGAACCAAGAATACAACGTCGTTCGGCAAGTTCATCACATCCCGCGGAGACTACCCACTGCCCGTCCGGACTGAGGGCTACGCCGCTCACCCAACCTTCATGTGTGACATGCGCCACCTCGAGCCCAGTGGCCGCCTCCAACACCCACGCCGAACCGTTGACACACCTGCCGTCTTTAATCCCATCGCACCCCGCCGAGACCACCCACCGTCCATCCGGGCTGAAGGCTACGTCTGCTTCGTACGACCCGAGCGAGGCTTGCGCCACCTCTTGTACGGCCGCCACACTTGGATGGAGGTGTTGCGAAACATCCCACACCCGTGTCATGCCGTCATAACTACCGGAAACCACCCACCGCCCATCCGGGCTGAAGGCCACAGTCGTTACGAAGGCTATAGTGTCCATAGAATTCGCATGGGTGGCGTGCGCCACCTCACGCCCAGTCATCGCTTCCCACACTCGCACCGTAGTATCTCGACTGCCAGAGACCACCCACTGTCCATCCGGGCTGAAGGCCACAGTATGCACATCATCCCCGTGCGTAATGCGCGCTACCTCGCGTCCTGTGGTCGCCTGCCACACCCGCGCCGTGTCATCCTTACTGCCGGAGACTACCCACCGCCCATCCGGGCTGAAGGCTACAGCATTCACTCTACCCTCGTGCGTAACGCGCGTCACCTCGCGCCCGGTAGCTGCCTCCCACACCCGTGCCGTGCCGTCCTCACCGCCAGAAACCACCCACTGTCCATCCGGACTGAAGGCCACAGCATACACAAACCAATTGTGCGTCATCTGCGCCACCTCGCGCCCGGTGGCTGCCTCCCATACCCGTGCTGTGTTACCCCCGGCGGAAACCACCCACCGCCCATCCGGACTGAAGGCTACGGCATACACACTACCCTCATGCGTAACACGTGTCACCTCGCGCCCGGTGGCCGCCTCCCACACTAGCGCCGTACCACGGATGCAACCCTGGCTGTTCATTTCATCACATCCTGCAGAAACCACCCACTGCCCATTCGGACTAAAGGCTACGGCCAGCACTTCACCCTCGTGTGTGACGTGTGCCACCTCGCGCCCAGTCGTCGCCTCCCACACCAACGCTGTGTCGCCTATGCCGGAGAGCACCCCCAGTCCCCCGCCGGAGATCACCCACTGTCCGTCCGGGCTGAAGGCTACAGCATGCACTTGCGTTCCCCTCCCGTACGTGGTGCGCGCCACCTCACGCCCAGTTGCTGCTTCCCACACGAGCGCCGTGCTACCCCCGCCGGAAACTACCCATCGTCCATCCGGGCTGAATGCCACAGAGTTCACCATATTAACTGTACTACTATCATAAGGCTGCCCAATGGCCGACACTTCACGAGGTAATAATTCTAAACTATCGGCAACTACCTGGTTTGCTGTACTCTCTGGATAGCGGCGCAGCGATTCCACGGCCAACAAAAGTGCGCGCGGCGCACGTTCAGGGTATTGCGTTAATTGTCCCCAAATAGCTTGCGCCTGTACTCCCAATTGACGAGCCAGGGCTACCTGGGCTTGCTGCTCAACACGGTCACGTTCGGCTTCGGCGGCAGCTTGCGCATTTTCGGCCTCAATGCGGCGGGTCTCGGCCGTCGCTTGAGCATGGACCGCCTCGCTATGTTGAATCTCCGTTTCTGCCTGGGCAGTAGCGCGGCTATCAGCCTCAACTACAGCTGTGGACTCGGCGTTATGTGCCGCCCCCAGACGTTGTTCGGCCAGATTGGTTTGCTGTATCGCAATCCAGGCCGCGCCTAGCGCCACAAGTAAAAACAGCACGGCTACGCCCAGTCCAATGCGCAGATTTCTCACGCGGCGTGTCTCAGATTGTGCCAAAGCTTGAACCTGTTCTAATTCGCGCCGCTGTTGTGCTTCGCGCGCCATCTGTTCCCGGCGTTGGAGTACTAGGCTTTGCGTAATGTAGGTTTGTTCGTTCTGGTTTAGATCTTCAGGTTGTTCCTGTGTCCACTGCTCGGCTTCGACCAACAAGGCGCCATGCAGCAAAGCCCCATCGTCACGCCCGTTGTCTTCCCAAAGCTGCAATTGCGCATCCAACCGCTGCCGCCACAGGTAGAATCCCCGCTGCTCGGTGAGCCACTGTTCCAACCTGGGCCATTCCTTGAGCAGGGCATCGTGAATTATTTCTACAGACTTTACGCCCTGCGCTTCATCAGTCGTCAGCAGCCGCTTATCCGCCAATCGTTGCAACAGCCGGTGTAAAGCATCATGTTCATCGGGTCGAGTCAGCAATTCGGGCAAAGTACGGCGCTGGCGGGTATCCGCCGCATCGCCTTCGTCGCAATGCACCAGCCGGGTGAAAATGCGCCGGGCTAATCGTTGTTCTTCCGTCGTCAGCCCGTTGTACGTATCCTCAGCCCACAAGCCAATGGCCCCGGCCACCCGCCCGGAAGCCTTGTAAGCGCCGTAGGTCAACGTCCCTTGCGTTTGCTGTTCCCACAGTTGCGTCAGCGCAGCCTGGAGCAAGGGCAAAGTATGCCGGGCCTGGCGCGCATCTTCCATAATGGCCTCCACCAGTCCGGCTTCAAAGCGCAGGCCCACCGCCTGGGCGGGGCGCTCTACCGCGGCGCACAAATCGGCGGATTCCATCGGCAAGACATTCACCAGGGCGTGCTCCAGGTGCTTGCCCAGGGGAGAGGCTTGCAAATGGCCGAAGAAATCGGCGCGCAGGGTCAGAATCACGGTGATGGGGGCAGATCTGGCGATCAAAGCTTGCAAATCTTCCAAGAAGCGTGCCTGCACCTCGGGGGTGCAGAGGGCAAAGAGTTCCTCGAATTGATCTACGAAAAGGACGAATCGGCGGATCAGCGGATCAGCGGGTTTTTCGCCATTCGCTATTCGCCATTCGCTATTGGCATACGGGTCACTGCCAGGACGCAGTTTGATGACTTGCCAATCCTTCGGCAGTTTAGGAAGCAGCCCGGCTTGCACGACCGAGGATTTGCCACTGCCGGACGGCCCGACGACGGCGATGAGCCGCTGGTGGCGTACTTTGTTGGATAACTCCGTGATGAGTTGTTCGCGCCCAAAGAAGAACGCAGCATCGGCTTCAGTGAAGGCGGCTAGACCGCGATAGGGGCAGGTGTTTTGAATGCGCAATTCGGGGCAAACATCGCGCAACGTCTCGACAGGGATGGCAAATGCCGTCTCCTGCTGCTTGCCCAGTGCATCCTGTATTGCAACGCTGGTCACCATGCCGATGACCACGCGCAAGCGAGCATCCCACACCGGCGCCCCGCTGTAACCAGTGGTAATTTCACTAGCGCGGAGTTGCAAGACCGGAAAGCTGTTCTGTGTCGTCTCGCCGACGACCTCACACTTGCCTGCCATGCCTTCGATGGTTTTGGCATTGGCAAAGCCAAAGGTATAGAAGGTGCGATCTTTGGCCGTCATGGAGCTGCCTAACTGTAGCGGTTTGATTACTTCCGGCAACGGCTCATCCAGGCGCAGGATAGCGACATCCTCAGTCTCGCCGAGTATCTCAAGGCGCGCAGTGACTATCTCGCCAGTGGCATGGAAGGCGACCTGCGTCTCGTCGCCAACTTGCAGGCCCTCTACTACATGAGCGCAAGTGACGACAAGAGCATCCTCAGTCACGACGAAGCCGGTACCGCCAGCAATACGGACAATCCCTTCCAACATAGAATCCGCCATTCATCACCTCTTGAAAACTACCAAACGTTCCAGCATGGCAAGGCGCCCAGGGCAAAAAACCTAGCCTCCCTGCTTTCTCCCCTCCTCGGCTTTCTTCCGCTTCCAGGTGTACGTACATTTGAACGCCCCATTAGGCGTTATCTTGGCTACCGCTTCTGCATTAGCGGTTGCTTTTGTACCTACGTTGACACCGCCTTCCCCACCAATGGATAAACTGCCCTCCCCTTCAATCCCCATCGCAAACTCAACGGTGAATTCATCCACCTCGTAAAGGTCTTTGTCGCTGGGCGCCGGCAATGTGGCCATAAAGAACTTGCCCAGACCCGTCAGCGGCATGCGCAATAACTGACCGGCAACAAGCGCAAGTTTTCCTTTCTCACTACGACTTACAGGGGCTAAACCGCCTTTAGTTTGTGTTTCAGCAGATTCCACCAGAATCTTGCCGTACTCCCCCAAATCCAACACGATTTCGTCTGCCATTGCCATCCTCCTGAATGATATAAACTTATCCGATACCCTGTGGCATCGGCATCAACACATACACTCCCAACCAATCTACCGGCAGCACTGGCTCCACCGTGAGCCGGCCCTCTTTCGTCAACCGCCGCACGCGCCGGTGCGCGTCCCCTAACCGGGCGGCGCGCTCTCCGGCAATCCGGGCGAGGTCGGGCGTAAGCAGCTCAAGCCAGGCCAGCGCATCCCCCAGCCAACGCTCCCGTTCTGCCGGAGTGACGTTGGCAACCGGCCGGGCTTCCGCTAACAGCCGCAGAGCCTCGGCTTCACCGAGCCACATCACAGTCTCCGGGCGGCCCTGGAAGGCGCAAACGAGACATTCTTCCGCCAGAGTGGGGGTGGGGGCGCGCTCTTTGAGCAAGTATCGAATGCGCAGGAGCAACAGGGTCGTGCGCTGCGATACTGCGTCCGTGCGCATGGCGGCACAGCGCGCAGTGGGAGCGTTTTCTGCGCCACTCAGGGCCGCATCAAACAAGGTCTCCGCCAGACTCGCCGTCAGCTCGTGATTCCGTCCCACGTAGACTGCGCCCTCCGGGGCGGGGCTGGTGAAGGCGATGCGCCATTCGGCGGCGATGCCGGCCGGTCCGCCCAGCCGCTCGCGCAGCGGCTCCGGCAGCAGCGCCGTATCCAATCGCCAAATTGCCCCACGCTTTTGCAGCGGCGCGCCCAGCCGTTGACAGGCAGCGAGGACGAAGCGTTCTACTGTACCCGGATCGCCCAGCACAGCGTCGGTTTCTTCCAATTCCCGCGCCACGTCCTCCGGCTTGATCGTGTGCTGCGCGAAGCGGGTGCGACTCTCCCGTTCGCGTTCCACGGCCGCATCCCACCGGCGGCGCACATCGCCCAGCGCGGCGTCCCCGGCCTCGAAGAGCGAAAGCTGCACGGCGGCCTCCGCGCTGCCCCGCAGAAACAGCGAGTGCAGCACGGCTTCCATCACGCTCTCACTTTCGACCGGCGCGGGCACGCTGATGCCCAACGTCTTGCGGATTTCCACGGCCTTGCGGATCAGCACGTCCAGCACCGCGCCATCAATCGCGTTGTCCTGCCCATAGACCAGCACCGTCTGCACCTGCGGCGCGCGCTGCCCGTAACGATCCACCCGGCCCTCGCGCTGTTCCAGGCGGTTGGGATTCCACGGCAGGTCGTAGTGCAGCACTGCGTCAAAGCCTTCCTGCAAGTTGATCCCCTCGCTCAGGCAGTCGGTGGCGACCAGCACGCGCGCCGGACTCTGCGCCAGTTCCGCCACCCGCATCTGCCGCTCATCTTCCGATAGCGCGCCGGTCACAGCAATAAGGTGGACGTCGGGCCAGCGCGGTTGCAGGCGCCGCTTCAATTCTGCCGTCACGTACTCCGCCGTGGCGATGTAGCGGCAGTAGACGATGGGATGGTAGCCCGCTGCCAGCAATTCGGCGACCTTCTCCGCGGTGACGACGAGTTTGGCGTCCTGATCGCCGCGCAGGGCGCCCGCCTGGCGCGCGAAGTCCCGCAGCCGGCGGCGCTCGGAATCGCCCAGGGCGCGTTCCCCTTCTTCCACCACGTAGGTCGGCGCGAGGTCAATGGCGGTTTCCCCCGCCGGGTCATCGTAGACGTAGGGCGAAAAGAGCGCGTCGTCCTGGTCTTCGTCGCTCAGGGACTCTTCCTGGCGCGCGGCGCGGGCTTCGAGCGCGGTCTGCGCCGCTGCCGGGCTGGACATCACGCAGCGCAGCAGCGCCAGCGCCGTCCAGTAGCGCACCCGCCGCCGGAAGCCGCTCAAGGTCTCGCCGGAACGCACGATTTCTTGGGCAAAGGTGTACACATCCTGGAACAGCCGCCGGTAGCCCGGCGTGAGGGTATACGCCACTTCCTGGGAGACGCGCTCCGGGAAAGGCGTCTCTTCCCCCAACCAGCGGACGACATCCGCGCGGCGACGCTGGACGAAGGCTTGCGCCAGGGCGCGCTGCTGTTTTTCGGCCAGGGCGGCCAGATCCCATTGCTCAAAGTGCGGGTCGAGCAGGCCCAGCAGGGAACGGAAGGATGCCTCCACCCCACTGTGCGGGGTCGCGGTGAGCAACAGGAGATGCCGTTCCGGCTTTTGCGCCAGGTCTACGAGCAGTTCGTGGCGCTGCTGCTGGCTCACGGAACGGCCCGCCGGGCGCGCGCAACTGTGCGCCTCGTCCACGATGACCAGGTCGGGGCAGTGGAGCAGGAACGCCGCCCGTCGCCGCTCCATTTTGGCGTAGTCCACGCTGACGATGAGGTGCGGGTAATACTCGAAGATGCTCATATCCTGGCGGGGCAGGCCGCGCTCCAACTGTGTCGCCGTGCCGGAACGCACGACGACGGTCTCAAGGTGGAACTTCTCCGCCAGTTCGCGCTGCCACTGATCGCAGAGGTAGGGCGGGCAGATCACGGCCAGCCGCCGCGTCTCGCCGCGATCCAGCAACTCGCGGGCGATCAGGCCGGCCTCGATGGTCTTGCCCACGCCCACGTCGTCGGCGATGAGCAGACGCACGGGATCGAGGCGCAGGGCCATCAGCAGCGGCACGAGCTGGTAGGGGCGCGGACGCACCGAGAGCCGCCCCAGGCAGCGGAACGGCCCCGCGCCGGAGCGCAGTGTGAGCCGCGCCGCGTCCCAGAGCAGGCGGGCGGATTCATAGTCGCCAGCGTGGGCGGGATCGGGCAGCGGAAACGTCGCTGGACTGGGTGTTTCCAGGCCCAGCGGCAGGTAGACGCCGGCGATCTCGCGCTCGCTGCCGCTCAGAGGACGCAGGAGGAGCAGGTCAGGGTTTTCGGAGGGGAGGATGACCCATTCGCGGTTGCGGAGGGTGATGAGGGTGCCGACATAAGACATTTTCAATCTCCTTCGCCCGACAAATTGTCAAATATCCAGTGATGAGGTAAGAGTTTTCTGTCGTATGGGATGGCAGTATTTTGCAACTTCGTCAGCATATCCGAGCTCATTTAAAGTCACTATAGCTAGTGCGCGCCTTTCGGCTTCTATCGTCTCATGACTTAGTAATCTCAACAAGAGGGGGACCGCCTCGTCGGTTTGTTCCTGGGCGACTCTTGTGGCAATAGACACACGAATATTTACGTCCACTTGCGTGTTTCGTGCTAACGCTAATAGAGTGTCAATTTCGCTATATTTCAAAATGACCTCAAGGGTATTTTGGCATTGCGATAGGTCCATTCTGGTGTCCTGTAGCAGCGCAAGTAAGTCTTCAACACATCCTAGTTCCCCCAGTCGAATAATAGCATCCTGATACATTTGAACATTGTCCTTTCCTTCTCCATGCACCAAAGCCGAACGAATAGCGGCGGCTTCGGTGTCTCTAACAAGCCATCTAAAATTGTCCACTCCTGCTAGTGTTAGCAAAATAGGCGTGGCCTCATCAACCAGTCCAAATTCGTATACTCTGATTGCTATATCTTTACGCACCTTAGCATTGACCCTCTTATCCTGTGCCAGTGTCAATAGATCATCAGTCCGACCCAATTCGACCAGCGCATCAAGAACATCGTCAAGTTCCCCAAGGGGTGTTTCTTCATCTCGCGCCAGTCTCAGCAGGATAGAAACGGCCTCATCACTCCGCCCGAGTTCGATTAATGCAGTCAATGCATCCGCGCGTAACATACAGGAGTACTCGTTTGTCTTATCATCCCCCACCAACATCAACAGGATCGAAACGGCCTCATCAACTCGTCCTAATTCTCTCAGCCTAGTGGCCATATCCCAATATATCCAGTTGTCCATCCCTTTATTTTGTGCCAGCATCAATAAGATAGAGGTAGTTTCTTCAATCCGTCCATGTTTACTCAGCATAATCGCTACTTTTGTGCGTACTTCGGCATTTACATTCTCATCATGTACCAGCATTAACAAATCATCAGCTCGCCCCAATTCAATCAGTGTATTAAAAATCTGATTAAGTTGCCAGGGTACAACTTTCTCATTCCACGCCAGCGACTTTAAAATGGCGGTAGCTTCATCAACATGCCCGAATTCTCTCAATAAAATTGCCGCATCCAGACCTACCCGGGCATCTATATTCGTGTCTCGCATCAACATCAGCAAGATAGAAATAGCTTCGTTAGTGTATCCAAATTTCCTCAGTGTAACCGCTATACTCCAACGCACCCAGGCGTCTATACTTTTATCCTGCGCCAGCGCCAACAGGATAGCAACGGAGTCGTCAACCCGGCCAAGTTCGCTCAGTGTTTCAGCGGCATTCTGACGCACCTCTCCCTCAACACTTTCGTCCTTCGCCAATGTCGCCAAGATATCAGGTTGTTCTAATTCACCTAGTGCAGCAACAATACTCTGACGTATATCAACATCTATTGCCTTATCTTGTGTCATCGTAAGCAGGATAGCGCTGGCCTCGTTAGTCCGTTCCAGTTTACATAGCTGATCCACCGCGTCCAGCCGCATCTCGGTCGCCACATTCTTGTCCCATGCCAGTGTCAACAGGTCATCAATCCGTTGCAGATTACCGAGCATCTCAATAATGCCGTTCCGCCCCTCTATTTTTTCATCCCGCGCCAATGCCAGTAGAATAGCGACGGCTTCATCAACCCGATCCAGTTCATATAGACGACGCGCCGCATCTAAGCGTACCTCAACAGTCACATTCTTATCCTGTGCCAACGTCAACAGGTCGCCAGTCCGTCGAAGGTTAGCCAACACATCAACAATATCGCTACGTTTCTCTATTTTTTCATCCCGCGCTAGCGCCAGTAAAATAGCGGCAGCTTCATCGAACCGTTTGAGTCCAATCAATACAGTAGCGATACCCGCCCGTATCTCGGCGCCTATCTTCTCATCCTGAGCCAGCGCCAGTAGAATAGCGGCAGCTTCATCGAACCGGTTGAGTCCAATCAATACAATAGCGACACCCGCCCGTATCTCGGCGACTATCTTCTCATCCTGAGCCAGCGCCAGTAGAATCGTAGCGTCTTCATCTATCTTGTACAGTTGAGCTACCGCGTCCAGTCGGATCTCAACAACTACAGTTTCATCCCGCACCAGCGTTAACAAGTCATCAGTCCGCCGCAACTTGCCCAACACCTCAAGAATCTCTCCATACATCCACGCACTCATTTCTTTATCCCGTGCCAATGCCAGCCAGATAATGACGGCTTCATCAATCCATCCAAATTCTCTTAAGGTAGCCGCCGTATCCATGCGCACTTCACAACTTACCTTTTTTTCCTTCGCCAACGCCAGCAGAATAGGAACAGCAACATCAACTTGTTTGCGTTCGCACAAGCAGGTCGCTGCATACTGTCGTATCTTAGCCCCTGCTCTTCTGTCCTGTGCCAACGCTAACAGGTCATCATCTCGTCCCAATTCTTTCAGAGCTGCAACAACAGCCCGGCGCAGCGTAACATCAACATTGATGTCCCACGCCAGCACTAACAAGTCATCAAGCCGCCCCAATTTGCTCAACGTATTCGCAACATCGCTGCATTCCGAATAATCTATCTTCTCGTCTCGTGCCAACTGTAGCAGAGTACGAACAGCTTCATCAACCCTTCCGAGTTCACTGAGTGCGACTGCAGCTTTACTGCGCACTGTGGGATCTACCGTTTCATCCTCCGCCAGTGCCAGCAGGACAGGGATAGTTCTGTCAGTCTCTCCTAATTCATTCAGCTTAGCCGCCGCTTTATACCGCAACCAATCAGCAACGTTCTGGTCCTGCGCTAACTCCAATAGAACCGAGACAGCTTCGTCAATCTGGCCGAGTTTGCTCAGTATTTCAGCGATAGCTTCTCGGGTAGCACTATCTACTCCTTCCTCCCGTATTAGCACCTGCAAGATAGCAATAGCTTCGGCGCTACATCCACATTCATTCAACCTGACGGCGGCATCTTTGCGTACTTCGGCTTGTATTTTTTTATTCTGTCCCAATGCCAACAAATCGTCAGTTCGCTTCAATTCTCTAACAGCATTGGTGCGCACCCCGGTATCCACATTTTCATCCTGGGCCAGTGCCAACAAATCATCATCTCGGCCTAATTTATGTAATGCATGGACAATATCGCCGTGTCCTTTCTGGGCTGCTACCTTATCCCGCGCCAATGCAAGTAGAAGTGGAACAGCCTCTTCAGCCTGCCCAAGTTCGCTCAACGCAACAGCAGCGGCAGTACGCACCCGAACAGACTTACTCTCTGCCAACAATAACAAGATGTGAGTGGCTTCATCAATTTTTCCGAGTTTACCCAACGCATTGGCTGCACCTATGCGTATGTTGACATTTATCTCCTCATTCTGCGCCAAGGCCAATAAAACAGGGATGGCTTCAGTACCCTGTTCTAATTTGCTTACTGCAACCATGGCGTCCTCGCGCACTTCAATCTTTACCTTTTCATCCTGTACTAACGCCAATAAATCATCAATGCGCCCCCACACGCTTAGTTTGTCAACAATCTCTTTTATACCCCCCCAAGGAGATAATAAATGAATTTCTTCATCTCGCACCAGCATCAGTAGAAATGATGCCGCTTCATCAACCTGCCCGAGTTCACCTAACATGACGGCAGCCCTCATGCGTACATTAGCATCTAATATTCTGTCTCGCGCCAGCGATCGTAGGACAGGAAGGGCTTCATCAACCCATCCACTTCTGTACAATTTAGTCACGGCACATTCGCGTATCTCACCATTTGCGCTTTTATCTTGTGCCAATGTCAATAGTCTATCCGTTTGGCCTAATTCCCATAATTCATAAATGATGCCTCGACGCTTTTTTATCCCTATTTTCTCATCTTGCGCCAACTTCAACAGAATGGGGGCAACTTCATCAACCCATCCACATTTACCCAATGCAGTCGCCGCATATCTACGTACCTCAATATCTACTCTTTCATCTTGTGCTAATGTAAGCAGGCTATCGGCCTGCTCTAATTCGACCAACGCATCAATACAATCCTGACGCTTGTAGGCATCTATTTCCTCATCCTGCGCCAATATTTGCAGAATAGCGATTGCATCATCCGTCTGCCCGAGCTTGCCCAACGCAACCACTGCATCCTTGCGTATCTCCGGGTTTGTCGCTTTATCTTGTGCCAGCGACCACAGAATAGAAGTGGCCTCACTGACTTCTTTGAGTTCACTTAATGCAATGGCTGCATCTTTACGCACCCAAGCAGCTATCGCCTCGTCTTGCGCCAACTTCAAAACGGCGTCAACACCCCATCTACGACTACGTAGCAAAAATATGGTCCACATACGAAGCGACCGATCTGCTCTTTCATCGTTCACCAACCTCAGCAAAATAGAAACAGCTTCGTCAACCCATCCATGGTCGCCCAGGGTCACTGCCACATTCCATCGTACGTCGTCGCTCTTATCCTGCGCCAATGCTTGCAAGGTAACGACGGCATCATCAACTCCCTCCATCTTGCCTAATTCGGTTACTGCCGCACAGCGCACTCTGACAGCTACACTTATATCCCGCGCTAACGACAACAACTCGTCAACCTGTCCAAATTTCCCCAATACATCCACAATATTGCAGCGCACATCAGATTTTACTTTCTCATCCCGCACCAACGTCAGCAGGAGAGGAATGACCTTATCAGTTGTTCCAAGCTCACTCAATGCAATTGCAGCATCCGTACGCTCATTTGCATTTATTGTTCCATCCTGTGCCAGTGCTAACAGAATGGAAACAGCTTCATCAACTTGTTTGAGTTCTCCAAGTATAGTCGCCGCCTCTATGCGTGCCCAATCCGCCACCCGTTTGTCTTCTGCCAATGATCGTAGGGTAAGGATGGCCTCGTCAACATATCCGAGTTCACTCAGCGCAAGCGCAGCGTCTCTACGCACCCAAGCCTCCGCCTGCTTATTCTGAGTCAGCATCTGTAGGACAGGGAGAGCCTCAGCAGTTTGATCGAGACGACTCAACACAGCCGCAGTAATTCCGCGCAATTCAGCATCTATCCTGGCATCATGCACAAGTTCTATCAAGTCTTTAGTTCTTCTGAGGTCACCCAAAGTACTGACAATAGCTCTGCGTGTCCGAAGATCATCTAACATCCTGTCCCTCGCCAACGCCAGTAATTTGTCAGCCACACAAGGGTATGACGGGGCCAACTCACTCAAAATGCTGAGAGCAGTCTCTGATGACGTATCCCAGCGCCAGGATCTTACTTCTGTAAGCAGGCCATTAATGATAAGTTTCCGTAAACTCTTATCTACTTTTACCTTTTCAACAAGCGTATCTCCGGCGAAAAATATCCCCTTATCTTTCCATAGGACATGTCTAATTAATGGGGTAACATCTTGCTTATCATCACTCAAAAGATCCAAGACGAACAGTGCCACCTCACGCCAAGCCTCATCGGCCCACCGAGAAACGGCATGTTCCCAAACATATTTCAGATCATATTTCCCTTCTTTTTTACTTTCCTGCACTATGGCCCAGGCTGCTAAATACTCGGCAAAAGTCGGATGAATAAAATCATACTCATCATCTTGACGTATAAACACGCCACTATGCTGTGCCATTACTTTAATAAATTGTTTACCTTGGGGTTCAGCGAGAAACGGCGGAAAATCTTCCTGTTCCTTTAAATGTTTAACGACAAAGCTAGTTAATGCTTCGAGGTCTGTCGGGTATGATTGTTCGATAAAATCCAGGGCGAGGCAAGCAAGCCGTCCAATATGAAGTTCAACGGGATCTTTAAGTTTTTCAGGGAGTGAATTCTCTAAGTCGCGTTCCTCGGCTTCCCATAGCCAGATTTCAATACACCGCCCATATAGCGCGGAACGGCGTTCAGGTAACGACTTCTCACGCAGATAAACTTTGGCCGCAATCGTCAACAGGAGGGGGTTGATGCCAAGAACATCAGCACGAATATGTTTTAACTCTTCCCAGAACGCAGTTGCCTTTTCTCCAAGCCAATGAGTTGCTAAATCCATGGTTTGATCAAGTGTCAATCCTAATAAATCATAATCATCGAACGCCAGTTCGCTCCATTCATCAGGCTTATAGCCTGATAGGCGGGAAGTCAATATTATTCGGTTTTTTCCAATGTCTCTGGATAAGTTTTCGATCCACTGTATCAAACGAGGGCGATGTTTGTCTGACACCTCATCCAATCCGTCGAGCAGAATAAGCCAGTTCGCTCCAACAATTGTTGGCCAATCAGTCCAGAAACCCAAAGGCAGGTCTTGTGACAAATCCAATTCAGTGGTCAAGGCCCGGTTGAGGCGTGTTTCAACTGGGCCGTCGAAGTTTTTTGCCAAATGCCGAAGTGGGACAAGAATAGGCAAATAACATGTTTCCAGCCCAATCTTGGTAGGATCATCCCAGGCGTGTTTGGCTAATTGACGCAAGAGCGTGGATTTTCCCGCACCAGGCTCTCCTAACAGCAGTATAGAAGACTTGCCAGAACGCAATACATCGGCAATCGAACAGAATTCGTTGCGTTGAATTTCCTTTGGTTGTCCTTCCTCATACCCTTGTTGTTCACTGTCTTGGTCCTCTTGCGTTTTATTTTTCCGTAGTCGTGGTATGGTATAGATTTCGTCCAGCGTCTTGCGTGAACCCATACTGTCTAACGCGAAGTAAGGCGAATTGTCGCAATACCTGCGAAGAGCTTTCAAATACTCTCGTACTTCTGAAGGCACACCAAGTGTCAACTCAGGACGTAAATCTTTGAGCGTCTCCGTAGGAATGGCAAACACCGCATCTCGGAATTTTCCTGTCTCATCCGGCACATACATCTCCGTTACCATTCCTACCACGCAGTTAATGTCCACATCCAACACCGGCGCACCGCTCATACCTAGAGCAATCTCTTGTGAGCGCAATTGCAACGCAGATTTACCTTGCTTATTGGTAACCGATCTTACAATTAATCCTTCCGCCCCAAGTTCCTTGTATTCCCCGATCTGAGGATATCCAAGCGCTTCAAATGTATGATGGTTCGTTTCAGTGCTTGGTCCCAGCACTGCCGGAAACACTCCCTTCGGCAGGGCCTCCGTCAACCGCAAAAACGACACGTCCTGTTCTGGATGCCAGCCATCCACCAGCACCTCAGCCTCCATCATCTCATCAGCACAGAAAGTAAGACGCACTCGCTCCCCCGGTTTCGCTATTATGTACTTGCCTGCAATCACATGAGCACACGTCACCGCCAAATCTTCGCCGACCACAAAGCCGGTACCACTAATATAGCCATCCAGTCCTTCTACGCGAACCACGCACTTTCTGAGATCAAACGCCATCGTCATACCTCACTTTATATAGCCCCAAATACGTCAGGATACCCAGCTATCTGTTCTTCCAGATGCCGATCCCATCGTATCACCACCACCCGATACCCCATATCCTCCAACACCCCCCGCACACGCCGATCCTCCGCCGCGACCTCCGCTTGGTCATGCACGCTCCCGTCGCAGAAGACCAACACAGGCGGCGTGCCGTCATAGACGAAGTCCGGCCGCACGGCAATGTCCGGCAGGTGCGGCTGGGCGTGATCCGGCAGGCGGCGGCCGGTGCGGTGAAGATGTTCCAGGAAGCGGCGTTCCAACTCGGAGGCGGGATCGGTTTGTTCGAGCAGCCACCGGTATTGCTCGTCGTAGGTGCGCCCCCCTCCGCCCTCATGGAGTGCCTGCCCTGAGTAATATCGAAGGGTAGTGCTTGCGGTCAGGGCCAGGAGCAGGCCGCGCACGAGGTGGCGATCCAGCAAGGGGTGATCCCACTGGTTGGTGTAGGAGAGCAGGCAGTCGTAGCAGGCGCGGGCGCAGCCCTCGTCTTCATCGGTGGGTGGACGCTGGTCGTTTCCGGCTTCGTCAAAGTGGGCGATGTTCAAAGCTTCGCGGGCGACTTCGGCCAGCGCGGCAGGGTCTTCGACCAGGCGGCCCAAGACGCCCAGGCCGCCCTCCGCCGCTTCCCAGAAGAGGATGCTGCGCTGCGCGCCCTGGCCGATGCGCTCGGAAGCCAGTTCGCGCTCGTCTACCTGGAAGGCGGTTTCCATCCCGCGTTGCAGCGCAGCCTGGAGGCTGGCGAGGAAAGCCTCATTGCCCTCCTCACCCCCTGGCAGCGCGACCAGGAGGATATTGCGGGTGTCACGGACGAGGATACGCACGCCGTGGGTCAGGGCGGCGCGGTCTTCCGGGTCCAAGGCAGGGGCATCTTCCTCGCCAGGGCGTTTGGCCCAGGCGCCGCGCGCGGTATCGAGGGTGAAGCCCTGTTCTTGCGAGCGTTTCCAGCCGTGGTTGATGCGCCACAGCGTCGCCGCCGGGCCGTAGGTCAGGCGTAACAATGGGGAATTGTGGGCATCCACCACCTCCGCCGTGATCACGCGCACACCTTCCGCCGTACTGGCAAAGCGGAAGTGGCTGGTGACGTGATAGCCCTCGCGGGTGCGTTCTTCCTCATCACAGGTGATGCTCTCTTGCCGCCGCGTGACCACGTCGGTCATCTCAAAGAGCTTCTCGGTGTAGTCACAATTGTCGTGCTGGAGGGGCGTCCCACACGCTTCGCAGACATCCACTGTCGCGGCTTCGCCCTCGTGGAAGTGCCCACAGGCCAGGCACAGTTTGGCGCGCACGAAACGCTCGGTAGCGTCGCCGGTGGGCAACTGGCTGCGCATCACGCGATATTTGCTGCCCTCGTGATAGATGATATTGCCCGGCCCGAACTCGGTCAGCGCCAGGAAGCGCGCGCGGGAGATGAATTCGCCCTCGCGCACGCCGGTGGGGATGTAGGCGCGGATGGGCAGGCGCGGGAAGTTGTAGCCCGGCAGGAAACCCTCGCTCGCCAGGTAGCGGTAGGGGTAGAAGTCTTGTTCGCCCGCGCCTTCGAGGTTGCACAGCAAGTCCTTCTGCCGCCGCGCCTCGCGTTCCAGGCGCTCCGCCTCCTGTACCTGCTCGCGCGGCACGCGGGTCTGGTACTGGCGATCAATGACGGCGCGCGCCGCCAGCAGTTGGCGATCCGCCGCCGTGTACATTTCGCGCCAGCGATTGAAGGCCGCGTCGAAGGCGACCGGCGCGGCGCGCAAGAGAGCCCACAGCCAATCCTCGGAGTACCAGCCAGCTTGAGACAGGCTTACGCCGCAGGCTTCCAGCACGCGGCAGCTTTCCGCAAAGCACTCTTGCAGCCGGCTATCACTCAGGTGGATGGCGTGCGCCACTCCCTCGTGCAGCGGCATAGCGGGCGCGGCAACGTCCACCAGTTCGGTGATGGAGTTTTGCAGCGATAGCCCTACCCGCGCCAGCCACAGGGCGTGGATGTGCGCCGCGACCAGGTCTTCGCTGCTCAAATCCAGCCGGGGCGGGACGACGACGCCGGAGACCATTTTGACCGGGCGGCGGAAGAAGTATTGGTCGTGGCCGCTCACCGCCGAGCAGTAGGTGGCGACGAGGGCCGGCTGCTTGCTGCGCCCGGCGCGCCCGCTGCGCTGCGCGTAGTTGGCCGGGGAGGGCGGCACGTTGCGCAGGTGAACCACGTTGAGGTCGGCAATGTCAATGCCCAGTTCCATCGTGGGGGAACAGAACAGGCAGGCCAGCTCGCCCCGGCGGAACGCATTTTCCCGCCACCCGCGCGCGTCTTTGTCCACCTGCCCGGTGTGTTCGCGGCCTTCCATCCCCACCAGTTCGGCGGCGGGCCGGGTGTAGAAATCGCGGAAGAACGGGTTGGCTTCCCGCTCCAATGTCTCCACGTCGGTCGAACGCATCCAGCGGGTGCGGACGGGGTCGGGCGGTGGGGGCGCGCCGTCGCCGCGCCGCCAGAACAGCGCGCTGGCGCGCAATTGCAGGGCGGCCTCGTCATCGCGCAGGAGGAGGTAGCCGGCACCGCGCAAGGCCGCAATCCACGCGGCCAACAGTCCTTCGTAGGCCGTCGTGTCCAGCAGGCTGCCCAATTCCGGCCAGGCCTGCGGGGAACGGAGGTAGCGGCCCAAGGCGCTGCGCGCCGAAAGGCTTTGCTCCCATTCCCCACGTTGCGTAGCACTGGCAAAGACGAACCACGCGCTCTGCTTGAGGTGTTCGGTTTCGTCGAAGGCCCACGGGGAGCGCAGGGCCTGCATCACTTGCCGGCGGATGGCATCCTGGCGCGTCGGGTCGAAACATTCGGCGTCAATTGCCAGCGCGCGCCGCAGGTGATCCAGGAACGCCCGCGCCGCCCGCAGCCGCGTCTCTGGAGATGCCGCCGCGAGCAGGGGATGGCGCTGCCACGGCGCAGGTTCGGCGCAAAATTCTTCCAGGTCCAGGTAGTCCACCCGCAGCAGGCCGCACTGTTCCAGGTTCGGTTGGACGACGCGCCAGCCCCGGCGCAGGTCTTCGTAGATGCGGTATTCGACCAACGCGGTGAGCGCCTCCCGGTTGCGGCGCTTCGCCGGGCCGAAATCGGCCACTTCTTTAGCGTAGACCTCCTGGGGCAAGGCCAGCGCCTCTACTACCTGCGCCGCAATCTTGGTGTGATCTAATGGCGCATCGGCGGGCAGGGCGCGGTAGATGGCCGCGCGCAACAATGCCACCTGCACGAAGTCGTTGAAATGCCCGGCCTGGAGCGAGGCGTCCTGCCGGTTGTCGGTGAAGCTGAGGAGTTTGCGCGCGCCTTCCTCCACGTCAGGTTGGCGGCGCAGTTCGGCGACGGTGGACAGGCTCAACAGCGTGGTCGCGGTGCTGCGGCCCTCGCTGGACAGCCGCGCCAGTTTGCGGAAGTCACTCTCGCGCCGGGTGTGGATCGCGCCGCAGGTCAGGCAGGTGAGGAAGGGCTTGGGGAGGAACCAGGCGAGGGTGAATTGCGAATTGCGAGTTGCGAATTGCGAATTTTGCTCGATGACGCCGTCAGGTCGCACATAGAGGCGTTGGGGGATGGCGTCGCGGTAATCGCGTTTGACGGTGCGGCCGGCGCGGGTCTGGTTAAACCAGGCGTCGGGCAGGTCGTCTTCGCGGGTTTCGTCCCAGACGGGTGCAGCGGGGTCTTCGACGAGTAGGTAGCCTTCGCGGACGGCGCCCCCGGCGGCGGATTCTTCATCCTGGGAGAGGGAAGGGCGCAAGCGATTGGCGCCGACTTCCCAATAGACCTGGTAATAGGCCTGACCACACTCGCGGCAGAAGAGCAGGGGGAAGAGCAGCCGCTCCCCGGCCGCCCCTGGCGCGTAGTGCTGGCCTTCGAGGGTGAGGTGACACCGTTCCGGCGGTTCGGCGGTAGCGTAGACCGCGCCGCCCTGCGCGATGAATTGGTGCAGTTTAAAGGCGAAGACGGGATTCTCCTCCGCGTCGCGCACTTCCGTCCCGCGTCGGAAGCACGCCTGGATGGCGGCGCGGCAGCTCTCCGCGTCCAGGCCGGTCGCTTCCGCCAGACGCGCCGCGCCCTCGGCCAACGTGATGGGGATGCGGCGATGCAGGTGTCCGGCGCGCTCCTCCACGCCAAACGTCTGCTCAATCCACACCGCCAGGGGATGGTGGACGAAGGCGTCAAACGTCAAAGCGTCAAACGTCAACGTATCCACCCCAAACGCCTCAACCGCTTCTCGCAGTCTCCCCCTCTCCCCCTCTCCCCCTCCAGCATCGCCAAAGCTGTGAAAAGGCGGCGCCA
>DAOUGD010000216.1:0-11607 GCA_034429475.1 Anaerolineae bacterium
CCCCCACCACGCGGTACGCTTGCGCCCCCCCCGGCGTTTGCAGCGTCAGCACGTCTCCGATTTTGACGCCGTTCTGCATCGAGAAGATGCCGTTGACGATGAGCGCGCGTTCGCGGCCCAGCGCGGCAAACGCCTCCGCCGACTCCCCCACGCTGAATTCCAGGCCGGCGATGGCCGGGTACGTCGCCGGGTCAATGCCCACCAATTGCAACTGTCCGCCGTTGATGGTCGTCGTCCCCTGCCGCAGCGTCGTGACGCCGGCGACTCCCGCTGTGCTGCGGATGGCGTTCACCAGTTCCGGCCCGGCGCCCACGTTCCCGCCGCCCAGGATGAACGAGGACGGCATAAAGATGAAATCCGACCCCAGGCTGATCTCCAGATAACGCATGAAGCCATCGGATACGCTGGACAACATCCCGCCCAGGGCGATGACCGTGGCGAAGCCGAACATCATGGCGGAGGCGGTGATGGCGGCGCGGCCCGGCTGGCGGGTGATGTTGCCCTCGGCGATCTGTCCCTCGCGGGCGAAGATCAGCCCTAGCAAGCGGCCAAACGTGCGGGCCACCGGCGCGACCAACGCCGGCGCGACCAGCACCAGCCCGGCCAGGAAGAGCAGCGTCCCCAGCCCCGCCAGGCCCAGGTTGCCGGTGAACAGAGTCAGCGCGGCCAGCAGCAGCAGCCCTGCGCCCCACAGGCTGCGTTTGCGCGCCGTCCGTTCGTAACCGGCGGCGGATTGCGGGCGCAGCGCTTCCAGCGGCGTCACGTTGGCCGCCGCGCGCGCGGGCAGCAAGCCGCCCAAGAGGGTGATGCTGACGCCCAGCGCGCACGAGAGCGCCACGTTGGCCGGGGTGACAATTGGCATCCCCATCGAGAAGTGCATAAAGTTCTGGATAATGGGATTGACCACCCACATCATCACGGCGGCCAGCCCGTACCCCACGATGAGGCCGATGACGGTGCCCACCACCGATTGGATCAACCCCTCGGTCACGATCAGGCCGATGATGGTCTGCCGCGACGCGCCTACCGCGCGCAGCATCCCCAGGTCGCGGCGGCGCTCGGCGACGATGGTGCGGAAGGTGTTGAGGATGATGAACGCGCCCATTGCCAGCGCCATCACGCCGAACATGATGAAAGCGAACTGTCCCATTTCCAGCGCGGCGAACAACTCGCTGCCGTATTCCAGCGCGCCGACCTTAAAGCCTGCGCCCATCTTTGCCAGCACTGCGCTCTCCACCTGCGCGCGATCCGCGTCCGGCGTGAAAATGGCCTCCATCACGTTAAGCCTCCCTGGGTGATTGAAAAGCGCCTGCGCCGCCGCCAACGGCACGTAGACCTCATCCGCCGCGCCGGGCACCGGGCGCGCGGTCAGCAGACCGACGACTTCAAAGTCAGCCGTTCCTTTGGCGGCGGGCAGCACCAGGACGTCGCCGATGGCTAATTCCAACTTCACGGCCAGATTCTCCGGCAGCACGATGGCTTGTGCGTCGCCCTCCGTCAGGAAGCGCCCCTCGACGATGGGATACGCGCGCACGTCCTGCGCCGTCGCCGGGTCCAGCCCCACCACAATGAGATTGAGCGCCGCCATCGTGATCCCCGGTTTGGAGAAGCCGCCCGGCGCCGGCGCAGCCGTCTTGGTCAACGCGGCCGGCAGAATCAAAGGCTGTTGCAACGCACCGGTCGCCCGCCCGATCCCCGCGACGCCGCGCAATTGTTCCAGATACGCGGCGTCAAAGACGCCGTTGGCCGTCGTGCTCACCGTCAAATCCACCTTGCCCGCGCTGGCGAGCATATTCTGCCGCAGCGCCTGCAGCATGGCCGGCAGAATACTTTCCAACCCAAACAGCACCGTCACGCCGAATACCACCGCCAGCGTCGTCAACACCGTCCGCAACTTGCGGCCCCAAAGATAACGTAATGCTAAAGTCCATTGAATGTTCATCGTTTTCTCCCTTGAGCGAGTTAGGAGTTAGGGGTTAAGAGTTAGGAGTTAGGGGTTAGGAGTTAGGAGTTAGGAGTTAGGGGTTAGGCGTTAGGAAGCGTGCGTGACTCGCAACTCCTCATTCCTCACTCGCAACTCCTCACTCCTCACTCGCAACTCCTCACTCACAACGCCTCTACCTTTGTCCGCACATGCTGCGCGTCTGCGGCCGCGCCATCCCCGCTGAGACGGCTTTCGTCCACGACGCGACCATCTTTGAGGAAGACGATCCGGTCGGCGTAGGCGGCGATGCGTGGATCGTGCGTGACCATCAACACGGTGCGATTCCAGGTTGAGGCGATCTGACGCAGCAGTCCGGCGATTTCGTCGCCGGAACGCGAGTCCAGGTTGCCGGTCGGCTCGTCGGCGAGGATGAGCGCGGGGTCGGCGACGAGAGCGCGGGCGATGGCGACGCGCTGCTGTTGCCCGCCGGAAAGCTGATCCGGGCGGCTGTGGACGCGCTCGCCGAGACCCAGGTTGCCTAACCACTCGGTGGCTTTGGCGTGCGCGGCGGCAGGCTTGACGCCGTCCAGGATGAGCGGCAGCGCGGCGTTTTCCAGCGCGGTCAGCACCGGGATGAGGTTGAAGAACTGGAAGATGAAGCCGATCTTGCGGCGGCGCAGCTCGGTCAGCGCGGCGTCGTCGAGGGCGGCGATGTCTTTGCCGTCCAACACCACGCGGCCTTCCGTCATCCGATCCAGCCCGCCCAACAGGTGCAGCAGCGTGGACTTGCCGCAGCCGCTCGGCCCCATCACGGCGATAAACTCGCCGGTCTCCACCGCCAGATTCAGATGATCCAGCGCCGTAATCGCGGTTTCGCCCGCGCCATAAATCTTGGTTAAGTTTTCAGTTTGAATGAGTGACATTGTTTATACTCCTTTGTACGATCTTTGTAAGTGGGGGACTAGGGACTGGGGATTAGGGATTGGTCAATCCAATCCCTAATCCCTAGTCCCCAATCCCTAATCTCTAATCACTTTCGGTCTGCCTCGCTGTTTCGGCTCCGGCTGAGGCCGTGGTTGCCGTTGCACTTCATCCAAACGGGCTTCCACCATCTCGATCCAACGCAGGTCGGCTTCCAGGTGCATCACGGTCTTGTCCAGCAGCAGGATTTGCGCCAGCGCCGTTTTCGGGTCAATGGTCTGCCGTTGCGCTGTGATGCGATGCAATTCCCGGTACAGGGCTGTCCGCTGCACCTGGAGAATGCGGCGCGCATCCACTTCATCCAACGCCAGCCCCACCATCAACTTCACGTAGAACTCATCGTGCAGATGCGCGTCCAGCACGCCGCTGTTGAACCAGGCGCGCAACTCGGCTTCTCCGGCGGGCGTGATGGCGTAGACGTGTTTTTCCGGGCCGCCTTCTTTCTCGACGGACTCTTCCGCCACCAGGCCACTCTCCGCCAGCCGCGCCAGCGTCGTGTAAATCTGCGCCGGCTTCACATCCCACGTCTCTTTCCCGCCGACGAGCGCCGTAAACGCAGCGTGCAACTCGTACCCATGGCGGGGCTGTTGAGCGATCAGACCGAGTAAGGCGTAACGAACGGACATTTTATAAATTAGTCTACCTGTTAGTAGTTTATAGATAAACTATACTACGAGTTAGTAGTTTGTCAAGAGCCTCAACGGATGAAACGGATTGAACGGAAAACTTCTTCTGTTACAATCCGTTCAATCCGTTGAGAAAACCCCTTGACATTTTCACGGCTTCGGGTATAGTTTGGGGCAGTTGTAAATTACAAAAGCGTTGAGCCGGGAAAGTAGCCTTTGTACGCGCGCCAGAGATGGGGACACTACGGTGAGAGTCCTCTCGCAGACGGCAAGGGTGAATGGGCCGGGGAGCTGCTCAATCGAACCTGCGGAAGTAGAGCGAGCCGGAGTCGCCACCGTTATCACGGCAGAAGGTATAACCTCAAAGTTGTACCTGCAAGAGTGGGGCTGGCACTATCAATCGCGTCCGATGGGCGCGATTTTTCGTTTCTAGGACATAGAAACGCCGGCTCAACCAGGGTGGTACCACGGGAAGCTCAAACGCCTCTCGTCCCTGTACAGGGATGAGGGGCGTTTTTGTTTGGGAGTAATAAGAAGAAATGAGTAATGAGTAAGAAGTGAGTTCACTCATTTCCCATTACTCATTTCTCATTACCTATTAAGGAAGGAAAGATGAACACACTCACACGCGAACAATTTTATACCGCCGCCCAACAGGGCGCGCTGGTTCCGGTCTACCGGGAATTGCCGGCGGATTTGGAGACGCCGGTATCGGTCTACCTCAAACTGCGCGGGCAGGGCGTGGGCTTTCTGCTAGAAAGCGTCGAGCGCGCCGAGCAATTGGGGCGGTACTCGTTCCTGGGATTCAACCCCCGCCGCCAGATCATCGCACGCGGACGCGAGGTGACGGTGCGCGACAACGGCCACGCGACGACGCGCACGCTCGCCGGCGGCGAGGACCCGCTGTCCGTCGTTGAGGCGGCGTTGGCGTCGTTCCAACCCGTCGCGCCCGTCCACGAGCTGGTGAAGGGGCTGCCGCGCTTCTTCGGCGGCGCGGTGGGCTACCTGGGCTACGATATGGTGCGCTTCTTCGAGCAGCGCCCCGAAGGCCAGACGTGGATTTCGCCCCCGGACGACCGCGACCTGCCCGACATGCACCTGTTCATCACCGATACGCTCGTCGTCTTCGACCACGTCCAGCACCGGCTGCTGCTCTTCGCCAACGCGCCCACGCCCGCCGGTTGCGACCTGGACGCGGTCTACGACGCGGCCCTCGCCCGGCTAGACGCGCTCGAAGCGCAGGTGCGCGCGCCGCTCGCCTACACGCCCGCCGCGTCTGCCCCCGCCGATGCGCCCGTCACCTCCACGCTGACGCAGGCGCAGTACGAGGACGCCGTCCGCCGGGCCAAGGAGTACATCGCGGCGGGCGACATTTTCCAGGTGGTGCTCTCGCAGCGGTTGGCGCGCCCCACTGCCGCCGAGCCGTTCAGCATTTACCGGGCGCTGCGGCGCATCAATCCGTCGCCATATATGTTCTTTCTCGATTTTGGCGATGCTTATTTGATAGGATCGTCGCCGGAGGTGCTGGTGCGCCTGCAAGACCGCACCGCCGCCGTCCGCCCCATCGCCGGGACGCGCCCGCGCGGCGCGACGCCTGAAGCCGACCGCGTGCTCGAAGCCGAGTTGCTGGCCGACCCCAAGGAACGCGCCGAGCACGTCATGCTCGTTGACCTGGGCCGCAACGATCTGGGCCGCGTCTGCGACTTCAACACGATCCGCGTGCCCGAACTGCTCGTCACCGAAACTTACTCCCACGTCATCCACCTGGTGAGCCACGTGGAGGGCCGCCTGCGCGATGGGCTGGACGCCTTTGACCTGCTGCGCGCCACGTTCCCGGCGGGGACGCTCAGCGGCGCGCCCAAAGTGCGGGCGATGGAGATCATTGACGAACTGGAAGGCGTCAAACGCGGGCCTTACGGCGGCGCGGTGGGGTACTTCGGCTTCAACGGCGCGATGGACACCTGCATCACCATCCGCACCATCGTTCTCAAGGACGGCGTGGCCTACCTGCAAGCCGGCGCGGGCATCGTCGCCGACAGCGACCCGACGAAGGAATACCACGAGACGATGCACAAAGCCGGCGCGTTGAGCAAGGCGATTGAGATGGCGGAAGAGGGAATTTAGTAGACGTAGAAGGTAGACAGTAGACAGTAGACAGGGCCGTCTACCGTCTACCAGGTCAGAAATCATCCAGGAGGAAAAAACAATGATACTCGTCATAGATAACTACGATTCGTTTACGTACAATTTGGTGCAGTATTTGGGGGAGTTGGGGGCGGAAATGACGGTGCGGCGCAACGATGCGGTGACGCTGGACGAAATCCGCGCGATGCAGCCATCTCACATTGTCATCTCGCCGGGGCCGGGGACGCCGGACGACGGCGGCGTGTCGGTGGACATCATCCGCGAATTTCACGCCACGACGCCCATCCTCGGCGTGTGCCTGGGGCATCAGTGCATCGGGGCGGCGTTTGGCGGCACGGTGGATCGCGCCGACCGGTTGATGCACGGCAAGACCAGCGCAGTCTATCACTATGGGACGGACGTGTTCGAAGGGGTGCCCAGCCCGTTCACAGCGATGCGCTACCACAGCCTGCTCGTCCAGGAGCCGCTGCCCGACTGCCTCACGGCCACCGCCTTCACCACTGACGGCGAAGTGATGGCGCTCCACCACAAGACCGCCCCCCTCGTCGGCGTTCAATTTCATCCCGAAAGTATTTTGACGGAACATGGGAAGACCATTTTGAAGAATTTTTTGGAAATGCGGGAGTAGGGAATAGGGAGTAGGGAGTAGGGATGAGGAGCGACGAATCCCCAATCCCTGATCCCCAATTCCTAACCCCCAATCACCAACCATTAGGAGGAAAACGATGATTACCACAGCTTTGAATCAACTGTTAGAGGGGAAGTCTTTGTCAATGGAGCAGGCCGAGGGGGTGATGGCGCAGGTGATGACGGGGGAGGCGACGCCCGCGCAGATCGCCGGATTCCTCATCGCGCTGCGCGTCAAGGGGGAGACGGTGGAGGAGATCACCGGCTGCGCGCGCGCGATGCGCCGGGCCGCCGTGCGGGTGACGCCGCGCCAGGACAGCCTGGTAGACACGTGCGGCACCGGCGGCGACCGATCCGGCACGTTCAACATCTCCACGACGACGGCGTTTGTGGCGGCGGGCGCGGGGCTGCGCGTCGCCAAGCACGGCAACCGCAGCGTGAGCAGTCAGTCGGGCAGCGCGGATGTGCTGGGCGCGTTGGGCGTCAACCTCGACTTGACGCCGGAGCAGGTGGCGCAGTGCATTGACGAGATCGGCATTGGCTTCCTCTTCGCGCCGAAGCTGCACCCGGCGATGAAGTATGCCATCGGCCCGCGCCGCGAGTTGGGCGTGCGCACCGTCTTCAACATCCTGGGGCCGCTGACGAATCCGGCGGGCGCGCAGGCGCAGGTCCTCGGCGTCTACGATCCCGCGCTCACCGACGTGCTGGCGAGCGTGCTTCAGGCGCTCGGCTCGCGGGCCGCCTACGTCGTCCACGGCGACGGCGGGCTGGACGAGCTAACCACGACCGGCCCGAACCGCATCAGTGTGTTTGGCGTCGCGCCGGGGAACGGGGCGGTGGTCACGCAGACGCTCGATCCGCGCGACCTGGGCTTCGACCGCGCCGCGCCTGCCGACCTGCGCGGCGGCGATCCGGCAGCCAACGCCGCCATCACCCGCGCGCTCCTCTCCGGCAAAGATCGCGGCCCCAAGCGGGACGTGGTGCTGCTCAACGCAGCGGCGGCGCTCCACGTGGGTGGGCTGGCGACGGATCTGGCGGATGGCGTTGTTAAGGCGGCGGAGAGCATTGACAGCGGCGCGGCGTTGGGGAAACTGGATGCGTTAGTGGTGTGCAGCCAACGTATGGCCGCCTAACGCGGGAAAACATAATGGAAACCACAAAAAACGTTGTCATCACGAGCGCGACAGAGGCGGATCTCGACGCCATCCTGGCCCTGCAAAAGTTGGCCTACCGCAGCGAGGCCGAGCGCTACAACGACTTCACCCTGCCGCCGCTGCGCCAAACTCTGGAGGAAATCCGGGCGGACTTCGCGCGCATGACGTTTTTCAAGGCCACGTCCGAGGAACGCATCGTCGGCTCGGTGCGCGGCTACGAAAAGGATGGCACGTGCTACATCGGGCGGTTGATTGTTCATCCCGATGTGCAAGGGCAGGGCATCGGCACACAGTTGATGCAGACCCTGGAGCAGCACTTCAGCGCGGCGCGGCGGTTCGAGCTGTTCACCGGTCACAAAAGCGATCCGGCCCTGCACCTTTACCACAAGCTGGGCTACCGCGAGTTCAAACGGCAGGAAATGGCGACGCATACCATCGTCTTCTTGGAAAAGGGATGACGCAAGATACCGCTTTCTCCAAATGCAATTTGTACGTATATCATGCGCAGGTATAATTACATACAGTGCAGTTGAAGAATGGCAGCTTAAACCTATAGTCAGGTGTCTTGTGGAGAATCCTCAACCCAAGTGGCAATGGCCCGCAAAACGTTTCGATCAAGCCGTGTTGGTGCTTGATGCACTTTTCGTATTAGTGTGGGTTTTCTACGTTTTGGGAGGGCAGCTCTTTGGGGGCAAGAGATTACCGTGCCCACAACCAGAGTTATGGATAACCATCGCAGCAGTCGTCGTGGCGCTAGTTGCGGGCACTCTCGCAACACAGAACAGAAGTTGGCGAACTCTAGGGACGTTTCTCTTTTGGTGGGCCATGGCATCAAAGTATATCGCAGGGCACGTAGCGGTCGAGCGACGATTTTTTTTGGAAGTGCTGGTGATATTAGCGTATGGCGCTACGGCTCTAGTGTGGGGTATCTCAATCCTGCGCGGCGAATGGAACAAGAAAAGCCCGATCGTTGAAGTAGATAATCACGAGGATGGAAACCGTTATGCCTAATCCCTTAACCCAAGCCGAACAAACCAATCAAGCCCACTGGGATGAAGTCGTCCCCGCCCACGTCCGGGCGTATGAAGAGGTCGCTATGCTCAAGGCCGGCGGCATCGCGCTGGATGAGATTGAGCTGCGTGAGGTCGGCGACGTGACGGGCAAGACGCTGCTCCACCTGCAATGTCACATCGGGACGGACACGCTCTCGTGGGCCAGGCAGGGCGCGGTGGTCACGGGCGTGGACTTCTCGGCGGCGTCCATTGCGGCGGCGCGGCAGTTGGCGGACGAGACGCAGTTGCCCGCGACGTTTATTGAGGCGAGTATCTATGATTTGCCCAGCATCCTGGCAGGGCAGTTCGACATCGTCTACACCTCGCGGGGCGTGTTGTGCTGGCTGCGCGACCTCGAGGCGTGGGGGCGGATCGTGGCGCACTTCCTGAAGCCGGGCGGCCTGTTCTACATCATGGAATCGCACCCGCTGTGGAATGCCTTCGAGGAAGTGGACGGCGAGCTGAAGCCGCTGTACTCATACTTCCACACCGCCGAGCCGCTACTTTGGGAAGCTGAGGGCGATTACGCCGACGCGACGTACCAGCACCAGTCACCCTCTTACGAGTGGGCCTGGGCGATCAGCGACATCTTCAACGCGCTGCTCAAAGCCGGACTGCACTTGGAAGCGTTCAACGAGTACGATCGGCTGTTCTTCAAGCTCTTCCCCGGCATGGAGCCTTGCGTCAAGGGCTGGTATCATTATCCCCAACACGCCGGGAAATTGCCGTGGATTTTCACCCTACGGGCGCGCAAATGGTGACGAATCAACCTTCTACCTTATTAGATGAAATTATTATCCATAAGCGCGCGGAGGTCGCGCAGCAGAAACTGTGCACTCCGCTCGAGGCCTTGCGGGCTGAGGCGGAACTGGCCTCACCGTTGCGTGACTTTTGGGCGGCGCTGTGCGCGCCAGGCGTCAGCCTGATTGCGGAAGTGAAGAAGGCTTCGCCGAGTAAGGGGCTGCTTTGCCCTACCTTCGACCCGGCGACGCTGGCGCGCACGTATGCGGACAATGGGGCGGCAGCCATTAGTGTTTTGACCGATGAGCATTTTTTCCAGGGTAGCCTGGATGATTTGCGTACTGTGCGTCAGACGGTAGACTTGCCGGTGTTGCGCAAGGATTTCATCATAGACCTATATCAGGTTTATGAGAGCCGCATCGCCGGCGCCGATGCGGTGCTGCTCATCGTGGCCGCACTGGACGACGCGGCGCTGCACAATTTGTACGCGCTGACCCGCCACCTGGGGATGGCGGCGTTGGTCGAAGTCCACAATGCCAACGAGCTGATGCGCGCCACGGCGCTGCGTCCGCGCATCATCGGCATCAACAACCGCAACTTGCAAACATTTGACGTCAGCTTGGACACCACTGCTGCACTGCGCCCCCGCATTCCCAGCCGCGTCACTGTCATTGCCGAGAGCGGCATCCACACGGCAGCGGACGTGGATCGCCTGGCCGGATTGGATGTGGACGCGATGTTGGTGGGTGAGGCGTTGGTGACGGCGGCAGACGTCGGCGCGAAAGTGCGGGAACTGGTGCGAGAAGAGCTTGATCTCCCGGAACCGTCTCCACCCCATCTCCATAAGCCCTCGGCTTTTGACTTGCCGTTTTAGAGGCGACAAGGTGGTGTACGTCAAGCTTTGCGGCATCACGAATCTTGAGGACGCGCGTGTTGCTACGGCGGCGGGCGCGGATTTTTTGGGATTTATCTTTTATCCGCCTAGCCCGCGTTATATTGCGCCGGAACCGGCGGGAGAAATCGTGCGGGCCATCCGCGCGGAGTTTGGCGACGCCGCGCCGCGCGGCGTGGGCGTGTTCGTGGATGAACCGATGGACGCCGTGCGCGCGGTCATCGCCGCCGCCAGCGTGGACTTGGCGCAGCTTCACGGGGTAGAGACGCCGGGAATGGTTATGGCTCTCGCGCCGCATGCCTTCAAAGCCCTGCGCCCCCAAACCCTCACGGAGGCGCAGGAGAATTTTGCCGTCTACCGTCTACCGTCTACCGTCTACCATCTACCGCCTACCCCTGAACTTCTCGTGGACGCCTATCATCCGCAGCAGATGGGCGGCACGGGGCAAGTCACCGATCTGGAAATCGCGCGCTGGCTGGCTGAGCGCTGTCGGCTGTTGCTGGCGGGCGGCCTCACGCCGGACAACGTCGCCGACGCCGTCGCGCAGGTGCGTCCGTGGGGCGTGGACGTTTCCAGTGGGGTGGAGGCGGCGAAGGGGAAAAAGGACCACGCAAAAGTGCGGGCGTTGATTGCAGCGGCAAAGGGGTGAAACCCTCCAGATGAAGTGAAGAGCCGCAACCCAATCGGGTTGCGGCTCTTTTTTCATTTCAGTCCGGTGTCGTTACGGCTCTGTCGCAAAGTCCGCCAGAATGTCGGCAAACGTCTCCAGTGACCAGGTGCCGTTGATGCGCACGCGCGGCCAGGTGTAACGGTTGTCGAGGCGCTGGGTAGCGCCCCATTTTGTCGTGACTGCCCCCAGATAGCCGGCGGATTCGACGACGGCCAGCGTGTTGTCGTCATAGCGCCCGGAAGGGTAGCAGAAAAAGCGCACCGGCTGTTCAGTGTGCGCCTCTACCGCTTCTTTGACACCCAAAATCTGATAGACGAGAAAATCATAGGCGCGGTTGGTCAGATCGTAATGGTCGCGCCCGTGCGCCTGTATTGCCATCCCGGCGTCCGCCATCGCCTTCATCTCGGTCCAGGTGAGGTACTGTGGCGATTCGTAGTGCGCGGGGGTCGCCAACACGAAGAACTCTCCCACGAAGCCGTATTTTTGCAGGAGCGGCATGGCGTTGGTGTAGGCATCCTTGTAGCCGTCGTCAAACGTCAGTACGATGGGCTTTTCCGGCAAAGGCCGTCCTGTCGTCAGCACATCGTAAATGTCCTGTAGCGTGACCGTGTGGTACCCCTGTTCCTGGAGATACCGCAACTGGGCGTCAAACTTCTCCGGTATCACCGTCAAATTCACCCGGTAAGTGTCGGCGTCCGCAGGAAGTTCAGAGATGTAGTGGTACATCAAAATGGGCACGCGGACTTCCTCCGGCGGGGGGGGATAGGTGGGCGTGGGGGCAGGCGTTGCCGTGGG
>DAOUGD010000217.1:0-15620 GCA_034429475.1 Anaerolineae bacterium
TTGTTGGGACAATAGAGCGTGTTCCAATCCATTTTCGCATCCTTGTGTAGCATTTGTGATGCTCTTAAGGATACGACAAATGGCACACTATTTCACTTCCTCATCAAGGAAAATGAGGGACAATACCGAAAAATCGAACGCAGATAAACGCTGATGAACGCTGATTTTTAAATTTATCTGCGTGAATCTGCGAAAATCTGCGTCCAGTTTTGCCCCATCCTCATGCCCACCAGCCAGTTTCAAGCAGCGCCTCACGAACTTGGAGGATGCTGACCTGCCCATCCTCTACCCACAGCACCGTGGGGCGCGGCGCGAGGTTATAATTCGAGGCCATGCTCAGGTGATACGCCCCCGCGACGGGAATCGCCAGCCAATCGCCCCGCCGCACCGGCGGGAGCAGCGCGTCTTTGAGCAGGAAATCGCCGGATTCACAGAATTTGCCGACGATGTTCACGCGCTCCGTGGGCGGCTCGTCCGGGCGCTCCGGCAAGAACGCCGTGTACGCCGCGCCGTAAAGCGCCGGGCGCAGATTGTCGGCCATGCCGCCATCCACGGCGGCCCAGCGCGTCCCATCGCCGCCGACCTTGCACGCGCCCACCGCATACACCGCCACGCCCGCGCGCGCCGCCAGCCAGCGCCCCGGCTCGATGACCAATCGGGGCAGCGGCCAGCCCCCCATCCGGCTTTCGGCCTGGAGCGTCTCCGCCAGCGCCTGCACCCACGCCTCCACCGCAACGTCGGGATCGGCCTCGGTGTAGCGCACACCCCATCCGCCGCCTGGGCTGAATTCCTGCGGCGTAAAATCCGTGTCGCGGGCCAGTTGGCACAGCCGCCGGATCGCTTCCTGGTAAGGGTCTACCTCAAAGACCTGCGATCCCAGGTGGGTGTGCAGGCCGGTCAGGTCGAGCCACCGACTCGACCGCGCCCGGCGGATCGCCTCCACCGCCTGCCCATCGTTGAGCGACAGGCCGAACTTGGTGGCGACGTGCCCGGTTTGCCGGTAGGCGTGCGTGTGGACGGACACGCCCGGCGCGACCCGCAGCCAGACGCGCGCCCGGCTGCCGGCCTCCGCCGCGAGGCTTTCGAGGAACGCCAGCTCGTCCAGGCTGTCCACCACGACGGCGTGAATGTCCAAAGCGAGCGCGGCGCGCAATTCGTCCGCCGACTTGTTGTTGCCGTGCAGGTGAATCCGCTCCGGCGCGAAGCCGTTGCTATACGCCATCCGCAGTTCACCCAGGCTCACCACGTCCACATCGAGGCCCAGCGCGACCAGCCGCTGCGCAAATTGCGGCGCAAAGTACGCCTTGGCCGCGTAGGCAATTTCGGACGCCGCCGGATACGCCGCCAGCGCGATGCGCAACCGCTTCACGTTCTGGCGGATCGTGGCCGCGTCGTAGACATACAACGGCGTCCCCCACTCCCGCGCCAACTCCGCGAGGCGCAAGCCGCCCACCGTCACCTGCCCCGCCCCATCCCGCGCCGCCGAATCCGGTAAAAAAGGTGTTATATCGGTCATTTGTGTTTATCCATGTCCTAAGTCTGGCGGCTAAAGCCGCTTTCAAGAAAGTATTTTTTCGTTGGCGGGCGACGCCCGCCAACGAAAAAAAATACCCTTCAAGCCGCGCCTTTAGGCGCAAATCGTGAGTCAAAACAATTTCAAGCATCGAGCTTCCAGCAACCAGCTTCCAACAACCAGCTTCCGGCAACCAGCTTCCAGCAACCAGCTTCCAATTTTCAGTGTTTTAGCATACTATCCCATAGCGTCAAACTTTCCGTCAGCGAATTCTAAATCCTCCCATTCTGCAAATCCTGCTATGATTGGAGTTTATGACCATCACCATTTCCGCTATGGCCGAGCCCGATTGGCCCGCCGTGGCCGCCATCTATCAAGAAGGCATTGACACCGGCAACGCCACGTTCACCCCCGCGCCGCCGACCTCGTGGGAGGAATGGCAGCGCGGCAAGCTCGCTGCGTGCAGCCTCGTCGCGCGCGAGGAGGACGCGGTAGTGGGCTGGGCCGCGTTGAGTTCCACGTCCACGCGCGCCGTCTACGCCGGCGTCGCCGAGGTCAGCGTCTACGTCGCGGCGGCGGCGCGGGGGCGTGGGGTGGGATCGGCGCTGCTCCAGGCCTTGATTGCCACGTCCGAGGCGCAGGGCGTCTGGACGTTGCAGGCCGGCATCTTCCCCGAAAATGAGGCCAGCCTGCGCCTGCACGCCGCGCACGGCTTCCGCATCGTGGGCCGGCGAGAAAGGATCGGCCAGATGACGGTGGGCGCGCAGCGGGGTCTCTGGCGCGACATCCTTCTGATGGAACGGCGCAGCGCGGTGGTGGGAATTGAATAATTGCCCGTATATCATCGGGCATTATAATACCTGAGCAACCGCATAAGTTCAGTTCCACCCGTTGCGTAAGGTCTTGAAGGAACTTTACAAAAATCTGCCCTATGGAGGAAAAATGCGTAAGTTAGGAAGAATTCTATGGACTTTGATATTAGTCGTCGGCCTGCTCCCCTGGTGGGGGATGACAGCGACGCCGGCAGCGGCGGGAGATCAGCCGCTGCGCATCAGTCAGGTGTACGGCGGCGGCGGCAACTCCGGCGCAACGTACACGAATGATTTCATCGAGCTATTCAATGCCGGTGCGACGGCAGTGGATTTGTCCGATTGGTCGGTGCAATACGCCTCGTCCACCGGCTCAACATGGCAGGTAACGACCCTTTCCGGTTCCATCGCGCCGGGGGGCTATTACCTCATTCAAGAAGCGCAAGGCGCCGGCGGCACCACCCCGCTGCCCACGCCAGATGCTATCGGAACCATTGCGATGGGCGGCACGAATGGTAAAGTGGCTCTGGTGAACAGCACCACCGCCCTCAGCGGCGCGTGCCCCACCGGTTTGATAGACCTGGTCGGCTACGGCAGCGCCAATTGTTACGAAGGCGCCGCCGCCCCAGCCCTGAGCAACACCACCGCCGCCTTGCGCGCCAACGGCGGCTGCACGGACGCCGACAACAACGCCGCGGATTTCACCGCCGGCGCGCCCACGCCCCGCAACACAGCTTCACCAACGCATAGTTGTGGCGCGTCCGGCGGCGCCCTCACCGTCGCCAAAACTGGCCCCGCCGCCGTCCTCCCCGACGCCGCCTACACCTACACCCTCACCGTGCAGAACACCACCGGCGCGGCGCTGACCAATCTGGTCCTCAGCGACACGCTGCCCTCGACGGTTGCTTACGCCTCCTCCAATCCTGCCGGGACGTGGAACGCAGCCTCACACACCATCACCTGGACAGAAGCGACGCTCGCCGACGCCACGACGCTCACCTACACTCTCGCCGTCACCGCGCCGACGACGTGGGGCGCGGTCTCCAACGCGGACTACGCGGCCTGGGCGACCGAATGGGTCACGCCGACTTCCGGCTCGCCCGTCGCCACCAACGTCAAAGGCGCGTGCGATACCATCGAAGCCATTCAATCGAATCACGACGCTGACGGCAACTCGTTATGCGATGGGAGCGCGACCACCGTAGAGGGCATCGTCTACGCCGTCTACACCAGCGCCGGCTACGCCATCGCGGACGCCGCCGGCCCCTGGCACGGCCTCTACGTCTACACCGGCAGCGGCGGCGCGAAGCCCATCGTAGGCCAGCGCGTGCGCGTGACCGGGACCGTAGACGAGTATTTCAACATGACCGAAATAGCCAGCGGCTCCTCGTTTACCGTCGTCAGCTCCGGCAACACCCCCTACGCCGCTTCCGTCGTCGCCGTCGCCGACATTGCGACGGGCGCGGCGACCGCCGAAAGTTACGAGAGCGTGCTGGTCGAAGTTAATAACGTCACCGTGGATAACGCCAGCCTCGGCAACGGCGAGTGGAGCGTGGCCGCCGGCGGCAGTTCGGTGCGCGTGGACGATCTGGGCTACGCTTACACGCCATCCGTGGGCGATTATCTGAGCGTGGTGCGCGGGATGCTCAACTATAGCTTCAGCGCCTTCAAAATCGAGCCGCGCGCCGCAGATGACGTGGTTCCCGGCACGTTCGTCGGCCTGCTGGTCAGCAAAACCGGCCCCGTCACCGCCACAGCAGGGAGCGCGTTCACCTATACGCTGGTGATGGAAAATCAGACTGCCACACAGTTGAACAATCTGGTGGTGAGCGACACCCTGCCACTCAGCGCCACGTTCGCCGCCGCCACACCCGCCGGGACGTGGGACGCGGCCTCGCACACCATCACCTGGACGGAGGCGACCCTCGCGCACGACACGGCGCTCACTTACACCATCGTCGTCACTGCGCCGACTGAATCCGTCATCCTTAACAACCGTGAGTATGCGGCCTGGGCTTCCAACTGGCTCACGCGCGAGACCGGCGCGCCGGTGAATACGGCGGTGCTGGCCGCCCCCGGCGATCTTACGCCGATTGCGGCCGCGCGCGCGGCCGGCGCCGGCTGGAGCGGCTCGCTGCAAGGCAAAGTCACCGTGCCGCCGGGCCGCTATCGCGGCAACGCCTTCGTGATTCAGGATGACACCGGCGGCCTGTACATCTACACCGGCAACTTCTCACTGCCGGCGCTGGCCCTCGGCGATACGGTGCGCGTCACCGGCACACTCACCCTCTACAGCGGCCAACTGCAAATGGATCCGATGACCGGCATCGCCAACCTGGGCAGCGGAACCCCGCCCGATCCGCTGCTGCTCGCCACCGGCGCGGTCGCGGCCAATGAGGGCTGGCTGGCCCGCATCACCGGCGCGGCGACCTGGAGCGGCACGCCGCCCACGCCCGGCGCGTCCAACTTCACCCTCAACGCCAACGACGGCTCCGGCAGCGTCCAGGTGTTTGTGGACCTGGACACCGGCATTGATATGCGCAGCTACACCAGCGGGCAGCAATTAACCATCATCGGTTTTGTGGGGAATTACAACGGCACAAAGCAAGTCATGCCCCGCTACCAGAGCGACGTGTGGGACATGCTCCCGCCGCAGGTGACGGCAACCTACCCCACCGCCAACGCAACCGACGTGTACCCCTACTTCCCCCTCACCGCCACCTTCAGCAAGGCGCTGGACGCGGCGACGGTGACGACGGAAACCTTCACGCTGGTCAATGCGGGCGGCGCAGTCGCGGGCGCCGTCAGCTACGACGCCGGGACGCGCACCGCCACCTTTGGCCCCTACGGCGCGCTCGCCGCGCAGACGCGCTACACCGCCACGCTCACCACCGGCATCGCGGAGACGCACGGCATCCCCATGGCGGCGGACTATGTGTGGAGCTTCACCACCGGCGACGCCGACACGACGGCCCCCACCATCACCGGACGAACCCCCGCGCCCGACGCCGCCGACGTATCAATCTCCGTCAACGTGGTCGTCACCTTCTCCGAAGCGATCCGGCCCACAACACTTTTAAAAAGCGTCACTCTGACCGGCCCTTATGGCGCGGTCCCGACCGATCTGAATTACGACGCGGCAACCTTTGTAATGACCCTGAACCCGCATACCAACCTGCTGCCCACCGCGCGCTACACGGTCACGGTGGGGGCGGCTGTGGCGGACTGGGCCGGCAACACCCTCGGCGCGGACAGCGTGTGGGGCTTCGAGACTGCCGTGGAGCCGCCTATGTACGCCTATCACGGCGACATCCACAATCACACCTCCTATTCCGACGGCTCCGGCACGCCCACGCAGGCGTTGGCGACCGGACGGGATGCCGGCGATTTCGATTTTATGGCGATCACCGACCATTCGTATGCGGTAAGCGACGCGGAGTGGGCCGATACTTTGGCAGCGGTAGAAGCGGCAACGGTAGACGGAACGTTCGTCGCGCTGCGCGGCTTCGAGTACACGCAGGGCGCGGAAGGTCACATCAATGTCTACAACACCGTCCGCCACGCCGTGCGCACCAATGTCGCCGGCTGCACCACCTGCGATTACACCCCCAACCTGGAGGCCGGCGTCACCGTGCAGGGCTTCTATCCCTGGCTGGCCGTCACCGGCACGCACGCGCTCGACGCCGCCGGCACGGTAATGCAGTTCAACCACCCCGGCTGGATCAACTTCAACGACTGGACGTTCCACCCCGAAGTGGGCGACACGGCCCGGTTGGAAGAGGTGGGCAACGGCAGCGGCACGTCCTACGCCTTCTCCGAGGACGAGTACATCCGCTCGCTGGACTACGGCTGGAAGGTGGGCGCGACCAACAACGCCGACACGCACAGTTTCTACTGGGGCACGAATACCCCGCATCGCACCGGTGTGTGGATGCCCAACCTCACCAAAGCCGACTTGTTGGAGGCCCTGCGCGAGCGTCGCACCTTCGCCACCGAAGACGGCAACGCCACACTCTACCTCAAGGGCAACGGCGCGTGGATGGGGACGGAAATCCCCAACACCGGCAGCGTGATCTTTGAAGTGGCCTACGCCGACCCCGACGGCGAAATCCCCGCCGCCCTGCAACTCATCAGTTACGGCGGGCAGGTAGTGGCGGAAATGACGCCCACCACGGCGGATTTCGTCTGGAGCTTTGACCTCACCATCACGCCCGGCGTGCATTACTACTACGTCAAGGCGACGCAGGCCGACGGCGACCGCGTCGTCAGCTCGCCGGTGTGGACGATAGGCGATGAGAACGTCGCCATCACCGATGTGGTCATCCAACCGACCATCCCCACCATTCACAACCCCTCGCTGCTGACCGCGCGCGTGACCAACCGCGTCGCCGCCCCGCGCACCGTCACCGTGACGCTGGCGGTCAACGGCGTCGCCCTGGGCGATCCGATTCAAGTGACCGTACCGGGCAACAATGACGCCTACGCCAACTTCACCTGGCAGCCCACCGCCACCGGCATCGCGACCGTGACCGCGACGTTGCTCGATGCGCCCGTCGGCGACAATCCCGACGACAATGTGGGCCAGCTCGTGCTCAATGTGACCGACGAGTTACTGCCGCTCATCCTCATTGACGCGGGACACGGCAACACCAACGCCGCCGGCCGCGAAATGCGCATGTTCATCCAGGATTTGTCGGCCCACCAGTACAACGTCCTCAAGAACCTGGACGAATTGACCGCCGCCGATCTGAACACCGCCACCGTCAAACTACTGATCATCACCGCGCCGGAACTGGCCTACACCACCGACGAATTGAACGCCATCGCCGACTACGTGGCGGACGGCGGCAGCCTGTGGCTTTGCGGCCTGGCCGACTACACCGGCAAGGTGGCGTGGGCTAACACGGTCGCCGACCGCCTCAACGCCATCCTCGCCGCGATTGAGACGCGGATCGGGACAGATATCAACATGCGGATGAACGACGACGAAGTGATTGACGCCGACGACAACAACGGCTACGTCTTCGGCGTCTACTGGCGCGACTTCCCCGGCGAGGCGACGACCAGCATCGGCGTGAACGTGGAGACGCTGGCCTCGTGGAGCCTCAGTTCGATTCGCGGGCGCACCGTCAACGATCCCCTCACCGCGTCCACGCCGGGCGTGCAGATCATCGTCCAGGGCGATCTCGACGCGGGCTACGGCCCTGCGCCGTGGCGCAATCCCAACCACACCTCCAACACCGACGCCGATAGCCAGGGCGACGCCTACATCTACAATCCCACCTGGGTGTACCCTGCCGGCGCGCCGGCCAATCCCCTCCCCGTGCCGATGGCCGCCGTCTCTGACCTGCCCGGCGACGCGGGGCGTATCATGCTTTACGGCGACGCCAACGACCCCTTCACCACCTTCGCCTACACCGCCGGCGACGGCAAACAGAACGAACTGTTCAACCTGGAAGCGGTGATGTGGCTGCTGGGCCAACCGCTCCAGAAGTCCACCATTGCGGAAGCGCGCGCGGATGCTGAATTAAACAACACGCCGGACAACCTCGATAAGCTGGTATGGGTGGAGGGTAAGATCACGGCGGCCTACGGCGAGTTCTTCAACGTTCTCTACGTGCAAGACGACACCGGCGGGATCACCGTCCACGCGCCGGCCGGCGACATTTCTGCCACCCAGTACACGCGCGGGACGACCGTGCGCGTCGTCGGCACCCTCGGCGCGTACAACGGCGACACCGAAATCGAGTTCTTCGAGGCTGAAATGGTGCAGGTGATCGCGCCGTCCGCCGGCGAAGTCGCGCCCCGCCCCTTCACCACGGGCGCCGCCGCGCTCGAAAGCAACGAGGGCTGGCTAACGCAGATCACCGGCACGATCACCAGCAAAGTCGGCAACGAAGCGCTCTTCGTGGACGACGGCAGCGGCCCCATTCGCGCCTTCCTCGACGGCTACAACGGCGACTTCAGCGACCTGGCCGTGGGCGACATCGTCACGGTCAAGGGGCTGATTTCGGAGGATGGCGACGGGCGGCGCATCCGCGTGCGCAACTACCAGATGCACCCCGCCATCGCCGACGACGTGACCAAACTCGGCGCGCTGGCGGACGTCACCTTGACCAAGACCGTGACGCCAGAAGCCAACATCTTCCCCGGCGACGAAGTGACGTACACCCTCACGCTGCATAACGCCGGCGACACAAGCGTCACCGGCATCACGCTGACCGACGCGCTGCCCTGGGAGATGAACTTCGCCGCCTGGGTGACGCAGAGCGGCGCTTCTGTAAACGACGACATCATCACCTGGAGCGGCGACTTGGCCGATGGCGAGACCGTCGTCGTCAGCTTCCGCGCCGCCGTGCGCAGCGATTCGTTCTTCATCGTCCACCCCGTGGTCAACACCGCCACGTATGCCGTCGGCGCTCTGGTCGGCGGCTCGGACTCCGCTACCTTCATCCTCGCCGGCGTGGTCGCGCCCACGCTCACCAAGGAAGTGGCAACGCCCGCCCCGGTGCTCCCCGGCGAAAGCGTCACCTACACCCTCACCCTGAACAACCCGGCGGGTGTAGCCGGCGGCGTGCTCCTGACCGACATCCTACCCGCCGCGCTGGACTTTGGCGGCTGGGTGGCGCAGAACGGCGCCAGCGTGAGCGACGACGTGATCACCTGGAGCGGCGATCTGGCGTCCGGCGCGAATCTGGTCATCAGCTTCAGGGCCACCCTGCACGCCGATCCTGCGCTGTACGGCCAGACGATCACCAACACGGCAACGTTCACCGCGCACAACACGTTGCCGGGAAGCGCGGAGGCAGCGTTCACCGTCGGCAGCAGCACGGTGGGCGACGTGACGATCACGAAGGACGTGGTCGCGGGCGCCGCAGTGGACGCGGGCGGCGTCGTGACCTACACGGTCACACTCAATAATGACGGCGACGCCCCGGCGACCGGCGTGCTCCTCACCGACACGCTGCCCGCCGAGGTGGACTTCGGCGGCTGGATCGCGCGCGAGGGCGCGACCGTGAACGCGGATGTCATCACCTGGAGCGGCGACCTGGCCGATGGCGACCAAATCGTCTTCGTCTTCACCGCCACGGTGCGCAGCGACGTGACGCTCGATGGGCGGGCGGTGGTTAACACGGCGCACTTCACCTGGAATGGCGAGACGGCGGGCGACGTCGCCAGCTTCACCCTGCGGCAGGCGTTCAAGATTTTCCTGCCGCTGGTAGGACGCAGTTTTTAGGCAGAACCAACAGGCCGCCCCGCACAGGGCGGCCTGTGTCTTAAAACGTAAAACGTAAAACGTGAAACGTAATGACTTCACTGTGAAAGCCTTACGTTTTACGTTTTACGTTTCAGAATGAGGTGGCTATGACAGCAGTTGCTGAGATGGAGAATGAGCTAACTCTCTCCCCGGTGCGGCTGGTGATTCACGGGGCGTGGCACGCGGGCGCGTTTTTCGTCTGGGCGGAAACGGCGGACGTGACGCCAGGCAAGAAAGGTCGCCGCGCGAAGCTGCCGCCGCATCCGCAGGCGGCTACGCCGGACGCGCTGCGCGCCGCGCTCTTACAGTTCGCCCCCGACATCCCGTGGGACGTCGTCCCCGACGCCACGCGGGCGATCCTGCTGCCCACGCGGGACGACCGCCCGCTGCTGCCGCCCTGGTTGGCGACGGGCGACGAGGAGGAAGAGGAACCCGGCGAGGTACAGCTTGCGCCGTGGAAAGTGCCGGGGCTGACGCTCGACCTGCTGGACGCGGTGGATTGGCTGGTCGGCTTGCCCGCGCGCGATCAGGATCGGCGCTGGGGCGCGGACCTGCGCTATTGGAGCGCCGTCGTCAAGCTGGGGCTGGAACTGCTGGCCCGCCAGCGCTATCTGCCGGGCCTGGCCGAAGCCGAGGGCCGCTACCGCGCCGTCTGGCTGCCCGTGCTCGACGAGCCGGCCGACCGGGCGCGGCTGCGCGCGCTGGCCGAAGCGATGCCGCCCGTCTGCCGCGCCGTCTTCGCCGAAAAGGGCGACCCCGACCCGGCGCAGGCCGCCGCCCCGCACGCCCTGCTCGACGATTTCATCAAGCAAATGGTGGACGGCGCGCTGCGCACCTGGGGGCCGGCGCACCTCGACAAGCGCCGCAAGCCGCCGGAGGGCGTCGCTGGCGTGTGGTGGGCGTCGCTGTGGTCGGCGGATGGCTTCATCCTCACACGCGCCAGCGAACGGCGCGAGCTGGCGCGGCTCTACGAGGCGTGGCGTGGGTGGCTGGGGCAGTTGCGCGCGCAGGCGGAGGCGGCCTTCCGGCTCTGCTTCCGCCTGGAGCCGCCCGAATACGACGCCGAAACCGGCAAAGTCGTCAAGCCGGATTGGGCGCTGCGCTATCTGCTGCAAGCCAACGACGATCCAAGCCTGCTGGTGACAGTGGATCACGTCTGGCAGGCAGGCGGCGACGCGCTGGAATACCTGCAATACCGCTTCGAGAACGCCCACGAGCGCGTGCTTTCCGGCCTGGGGCTGGCGGCGCGGCTGTTCCCGCCGATTATGAAAAGCCTGCGCACCGCCCGCCCGGAGGCCAGCGTCCTCACCGTGGGCGAGGCATACGCTTTCCTGCGCGAAGTCGGCGCGCTGTTGGAGGGCAGCGGGTTCGGCGTCCTCGTCCCGCCCTGGTGGACGAAGCCCGGCGCGAAGCTCGGCCTGCGGGCGAAAGCCAGCCTGAAAGCCAACGCCAATATCATCGGCAAGGGCGTCCTGAGTATGGACGCGCTGGCGGCCTTCGATTGGGAGCTGGCGCTGGGCGACGAGGGGCTGACGCAGGAGGAATTTGAGCGGCTCGTCGCGCTCAAACAGCCGTTGGTACGTGTGCGCGGCCAGTGGGTGCATTTGCAGCCGGAAGAAATCGAGGCGGCCATCGCTTTTTGGGAGAAGCAGCGCCGCCAGCGCGAGATGACGCTGCGCGACGCCCTGGGGCTGGCGCTGGGCGCAGAAACGGCGGTCAACGGCCTGCCGCTGCTGGGTGTGGAGGCGAGCGGCGATCTGGCGCTGCTGTTGCAGCAGTTGCGCGCTGGGGAGAAGCTGGAAGAAATCGCCGCGCCGGAAGAGTTCACCGGGCAACTGCGCCCGTATCAGGCGCGCGGGCTGGCGTGGCTCGCGTTTATGCGGCGCTGGGGACTGGGCGCGTGTCTGGCCGACGATATGGGCCTGGGCAAGACCATCCAGGCCATCGCGCTGCTGCTGCACGAGCGGGAGCAGGCGGGGGATGGGATTCCGCCCGCGCTGCTGATATGCCCCACGTCGGTGGTGGGGAACTGGCAGCGGGAGGTGGAACGGTTCGCGCCGGGGCTGCGGGTGCTGGTGCATCACGGCGCGGAACGGGCGCGGGGCGCGGACTTCGTGGACGAGGCGCGGCAGCACGATCTGGTCATCAGCAGCTACGGGCTGGCGCGGCGCGACATCGAGACGCTGCGCGAGCTTCAATGGAGCGACGTGATCCTCGACGAAGCGCAGAACATCAAAAACTCGCAGGCGCGGCAGACGCAGGCCATCCGCCGCCTGGAAGCCGCCAACCGCATCGCGCTCACCGGCACGCCCGTGGAGAACCGGCTGTCGGAGTTGTGGTCCATCATGCAATTCCTCAATCCCGGCCTGTTGGGATCGCAGACGGGCTTCCGCCAGGAGTACGCGCTGCCCATCGAGCGGTATCAAGACGAGGGCGCGACGACGCGCCTGCGCGGGCTGGTCGGCCCCTTCATCCTGCGCCGCCTCAAAACCGACCCCACCATCATCCAGGATTTGCCCGACAAGCTGGAAATGAAGGTCTACTGCTCGCTGACGCCGGAGCAGGTGACACTCTACGAAGCGGTAGTGAAGGAATCGCTGGAAAAGATCGAGGATGCGGAAGAAGCCGGCGAGTCGGACTTCTCACGGCGGGGCGCGATCCTCGGCGCGCTGCTGCGGCTGAAGCAGATTTGCAACCACCCGGCGCAATTCCTGGGCGACGGCTCCGCGCTGCCGGAGCGTTCCGGCAAGCTGGAACGGCTGACGGAGATGCTGGAAGAGGCGCTCGACGTGGGCGACCGCGCGCTGATCTTCACGCAGTTCGCGGAGATGGGGAAGCTGCTCCAGGGCTACTTGCAGACGCTCTTCGGCGTGGAGGTGCTGTATTTGCACGGCGCGACGCCGCTCAAGCAGCGCGACCGGATGGTGGCGCGCTTCCAGGGCGAGGGCGGGCCGCCCTTGTTCATCCTCTCGCTCAAGGCCGGCGGCACGGGGCTGAATCTGACCGCCGCCAACCACGTCTTCCACTTCGACCGCTGGTGGAATCCGGCGGTGGAGGATCAAGCGACCGACCGCGCCTTCCGCATCGGCCAGAAACGCGACGTGCAGGTTCACAAGTTGATCTGCGGCGGCACGCTGGAAGATCGCATTGATATGCTGATCGAATCCAAGAAGTCCCTGGCGCAGAGCGTCATCGGCGCCGGCGAAGACTGGCTTTCGGAGCTGAGCACGGATGAGTTGCGGGACATTATTGCGTTGCGGTGAGAAAAAGTAATGAGTAAGAAGTAATGAGTAATGAGTAATGAGTAAGAAGTAATGAGTCATTTTTAGGCGCACTCATTTCCCATCACTCATTTCCCATTTCCCATTACTCATTACCCTTATCCAACGGAAAGGACAACCTATGGCAAAACGACGCAGTTATTACGACGATTACTGGCCGCATTACGCGCCGACTTCGCCGATTGCGGTGGATGGGATCAAGGCGAAGAGCCAGCGGGGCGAGTTCACGAAGTCGTGGTGGGGCGACAAGTGGATCGGCGCGCTCACCCGGCTGATGGATTCCGGGCGGCTGGGGCGCGGGCGGAGTTACGCGCGCAAGGGGCAGGTGTTGAGCGTGGACGTCAAGCCGGGGAAGGTGACGGCGCGGGTGCAGGGGTCGCGGCCTTCGCCTTACAAGGTCAGCATCGAACTCAAGCCGCTGAGCGACGCGCAGTGGGAGACGGTGCTGGACGCGCTGGCCGAGCAGGCTATCTTCGCCGCGCAGTTGCTCAATGAGGAGATGCCGCAAGATGTCGAGAAAGTGTTTGAGCGGGTCAAGGCGCCGCTCTTCCCCACTTCGCGCAATGACCTCGTGACGTCCTGCTCGTGCCCGGACTACGCCAATCCGTGCAAGCACATCGCGGCGGTGTACTTTTTGCTGGGGGAGCAGTTCGACGCGGACCCGTTCCTGCTCTTTGAGCTGCGGGGGCGGGACAAGGCGGCGATCATCGCGGGGCTGCGGCAGCGGCGGGCCGGCGGCGCAGCGGAAGCGGCGGCGCTCTACGCGCCCGACGCGGTCGCGCCGGTGGAGGTTCCGCCGCTGGCGGCCTGCCTGGAGCATTACTGGGGCGGCAAGGGCAGCGATTTGGGCGGCGTCGTCATCGGTGCGCCGGCGGTGGAGCTGGCGCTGCTCAAGCGGGTGGGCCTGCCGGACTTCGTGGACGCGGACAGTTTCCGCGCGCAGATGGAGCGGCTGTATGCCGGCGTCACGGAGCGGGCGGTGGCGGCGGCGTTTGCGGAATCGGCGGACGCGGATGAACGCAGATGAACGCGGATTTTCTCAACGGATTGAACGGATTGAACGGATTTTGGGACAATTTACCGTAGGAAGTTAGGCGGTCTCTTTTTTTACCGCAGAGATCGCAAAGCACGCAGAGAAGAGATAAAGGAACTCAGCGATCTCAGCGTGCTCAGCGGTGAAATCTGCGGTTAATCCAGGGGGCTGCGGACGCCGAGGGGGCCGCGGTTGAGGACGTGGGTGTAGATGATGGTGGTTTTGACGTCGGCATGACCTAATAGCTCTTGGACCGTCCTAATGTCCTGTCCGGATTCTAACAAATGGGTCGCAAACGAGTGGCGGAAAGTGTGCGGCCCGACGGGTTTGACGATGCCGGCGGCCTGGGCGGCGGCGCGGACGGCTTTTTGCAAGCCGCTTTCGTCTACGTGGTGGCGGCGTTTGACGCCGGTGCGCGGGTCGGCTGAAAGCCGGGAGGCGGGGAAGATGTATTGCCAGCCCCACTCGCGGGCGGCGTTGGGATATTTGCGTTCCAGCGCGTAGGGCAGGTAGACCGCGCCGTAGCCATCCACCAGATCACGCTGGTGAAGCTGGCGCACTCGCTCCAGGTGCGCCTGGAGCGCAGGGATGATGCTTTCCGGCAGCATTGTCACGCGGTCTTTTTCGCCTTTGCCTTCGCGCACCAGAATCTCGCGGCGGGCGAAGTCCACATCTTTGACGCGCAAGCGCACACATTCCATCAGCCGCATCCCCGTGCCGTAGAGCAGCTTCGCCATCAACTGATGCGTCCCCTGCATCTGGTTGAGCACCTGCCGGACTTCCTCGCGGGTGAGGACGACGGGCAAGCGTTGGGGCTTTTTGGCGTGAACGGGTTCGACCGGGCCGAGGTCTTGCTGCAACACTTCACGGTAGAGGAAAAGCAGCGCCGCGAGCGCCTGGTTTTGGGTGGAGGCGGCGACGTTATCCACCACCGCCAGGTGGGTGAGGAACGCTGTGATTTCCGCCGCGCCCATCTCGCGGGGATGGCGCTTATGGTGAAAGAGGATGAAGCGGCGAATCCAATCCACGTAGGCTTCCTCGGTGCGGAGGGCGTAATGCTTGAGGCGCAACACGTCGCGGACTTGATCCAGTAATTTGCGGGGTTTTTCAGACATTTGCAGACTCCCAATATTGACCTGTGTGGTTTGTCAGTATATAATGATTTTGTTGGAAAACAACCCCAAAGGACATCTTAATGAGCGTGCGCTTAACCCTGAAACCCGGACAGCGCGGGACCAAGCAGTTAGTTGAGGACTATGGCGACCGGTTGGTGTGCGTGCGGTATCGGTATGATGCGGCGCAGGGCAAACGGTATAAGACGGTGGAGTTGATCGAGGAGACAGCGGATTGGGTCCCGCCGCAGAAAGAGATTGCACCGGAGACCATCGTGGCGGTGCGGGTGGCTTTTACAGAAAAAGAGTTGCAACAGCAGGTGGCAGCCGCCGGGGGAAAATGGGATGGAGTACAACTGGTATGGCGCTTGCCTTACGAGCAGGTCGTAAGACTAGGATTGGCGGAGCGTCTGGTGGACAATCCGGTAGCAATAAATGGGAAGGGGGGGCAGGATATCTAATAATAGATACTCGGAGTGTATCTATCTCGACAATGTTAAATTAGCACGGTTGTTCTAAACTCAGGTATCGGGTATCATTCATTCCAATCTTGATGAAAGGAGGATGATATCAATGAATGACGAAACGCCGCGCGACCTTGAGGCGCCGCACCG
>DAOUGD010000218.1:0-3712 GCA_034429475.1 Anaerolineae bacterium
CCACCACCCGCCACCCCACCGCCCGCATTACCTTCAGCCGCCCGATGCAGCGCCTCAGCGTCGAGCGGGCCGTGCAGATCGAGCCGTCCACGCGCTATGCCCTGACCTGGGAAGAGAACACGCTGGCGATAGACTTCACGCAACCCCTGTCGCCGGCCACCGCGTACACCGTCACCCTGGCGGCGAGCGCAGTGGATGTGGACGGCACACCACTCATTCACAAATATCTCTGGATGCTCAGAACGCGACCGGTGGTGAGCGTCCTCACCGGCCCGGACTTGCAGAACCGCGCCCGCCCTATCGTGGTGTACTTTGACTACCCGCTGAATCCGGCCAGCGTGGAGAAAATCCTGTCCTTCAACCCGATCATCTCCGGGACAATGACCTGGAACCCGACAGGCGACATCCTGACGTTCACGCCGACCTTCACCCTGCCCGCCCACACCGATTTCACGTTGAACTTTGCCGGTGCGTTCCTGGACGCCAACGGCGACAGCCTCGAACCACCGCCGCCGCTCATGTTTACCTCCCCGCCGCCGCTGGTGGCCGTATCGCCGGGCAAGGGGGCCGTTGACATTCACCCGGCGACGCCCGTGCAGATCACCTTTGACCGCCCGATGGACAGGGCCGCCACGGCCGCCGCCCTCAGTTTCACCCCGCCCGTCACAGGCGCAGTCATGTGGAATGAAACCACCCTGATCTTCACGCCGGATCAGGGCTACCTGGACGAGTTTGCTACTTACACCGTCACCATCGGGACGGGAGCGCGCGGCGCGCACGGCGAAACGTTGCTCGGCAAACCGTATTCCTGGGCGTTCAGCACCGCCCGGATGCTCAGAGTGGCAACGTTCGGCTATGGCCCGAACGCGCAGGTGGTGGACGCCGACGGTCGCCGCGCAGTGCAGTTCGTGGTGTCGGCCGAGGACACGCCGACTGTGACTGTGTCGCTCTACCGCCTCACCCTGGAACAATTTCTCGACCGCTACGCCTCCGGCTTCCGGGGCGCGGCGGGGTGGGAATTCAACCGCCCCATCAGCACCGAAGGAACAACCCCGGTCAAGCAGTGGTCGCCGGAGCTTCAGCCGTACTTCAGAGGATTCACCATTAACCGATATTTCACCAGCGACTGGATGAGAAGAATTCTCTCAACGGATTCAACGGAATTTAACGGACATTTTTCCGTTCAATCCGTTCAATCCGCTGAGGCTATTTTCAGGGGGGGAAATGCCGCCAAACTGGGCCGCCCGGTGAAGAGCAACTACTCCGGGATTCAGCAATTGGTGATCCCGGATGACGTCCCGCCCGGCCTCTACCTCCTCAACCTGGAATCCGGCTACGTCAACGACCAGCTCATCCTCGTGTTGACGCGCAACACACTCACCCTCAAGCAGGCCGAAGGGCAGATCGTGGCCTGGGTGACGGACATTGCCGCCACTACCGCAGTCACCGGCGTCCAGGCGGGCGGCGCGCCCGTGGCGGGCGCCGAAGTGGGTGTCTACACGCGCGGCGGCGCGGCGGTGGCGCAAGGCGTCAGTAACGCGAACGGCGTCTTCCGCGCCGACGTCACCCGCGACCTCGCGCCCTACCTCGTCATCGCGCGGCAAGGCGACGATATCACCGCCGCCGGACTGACGGACGAGTGGCGTACGAGCGGCACGCAGTGGTGGGCGTGGTGGGAAACCGCGCCGGAAGCGCAGGATTACGCCGTCTACCTCTACACCGACCGCCCCATCTACAAGCCGGGGCAGACTGTCTTCTTCAAAACCATCATCCGCCGCGACGCCGACGCCGTGTTAAGCCTCCCGCCGGAAGACGCACCTGTCACCCTCCGCATCCGCGACGCGCGCAACAATGTGGTCCAGACCTTCACGGACTTGCCGCTCAACGCCTTCGGGACGCTTTCCGGGACGTTCACCCTGGCCGATGGCGCGATGCTTGGGGAGTATGCCGTCGAGGTATCAGTGAGCGGCGAAACTCACCGGCAGATATTCAAAGTGGAGGACTACCGCAAGCCGGATTACGCCGTCACGTTTGCGCCGTTCCCGCAGCGCATTATCCTGGGCGAAACGCTTAATTTCACCACGACCAGCGCGTATTACTTCGGCGAACCGGTGGCGGGCGCGAGTGTCGAGGTCATACTCTTCCAATTTAATGAGCGTTCCTGGTGGGATAGAGGCAGTGAAGGGGAATACATCTGGCATCGAACCTATGGCGGCCCGTTGGCAGAAGGTAAAACAGAGAGCAATGGCGTGTATACGTTCCGCTGGCATCCCCAAGATAGCGCAAACTGGCAATCGGTGGACTGGCGCAGCAGTCTCCAGCGCAGCGTGTGGGGCGTCGAAGCGACAGTCAACGACGGCAGCAACCAGACGGTAAGCAGCTTTGCGACCGTCGAAGTCTACAACGCTCTGGAACGCATCGCGCTCGACACGGGCGGCTATTTGCACAAGCCGAATGAAGCCTTCACCCTGAAAGTGCAGGTGACGGACATTGACGGCGCGCCGGTCGCCAACCGCGAGGTAGCGTTGACCCTGCGCCGTTGGGATGGCGGGGATTACCGCCAGGTAATACAATCCACCCCACTGACCACCGACGACGCGGGCCAGGCCAGCCTGGATTTCACGGTTGAGGAAGCGGGCTTCTACCAACTGCGCGCGGAAGGCAAAGATGCGCTGGGGAATGCCATTTCCTGCCGCACCTACGTGTTCGCTTACAGCACCCTCAGCCGGCGCTGGTATGGACGCAGCAGCCAGCTCCAAATTGACGCCGACCGCGAGACCTACGCCCCCGGCGACACGGCAAAGGTGGTCATCGAATCCGCGTTCAGCGGCCCGGCGCTGCTCACCTTCGAGCGCGGCACGACGCGCCGCGAGCAGGTCATCGAGCTGACCGCGCCCGCGACCCTGGTGGACGTCCCCATCCAGGCCGACGACGCGCCCAACGTCTTCGTCACCGTCAACGCCTGGCAGGCGCTGCGCGCTTTCACGGAGACAGAAGGGTACAATTGGTATCAAAGCCGACCAGACGCGCAACTGTACGTCGCTACCGTCGAATTGCAAGTCCCTGTGACCGACAAGAGGCTCACTGTCACGCTCACACCGGACAAGCCGACCTACGGCCCGCGTGAGTCGGCGACGTTTGCCGTGCGCGTCACCGACGCCCTGAGCCGCCCGGTGCAGGCGGAAGTCTCGCTCGCGCTGGTGGACGAGGCCATCTTCGCCCTGAGCGAGGAGCTTTCCGGCCCGCTACACGAGACATTCTACGCCCCTCGGCAGCACATCGTCCGCACCTACGACGCCCTCGCACTCCTGCGCGAACTGTTTATGGATGGCAGGGGCGGCGGAGGAGGAGAAGGCAACCTGGCCGAAAATCCCCGCAGCGACTTCCCCGACACGGCGGCCTGGTTCCCCGCCCTGCGCACCGACGCGGACGGCTGGCTCACCGTCACCCTCGCACTGCCGGATTCGCTCACCAGTTGGCGGCTGACGGCCAAAGCCGTCACGACCGACACGCAAGTCGGCGAAGCGAAGCTCAACATCATCACCCGGCAGGACGTTGTCGTGCGTCCCATCCTGCCGCGCATCCTCACCGCCGGCGATGAAGTGCTGCTCTCCGCCCTCGTCCACAACTACGCCGACATCTCCCAAACCCTCACCGTTACCCTACACCTCCCCCCCCCGCCCCCCGCGCCCCCCCCCCCCCCCCCGCCCCC
>DAOUGD010000219.1:0-12513 GCA_034429475.1 Anaerolineae bacterium
GCGGGCTACGCCCGCCTGCGAAAAAATACCCGTTAATCCCCGCCTTTAGGCGTAATCTTTTTCCACTTTATCCAACTGCTCGTCCAAGATCCTGCGGATCTCCGCGAATTTTTCCAAGTGTTCGTTGGCAATCGTATTTTTCATCCGCACCAGGCGGTTGATCACCGGCAACTCGTGCAGCACGAAAATGGGGCAGTTCTTCCCCACAATGCGGATCGCCCGCGCGTGGAAGTGCAGGATCAAGTCCAACATCAGCAGTTGCTTCTGGCTGACCGAATAGGAGTCCACCGGATCGAGCGCGTTCTGCTGTAAGAAGCCCTCCCGCAACAGCCGCGCCGTTTCGAGAATGAGCCGTTGGTCGTCTGGCAGGGCGTCCGGCCCGACCAGTTTGACGATCTGTTGGAGCTGGTTCTCGCGTTGCAGGATGGCGAGGGCCGTGTTACGCAGGGTTTGCCAGTCCAACGCTTTATCCGTAGATTGCTCGCGCCACCAGCCGGCGATTTCGTCCACATATTCGCTGTAACTATCCAACCAGTTCACCGAAGGGAAGTGCCGGGCGGAGGCCAACGATTTATCCAGCGCCCAGAAGCAGCGCACAAAGCGCTTCGTGTGCTGCGTGACCGATTCGGAGAAGTCGCCGCCGGGCGGGCTGACCGCGCCGATGATGCTGACCGAGCCGGTGCGGTCGTTGAGGGTGACGACGCGCCCGGCGCGCTCGTAGAACTCGGCCAGCCGCGCCGCCAGGTAGGCCGGGTAGCCCTCTTCGGCGGGCATTTCTTCCAGCCGGCCCGAAATCTCGCGCAGCGCCTCGGCCCACCGCGAGGTAGAGTCTGCCATCACCGCGACGTGGTAGCCCATGTCCCGGTAATATTCCGCCAGGGTGATGCCGGTGTAGATGCTGGCCTCGCGGGCGGCGACGGGCATGTTCGAGGTGTTTGCAATGAGAATCGTGCGCTCCATCAGCGGGTGCTTGCTGTCGGGATCGATCAGCTTGGGGAACTCTTGCAGCACGTCCGTCATCTCGTTGCCGCGCTCGCCGCAGCCGATGTAAATCACGATGTCCGCGTCGCTCCACTTGGCGATCTGCTGCTGGGTGATGGTCTTGCCCGCGCCAAACCCGCCGGGGATGACGGCGCTGCCGCCCTTCGCCAGCGGGAAGAAGGTATCGAGTACGCGCTGCCCGGTGACAAGCATCTCACTGGGGCGCAGGCGGCGGCGGTAGGGGCGCGGGCGGCGCACCGGCCAGCGCCGCAGCATGGCGATGGATTGCTTGCCGGATGCCGTCTCCAGATGCGCGATGGGTTCTTCGATGGTGTATTCGCCCGCCGGCGCGATCCACGTCAGCCGCCCGGACATCGTGGTAGGCGGGAGCATAATGCGGTGCTCAATCAGCGGCGTCTCCTGCACCACGCCCAGGATCGCGCCTTCCTGAAGCACTTTCCCGGCCTCGGCGACCGGTGTGAACGCCCATTTTTGCCCGCGATAGAGCGGTGTAGTCTTGACGCCGCGCCCGATGCAAACGCCCGTGCGACGTTCCAACACCGGCAGGGGGCGCTGAATCCCGTCGAAGATGCTTTGCAGCAGCCCCGGCCCCAATTCCACGGAGAGCGGCGCGCCCGTCCCGTAGACCGGTGCGCCAGGCCGCAACCCCGACGTTTCCTCGTAGACTTGCAGGGTCATCACGTCGCGTTCCAGGCCGATGACTTCCGCGATCAGGTGTTCGGCGCCGACCTCGACCATTTCCAGCATACCGATCTGCTGGGACCCGCGCGCGCGCACCACCGGGCCGTTGATCCACACGATTTCGCCGATAGGGTGACCGGTCAAAGCCTCGCTCATCGCGTATCTCCCCGGAGCAAGTTGTACACGTTGGTGCGCAGCGATTCTGTGATCCGCGTCAGCCGCGTTTCGAGGGTGTTGTCGTAGCGACGGCGTCCGTCGGGCGTCTCCACCAGCACGCCGGTGCCCTGCGGCAGTGGCTCACCCAATGAGAGTTTCACTTGCAAAACCGCGCTCAACTCAGCTAACACAGCCTCGGTCAAGAATGCCTGCGTCGCTGCATCGGCGCGCACCTGAAGTTCAGGCGCGTTGAGTTGCGCGACAGCCTCCTGGATGAGTTGCCGCACAATGTCGCCGTAATCGGGCCACTGCGGCACGTCCGCGATTCTTTGCCGGGCGGCGCTGAAAACACTGGACAGCAGTTGTTCGCGGCGTTGCAATTTGAGGGACTGCGCCTCCAATTGGGCCGCCGCCCCGGCGTGCCCCTGCAACGCCGTTACCTCCTCCTGGGCCTGCTGGACAATCGCCTCACATTCGGCGTCCAGCGCCAACTGCGCCTCGAGTTTGAGTTGCTCGGCTTGCCGGCGGGCCTCCTCCAGGATTTGGCGCGTCTCGCGGCGAGCCTCGGCCATGATAGCATTTTCCAGCGCCTGGATATTCCCTTGCTGCGGACTCATATCTTTACTCCGATTGTTTGACGAATGATCTCACTGAGCGGCGGGCGCTCCGGGTCCGGCCCGCCGGGGCCGGGGATTTCCACGATGAGCGGCGTCGTGCTGCGCGCGATGCGCTGGTCAACGGCGCGGCGGGCCAGGTTGGCGACGTCCTCCGTCACCAACACGATCCCCACACGCTTGTCCGCCAACACGGCATCGAGGGTCTCCAACAGCTCCTCCCCTGTGCGGACCGTCTTGCCGTCCACGCCGGCGAGGGAGAACCCCCACACCGCCTCTTGACTGCCGATGACGATGACTTTCATAAGTAATGAGTAATGAGTAATGAGTAATGGGTAAACTCACTCATTACTCATTTCTTCTTACTCATTTCTCCTCACCGGTTCAGGATAATGAAGGCGATGATCAACCCGTAGATGGCGACGCCTTCCGACAGGCCGACGAAGATCAACGCGCGCCCGAAGACGTCCGGCTTCTCGGCGATGGCGCCGATGGCAGCGGCGCCGGTGCTGCTCACGGCGAAGCCCGCGCTGATCGAGCCGACGCCGACGGCGATGGCCGCCGCGATGGAGGCGTAGGGGTCGGCGGCCTCCGCTTGCGGCAGGCCGGAGGCCAGGGCCAGACCGGGCGCGAAAAACAACACCAGGCCCAACCCGACAGTAGCGAGGGCAAGCGCCAGGTTGATACTTTTCAAGCCCACCGTCAGGTTGCGGGTGAATTGCACCGGCGACTTGTGATTTTTGGCGGTGAAGATAAGTCCCGGAATTAACGGTAACAGTCCGGCTATCAAAGCGACAAAGATTAAAGTCATTTCAAATTCCTCCTGAATTACACTCAAAATCTGCCTAATATGCTCAATCTACTCATAAAATTGGGGCAACCGCATACTCAAGGTTTGCGCTGCTGACCGGGAATCAACGAGAGCGGATGATACCGCCGACCGCCGCCGGCAAAGAACTTGCCGAAAAATTCGTAGTACTCCAGACGCAGTGTTTGAATCCCGACGATCATCCCCTCAAAGCCGATGACGAAGAGGTTGCCCAAAATCACCACCAGCCAATAGCTCAAGCTGTGCCCAGGGCTGACGATATTGGCGATGATGAACACCACCAGGCTCAGGGCACCGTGCGCGACGGCAAACGCCCCCATCCGCACATACGACAGGGTGTTGCTCAACAGGCCAATCACCGTCTCAAACAGCTCGAAAAACGCCTCCATCAGATAAGTACCCCAATCTTCTACCAGCGGACGCTTGCCTTCCAACAGACGCTCCAACAGCGTAGCAAAAGTGACCACAGCGCCGGAGAGGAAGGTGGTCACTTCCAACGCGACGATTGAGATCGGAAAATCGGCGATAAACATATTCGCCGCGATGCCCAGTAACGACCAGTAAAACACGATACCGGCCAACCCGTTGCGGTCAAACAACACCCGCCCCCAATGTTTCGCCAGCGCGTTATTGATCATATTGTAGATCATCCCTACATTAAGCAACGCCACACCCATTCCGACGCTGAGAAGCAAAATATCCATGATGTCTTCCAGGGGACGCAGCAGTAAGGGTTCCAGGACGTCCTCAAAACCGAAAACGCTGCCGTAGAGAAACCCAAACACGGTGGCGGAAAGGCCGCACAAGGCCACAATCACCCCCATATTCGCAAAACTGCGCAGCGCGCGTATCCGCTTCTGATGAGCAAGAAACAGCCCGGCCAATCCGAGCAAAATCCCGTGCCCCACATCGCCAAACATAATCCCAAAGATGAGGGGGAAGGTCAGCGCGACGATAGAGGCGGGGTCCAGTTCCCCATAGCGGGGACATCCGTAGGTGGTGATTAACCCCTGGAAAGCGCGGATGAGTGGGGGATTTTCCATGACCACCGGAATCTCTTCAGACTCGGCGGCCCCCTCCGCACTGTGCGGCGCGGTTTCCCATTTAGGGGCAGTGACTTCGATGCTGATATTTTGGGACGCGCCGCCCAACTGCTGCTTGAGCAAGTCCACTTTGGACATCGGCACCCAACCGGCAATCAAATACGTGTACCGCAGCCGCCCGTATTGCAGAATCGTCTCCACAAGTTTGCGGCTGGCGCGCACGCGCCACCACAGATGGCGCAGCCGGCGAATGTACAGACCACGCAGGCGCACCAGCGCCGCCTGGCCCTCGATAATGTGCTGGCGGGTGCGCTCGATGCCGGCTTGCAGCGACGTGATAGCAGCGGCGGGGGTGCCACGGTACGTCTCCGGCAGTTTGAGCGGGTTCAGGTACGCACTACGGGCCGCGCGGTCGAGAATTTGCGCGTCGCGCTGTAAGCCGAAAAGCACGACGACGGACAGGGCCTCCTCGCGGCGCAGGATCGTCAACGCAAAGGGGACATGCTCCAAGCTGCTGCGCAGCCGCTCAATGTTGGACGTGGGAATCATGCCCGACAGCACGTAGGTATAGCGCAATTTGCGCAGGGTTCCCAGGTCTATTTCCAGGTCACGGATGGGGTCCAATTGGGTCAGATACCGTTCCAACTGGGTCAGGCGGCGCTGGGCGGTCTCCAGGTCATGCAGCGGCGCCTCGATTTCCTGTTCCAAATGCTCAATGTCCCGCTGCGCGACGTCCGGCTCGATCAAGTGCGCCATCTCCGGCGGCGCGCCAACGTCCGCCCCTAGCGCCTCAATCACGGTCATAATCCGCCGTTCCAGGGAAGTAAACGTCGTGGTCCAGGTATGCCACTTGCTATCGGCGTCAAAGAGCGCTTCATCTCCCAGAAACTCAGAGGCAGCCAAATGGAAAACGCCGGAAGCCGCCAGCGCTTCCGTCACCGCAATAACGTCTGTCTCCGGGACCACTAATTCAACTTTACGCATCAACCGAGCCTGGTACATATTTGCCTCACCTATAAAGTCCTGACGCTACCCCTGTATCATGCCCGCTCAAAAGGAATATACAATTCCAACTGTGCCATAAACACACTCGGCGGAAGCTGGGATGCCTTGGCTTCAATGAGCGTGGTCAAATCCCGAATCTCATGTTCCATCAATTGTAAATAGGCCAACGGGATCCCGATCTGGAAAGGATCCCCCACAAACACCCCTCGGCACAATTTAACAACATAACGCTGCAAAACCAACTCGAGCTGGCGCAGCCCTTGCGTCCCGGCGGCCAAATTATCCGGTATCTGCGCAGCGACTTCCGGGAAAATCCGGGCGATCACCTCGCCGGGCCGGTCGCTCGCCGCGATGGCCCGAATGTCTGTATCCGTCACTCGTGGGTCGAAAGACAACGTGTAGTTGATAATTTCTTCTCCCGAAAGTTTATGGTAGATACGATAACGCAAAGCCCACAACAAATTATCCGCCATCAACCCCACCCCCACCGTGCGGAGCGCGTAGTCGCGGTCGCGCGCCGGCAGGCGTTGGATGGTTGCCCAGAGTTCGCGGTAGTAAGTCAGATCGAGGGCGACTTCCAGGGGAAATAGATTATGCTCGCTTTGATACCGTTCCAGCGCATGGGAAAGGGTGTCGTAGTACACCGTGTCCTTTAGACGCTCGATGGCCCGCACAACTTCCCCGGCGTGAGCCATCATCTCCATATCGGCCAGCGATAGTGGCGCGTGAGCTGGAATCGGAGACAGGAGAAAGAGAATTTGTTCCCACGGCGTCCCGGTTTCGATCCCGCGCAGCGTCGCCTTCAGATTATCCACTTCGTAGGAGCGCCAGAGTAAACGGATCAACTGCGCCGCCCGCTCTGGAGCCAACTGAATGAGTTTGGTATACCGGTCAGCCAAATACCGCTTACTTTGATAGACCACCCGGCGCGGCGTGAGCATCCGGCGATCCATTTGCAGGTACGCGCCATACACCGTTTTGCCCAACTCGCCCAGCACCGCGTCGAAATCCGGGGCGTGGATAAGCGTATTCCACTCCTCCGCCGACAGCATTTGCGAATACAACGCGCGCGTGACCGCCTGAATCTGAGCATACGCCATCGTGGACATAAGAGCCACCGGTTATGCGCGCCCTGTCGTCTTGTCCAACACCAACGTCACGGCCTCCTCGAAGTGCCGCGCGCTGACCGTTTCCAGGGTTTGCGCGTCGGCGCCGGCGTGCGCGATCACATCGGCGCGCTGACTGTCGGCCGCCTGCCGCCCCTGTGCTAAAATCTGCGCCGCCTGCTGCCGCGCCGCCGCCAACGCCTGCTTGCGCTGCTGCGCCACCGCCGCCTGGGCCGCCGCGACGACCTGCGCCGCTTCCCGCCGCGCGTCTTCGTATAACAGCGTGGCGTCTCGCTCTACATTTAAAATACGACTGACCGTTTCTTCACGCATACCATCCCTCTTGCAACAAAAAACCGCCCTCCTGTATAACAGGACTCGGCGGCATCCATAAGTTTTAGTAGAGACGCTATCGGCAGATAGTGTTGCTCGGCTTATACCGCTGGGCCTCCAGGCTCGTATAAGAAGAACTTCCAGTTGACATTATAGTCCGATTCTTTAGTGCGTCAATCCAAATTTTAACTCAAATTAGCGCCGCCCCCCGGCGCGACGATTTCTGGCCCCACGCCATTTCCTCCACCAACAACGCCGCAGGCGGAAGAGGTTATGCGTAACCCATCGAAAAACGTCATCAGACAAACTGTGTCCCCCTTTTACCCACCCCCCACCGGCGGAAAAATGCCCACCTCATCGCCGTCCTTCAACCGACACAGCTCGGCGCGCGCACGACCGTTCACAAACGTGACCTTGATCTCGTTCTCCCGAATCTTCAGTCGCCGAATCAGATCGGCGATCGTGCTGCCTTCTGGCAGTTCAACAGGAACGACCTGTCCCGCCGGCACATCGGGCCAATAACGCTGCTGTAAGGTAGCAAATAATTTTACATTGACAAGCATGACTGACCTCCCCTAATCCGTCTTCATTGACTTCTCTATTATATCCCTCTATACTAAACATGACTCTCCTGAAAAAAAGAGGACTAACCACAAAGAACACAAAAGACACGAAGAAAATTCGGGTAAGGCTTAAAATTATTCACTTTAAACCTCAGTCGTGTAGAATTTTGTTAATTCGTGCCTTAAAATCCTTTGTGTCCTTATAGAAAACGAGTTAAACTTGGCACAATCGCCCCTGACTCTTACCTTGAGTCGCCTGAGATTCTTCGCAAACAACGCTCAGAATGACGGGATACGTCACCCTGAACGGAATCCCAGTGTTGTTCCGGGATGGAGTGAAGGGTCTCTGATGATGCCAGTTCCAAATTGCTTATCTATGAGTGGTTTTTTCAGGGGAGTCAAACATGCTACCCAACAAAATTTAAGCAAGGATGGGAGAAGATGGTTCAAATGTGCGCCTTGAGCCTTCGTCCCCAATCCCTAATCACCCAATTCATTCCTTGAAAGGAGGATTCTATGGCTTTTCGTATGAAGTGGCCCACCCAGTACGGGATCATCACCCAGAAGTTCCGCGAGCGCCCTGAGGTTTACCGGAAATTCGGCCTGCCGGGGCACGAGGGGATTGACTTCCAGGCGCCCAACGGCAGTGAAATCTACGCGGTGGCCGACGGCTTCATCAGCGACGTACGGCTGGATGGCGACACGGACAAGATGAACAAGCCCTACGGCAACCAGGTGCGCATCCAGCACGCCGAAGGGTACGAAACCATCTATGCCCACTTGCAGGAAGTCGTCGTCGTGCGCGGTCAAGCCGTCAAAGCCGGGCAGATCATCGGCCTGGCCGACAATACCGGCAACTCCGCCGGCGCGCACCTGCACTTCAGTCTCAAGAAGAAAAACGCCACCGCCAACCGCGAGACCGACTACCCCCACGACCTCATTGACCCTACCCCGTTCCTGGACCCATTTAAACCCAACGTCCCACCGACGCAGCCGACGCCCCCCGCGCAGCCCTTTATGCAGGTGCAGGTCAACAGCCCCGAGGTTGGCTCGCTGAACGTGCGCGACGCGCCCCACATCGGCGGTGGCATGGTGGAACAGGTGGCGGATAAGGCCATGCTCGGTTCCCTGGAAGAAGAAGCGATCACCCGCAGCAAACTCGGCCAACAGGGGCAATGGCTGTGGGTGCGCACCCCCGGCAACAAAGTCGGCTACACCGCCGCGTGGTATTTGCAACCTCCCGCCGGCGCCGCCCTGCCGATCAAACCGGTCGCCCCGCCCACCATCACCCTGGTCGAAGTAGACAGCCCCGAAACGCCGCTCAAACTGCGCAGCGGCCCCGGCGTCGAACACGCGCAGGTCGCGCTCATGGCGCATGGAACGGTCATCAAGGCGTTGGAACCGGAGGCCGACGTCAAACGCAAGATCGGTCAGCAGAACCAGTGGCTCAAAGTGCAGGAACCCGGCGGGCAGCAGGGCTACACCGCCGCGTGGTATCTCAAACTGCAAACCGCCGTCGCCAAGCCGGTCATCCCGCAGCCCACCACCGGCAAGCCCACCGAGTGGGTCGTCGTCGAAAGCCCGGAATTTGGGCTGAAGTTGCGCGAAGGTCCCGGCGTCAACTTCAAAGAAGTCTGGTGGGTGCCGCACCGCACGCCGCTCAAATCGTTGGAAGGCCCCGTGGACACCGGGCGCAAAATCGCCCAGCAAGATCAGTGGATCAAAGTGCGCACCCCCGCCCACCGCGAAGGCTACGTCGCCGCGTGGTTCGTGCGCCATCCTACCCAGGACGACAAACGCCAGCGCGTCACCCGCACCGACGTCCCCAAGGGCGTCTCGCCCTACATCTACGGCATCCACGCCGTCTCCATCGTGGACGACCCGCACTCCAAAGGGCCAATTCGCTCCCTCTACAGCAACCCCGGCTGGATTTTCTTCACGGAGCAGTGCGGGCGCACCGCGTCCAGCATCGGGCCGAACAACGACATCCGCGCGTTCTTCTGGGAGTGGGTGCAGCAGGGCTACGGCGTCATCGTGCGGCTGAATCACGGCTACGAGCCGGGCGGCACCCTGCCCGAATCCCGCTATTACGACGACTTCGCCGCCGCCGCCGCGCGCTGGGTGGAGCTGTTCCTCAAGCGGCCGGAGCTGGCGCCGGAGGACTACACCTGGACGATCCAGATCGCCAACGAGCAGAACAATCCCCGCGAGCATCCCGGCGGCTTCGACCACCCCACCGAGCACATCACGCCGGAACGCTACGCGGAAGCGTTCAACAAGACCTACCGCGCGATCAAGGCCGTGCTGCCCAACGCCATCGTCTGCCCCGGCGCGATTGACCCCTACAACTATATGCCGTGGAAGCTCACCGGCCAGCCGATGCGCCCATTGGAGTATTACGACCGGATGATGAAGGCCATCGAGGCCCTGGACGGCGTCATCCTGCACGCCTACCTGCACGGGCCGGACCCCAAGCGCGTCACCGGCCTGGACCGCTTCGCCGGCGGCGATCCGAGCAACCCGCTGCACGATCACTTCTTCGACTTCCAGACCTACCGCCTGTTCCTGGAGCGCATCCCCGGCAAGTGGCGCGATGTGCCGATCTACATCACCGAGATGAACCACATCTGCCGCGCCTCCGGCGCCCCCAACTGTGACCGCGACCAGGGCTGGGAAAACTCCAACACCGGCGTCGTGCGCGAAATCTTTAAAGAACTCGACAACTGGAACCAGACGCCCTACGCGCAGCAGGTGCGCTGCGGCCTGCTCTATCGCTGGCACGGCGACCAATGGCAGATCAGCGACAGGGGCGGCGTGCAGGAAGACTTCCGCCAGGCCGCGCAGAACGACTATCGCTGGCGCAGCGAGGCCGCCGGCGGCGCGTTCTCCTTCGCCGGGCCGATGGAGGAGGAAGAGGAAGCGCCCGCCGAAATCGAAGAGCGCGCCCTGGTCACGCCCGACAACCTTACCCTCATCTGGGGCATCGGCCCGAAGACCGAGGTGATCCTCAACACCGCCGGCATCTTCATCTTTGAACAACTCGCCGCGCTCAAGCCGGAAGAAATTCGTGTCCTGCTTGAGGAAAGCGGTCTCCGCCCGCGCCACCTCGCCACCTGGCCGCAACAGGCCCGCCTCCTGCTCGAAGGGGACAAGGCGGGATTGCAGGTGCTACTCGCCGAATTGGGGAAGAAATCCGCCCCCAAGAAATAACCCTTCCATATTGCCCTTCACAAAACACAGCGGCGCGATCCCGAAGATCGCGCCGCTATGCTTTTGGGACCATGTCCCTTCAACAGGCTATGGATGTACTCTTAACGCGATGTACGCTGGCCGATAAGCCGTGTCCACTCGGATCAGGCTGTACAACGCCTCCGGGCGCTCCTTCCCCCACACCACACTCATGTTCAAATTCCATAAGAAGTACGACCCTACCCACGGTCGCTCCTGGATCAACCCCATCGCCCCGGTCAGATAATCGGCCTGATCCTGCTCGGTCAGCCAGGCGGCGTAAGGGTACGGGAAATCCGGCGGCAAGTTGTTGGAACGGATGCCCTCGGCCACCGGCCAGCCGAACTCTGTCGGCCACACCGACAAGTCCAGCCCGGCGGCGACTATGAGGGCGTGATAATCTTCCAGTGTATCCAGGAAGAAGAAGCTGGGATGCTCGTTCCACCCCGTCGTCTTGTGCGTCGCATCGGCGGCCCGCTCCCACGGCGGATTGCCGTACCCATAGGGATGCACGCCGATCCCATCCACCCATTGCCCGGCCCCCGCTGCCAGCATCTCGCGGAGAAAGCGGCGGTCGTCAATCGCGGCCACGCCGTCGTCAATGCCCGTCACCCCCAGCCCCGCGCTGATGACGCGCGCCTGCGGATCGGCCTGCCGCACGGCCTGGCTGCCCGCCGCCAGCAACGTCACGTACTCCGCCGCGCTGAGCGTCGCCCCGTGCCACTCGCGCGCCAGATTCGGCTCGTTCCACAGCTCGTAGGCCGCGACTCTCCCGGCGTAGCGCGTCGCCAGCGCGCCCATAAACGTCCCGAAGTCGGCGGGATTTTGCGGCGGCCCGCTGACGCCCCCCGCCTCGCGCATCCAGGCCGGCGCGTCCACCACACTGATCAGCAGATTGAAGTTGAAATCGTTGCTCAACCCCACCAGCCGATCCAGTTCCGTCCAGCGATACTCTCCGGGACGCTCCTCCACCATTCCCCATTCCAATTGCACCTTGATCCACCCGCAGCCCATCCCCTGCGCCCAGCGCAACACCTGTGACAAGTCGTTGGCGTTGGGATCGATTTGCACACCAAAGGAGGGCTTGAAGATGGCCGGCGGCAACGGCGTCGCCGTGGGGGGTGGAACCGGCGTCGGGGGAACCGGCGTCGGCGCGGGCGTTGGCGTCAACGAAGCGCGCCCGGCAAACACCAGCGGCAAGAACACCCGCGTTGCCGGGATAACCGGCAACGGGGCCGAACCGGGCAGCGGCGTGGGCGTCGGCAGCGGCGACACCGGCGTAGGCAGCGGCGACATCGGCGTGGCCTGCGGCGAAAACAACGTCATCGCCCCCCACGTCGGCGTGGGCGATTCGGCAGGCGGCGGCGTGGGGCGGGACGGCGTGGGGAGAATGCAGCCGAAGATCGCCAGCCCCACCAGCAAAAGAGCCGCGCGAAGTCCCGAACGGGTTCGGGTTAGCATGTCATGAGGCAGCGTCAGCGCCGCAGCGCGTGTTCCGCCGCGTGTTCCGCCGCACGATACACCTCGCGCAAGGGAATGCCGTGCTCTGCCGCCAGCCGTCGGCAATCCTCGTACTCCGGCGCGGCCTTCGCGGCGCCGTCGCCCAGAGTCGCCACTTTGACGCGCACCTCGCCGTAGGGCGTCGTCACCGTCCGGGACTCGCGGCGCAGGGCGTGCCGCTGCACGCGCTGCTCCCGCACGCCCAACGTCGTCGTCTCCGCAAACAAGATCGCCGTCATCGTCGGCACGTCATCGGGGCGACAGAGCACGCGCAGCAGCGTCGCCGGGCGGTTCTTCTTCATCTGAATCGGCGCGAAAAACACGTCCAGCGCGCCCGCGTCAAACAGCCGCCCCATCACGTACTCGTAAATCTCCGGGTTGAGGTCGTCAATATTCGTCTCCAACATCGCCAGTTCTTGCGCGTCGAGGCAGGAGGGGGAGGGGGAGAGGGGG
>DAOUGD010000220.1:0-40474 GCA_034429475.1 Anaerolineae bacterium
GCATGACGTTCCCGCGAAAACACCCTTTGTAGCCTGCCGCTTTAGCGGCCTATTTTTAGAGGAGGGAACGTCATGCCATTCAGGCCACAAGTTTTTCAAGAAGCCATCGAAGAGCGCGTCGGTGAAGCAACCAAAGAAGGATTAGCGCAAGCCTGTGACGCCTACCCAACGCTGACGACGCCGTTGCAAAAGGCCCGCTGCGTCAAGGGAATGATGGACGCGCTGGATCAAGCCGTGGACATCCCCACCCGCCAGACCATCATGGAAACCTGCGGGAGGCGGTGTATCGGAACCAGCATCCTCGATAAAGCCCGCCAACTCGCCAAAACCGCACGCGACATGGACGACATGCTGGCGCAATTGAACCAGGCGCACCTCGGCGGCGGGCACTTGCGGCGGGAAGGGGCCATGATCCACGCGCTGTACGATCACTGCTACTGCGGCTCGGTGAACAAGTCAACAGAACCTTTCTCACCCACCTACTGCTATTGCTCCTGCGGTTGGTATCGGCAACTCTTTGAAACGCTCCTGGAACGACCGGTCGAGGTTGAACTGCTTAGCTCCATTATCCAGGGGGACGAAAACTGCCGCTTTTTGATCCATATCCAGGGGACACAAGGGGCATAAAAGTGAAACACGAAATCGGTATTACGCGACCACCCTATCTGATTGAAGATTGGCCGGGCAAGTATGACGTTTTTTCCTGGCTGGAATACGTCATCACCGTGTCCAACCCCATCTTTTTAGTCACTACGCGAAAGGCCAATGGCGCGGCCAACGCCAACCTGCATTCATGGGGCTTCCTGGTAGGCGAAGGCGAGCACTACTCGTCGCTGCTGGCGCTGCTCAACACCACGCACACCTACGCCAACATCCTGCGCGAGGGTGAATGGTGCCTCAACTTCCCCTCGGTTGAGCTGCTTCCGCAATGCTCCGCCACCATCGCCTGCAACGGGCCGGACAACGACGAGATCGCTGATTCTGGCCTGACCATCGAAGCAGCACAAACCGTGCAGGCGCCGCGCATCGCTGAATGCGCCATCAACGTGGAATGCAAGCTCGCCTGGCATCGTCCGCTGCACGAAGGCAGCGTGTGGCACTTGTTCGTGGGGCGCGTGCAGCACGTAGCGATGGACGAAAGCGCGATGGTCGTCACGCCGGAACAGCGGATTGCCAACCTGGAACTGATGTACAACGTGCGCGGTATGGTCAACCCGCTCAACGGCGAGTTTTACGGGCCGAATACCCTGGGCCTGCTCAACCAGGTGCGCCGCATCACGCCGGATGTGCCGGGCGTTAACCAATCCATACCGTAGGGCGTAGTGCGTATTCCGTCAACGAACCGCGCCTAACAAAATGCGTCTCCATCTAAAAAAGGAGGAAACGATGGAACCCAGATTTGTAGACTTGAATGCTTTTACCGTTATGGGCGTCACTGTCCATAGTACCCCGGACAAAGTAGACTTTAACGCGGTCTGGGAAAAGGACTTTATGCCGCATCACACAGCCCTGCTCGCCCTGAGCACCGACAAGGCGTACTACGGCGTGTGGTTCTGCGGCGGCGATGGCATCCCCAACTACGTCGCCGGGATGCGCGTGCCGGACAACGCCCCGACGCCTGAAGGCGTGATCGCACGCCAGGTGCCGGCGGCGCGGTATGCCGTGTTCGCGTGCGCCATGAGCGAGATCGGCAAGACCTATCAGTACGTCTACAACACCTGGCTGCCGGCTTCACCCTACGAATTTCCGCCGGGCGGCGCGGACTTCGAGTATTACCCGCCGGAGGGAGAGATGCACGAGTCCCCTGCCGTCTACATCCCCATCCGTGAGAAGGTGGCAAAATGAGCGCCGATGTAGACTACCTCATCGGCCAAATGCGCCTGCAAACCATGCCTGAACAGCCGTTCTTCCACGTCACCAGCGCGCCGACGGTGATGGCGCACCTGGACGAAGAATTGAACCGCCTGATCCCCCTGCTTGAAGCAGCGCAGGCCGAAGCCCACGTCGGCGACGGCGCGCCCGTGATCATCCGCTACTACCCCACCAGCGCGCCGGAAATGTACCTGATGGAAGTCGGCGTCCCCGTGAAAGCAGGAACGCAGCCTGCGGGCGAAGCGCAAGTGACGACGCTGCCCTCCTATCGCTGCGCCGCGCTGCTTTACTGGGGCAGCCTGGCCCACATCCAGGAACCCTACACAGCGCTCATGCAGGCCATCAAAGATGCCGGCCTGACGCAAGGCCCGGAGTGCCGCGAGTGGTATTATCACTTCGAGGGCGACACCTCACCGAACAACATCATCGGGCTGCACATGGAAATTCGGTAAAAAATCTCACGCAAAGACGCCAAGTCGCCAAAGTTTTATTTCTTTGCGTCTTTGCGCCTTTGCGTGAAACAAGTTGTAATTTCGGAGGGATTATGATCGAACTACCTGAAGCCATCGTCATCGCGCGGCAAATGGACGCCACGCTTAAAGGCAAGCAGATCGTTTCCGGCGACCGGGGCAACGCGCCGCACAAGTTCGCCTTCGCCAACGGGACGTCCGAAGAATACGCGGCGATTTTTGCGGGCCAGACCGTCGGCGGGAGCACGGCGCATGGCATGTCCATCCTCACCGAAATCGGCGCGGACCACACGCTGGTCCTCGGCTGCGGCGGCGAGCGGATCCTCTTCCACACCGACGACCACACGCTGCCCAAGAAGCACCAGCTCTTCGTCCACTTTGCGGGCGATGCGTACCTGACCGTCACCATCTCCGGTTGGGGCAACACGTTTCTCCTGCCGCGCGCCGAAGTTGGGAGCCATCCACACGTTCAGCAGGAGCGCATCACCCCGCTGGATGACACCTTTACGTGGGACTACTTCCAAGCGTTGTTCGCGCCGTTGCCGCCGGACAGTAAAACCAGCCTCAAGTATTTCATCGTCAGTGAGCCGGGCCTGTGGGGACTGGGGAACGGCTGCCTGCAAGACATCCTCTTCCACGCCCGGCTGCATCCCCGCCGCAAGGCCGTCGCCACGAGCGAGGCGGAGCGGCGCTCGCTCTACGATAGCGTCCGCGCCACGCTGCGTCAAATGATAGACCAGGGTGGGCGCAACGACGAAGTGGACTTGTACGGCCAACCCGGCGGCTACCGGCGCATCCTGCACAGCAAAAGCGTCGGCCAACCATGCCCCAACTGCGGCGCCCCATTCGAGAAAGAGCAATATCTCGGCGGCAGCATCTACTTCTGCCCGACGTGTCAGGTCAACTGAGCAAAAACAGAGCTTTGATCCTATCATTCCGTAAATCCTGTTATTCTCTGAGGAGAAACCCAATGTACAACGTTCATAAAATTGAAGTCATTCTCACCGTACCCTCCATCGAAGAAACGGGGGCCTGGTACGAACGGCTGGGGTGGCGCGTGCATAGCGATACCTTCGACAAAGACGGGCGCTGCCTTTTTGGCAGCGTCACCCGCGACGTGACCAAGGATGTCGAAAAGGGGGAAGAACTGTCCACCGTGATCAACCTGAGCCGGTTTGCAGGAGATCCCGGCGACTATGGCAAGGATCACGCGAACTTCACGATCTTCATGGCTGTGGACGACGTAGACGCCGTTTACACTACCACCGTCGAAAACGGCATTTATACCGGCCCCGCGCCGGAAGCCCAATTGTGGGGCGGGAAAACCCTGTCCATTCAAGACCTCAATGGATTCCATCTCACATTTTACCAACAGGTGGAAACCCCTACCCTGGATGAAGTCAGACAACGCTTTGAGAAAGCGCAGGGAGATTGATATGGTTGCCTATCGCCTCATCGAACGCCCCGCCTTCGACGTGCTCGGCAAAAAAGGCTGGATCGCCGAGCAGGACGACTTTGGCCGCGTCTGGGAACAGTGCCGCGCCGCCGGCGTGCTCGTCGTCTTCGAGTCCCTCACCGGCTGGAAACCCGGCCCGCAGACGAACGGCCAAACGCTGGGCATCTCGCGCGTGGAGAACGACCCGACCAACCGCGACTTCTACTACATGGTCGCCGTCGAAGTCCCGCCGGGCGTCACCCACCCCGACCTGGAATCCTACCAGGTTCCGGCCTCCCAATGGGCCGTCTTCGAGTGCCACGGCGAAATTCCCGGCGCTATCGTCGCTTCCGAGATGTTTGCGTTTATGGAATGGCTGCCCACTTCAGGTTACGTCCACGCCCTCGCGCCAGAAATGGAAGTCTACTATCCCGGCGAGAGTGGGCCTGAGTATTATTGCGAGTTCTGGCTGCCGATAGTGCGGAAGGCGTAAAAACAGACACATTCAGCGCCGGGAAAGCGCCCTGGCGCTGAATGTGTTATGATTGGAATATCTGGCATACACAGGAGTTCAATCATGATTTGGAAACGCACCGCACTTCAAAAAACGTTCTGCCTACTTCTTTTGGTAGGTGGGCTGCTCATTGGCTGCACGGCCACTTCACCTGCGCCCTTTGTACCAAGCGAAGCCCCCTCACCTGCCCCTACCGCCACGGCGATCGTCCCCACAGAGACGCCAACAGTAACACCATCGCCCACCCCGCGCCTCACGGCAACCCCGCGCCCCACGCCCACCATACCCGAAGAACTCGATGTGGCACGCACCATCCGCGCCCTGGATTTTGACACAGACAACAACCTGTGGGTTGCAAGCACGGCCGGAATTTATCAGTGGCACTACAACCCAGAAACACAAGAATATGACACGGTAGAAAACAGCCTGATCCGCGACAATCTCGTTAATATGCTCGTCGCCCCAGATGATTCAGTGTGGGTTGCCACTTTTGAGGGGGATGTTTTGCAACTTACGGACAACCGTTGGATAACTCATACGCTACCGGCAAACCTTGATATGGCAACAATTCCACCTCAAATGCTCATTGCCCAGGACAATTCTTTGTGGGTTGCCGGCCTCTTGGGAGGCGTTTTACGCTATAATGGAAAGAATTGGGAAAGTTATGCGTATGCCTACAGTGCAGAACTAGAACGCACTCTTGAAATTACGGGAATAGTTGCACTTTTTGAGACAGTTGATGGAAAAATATGGGTCATAACCAGTTGTTGCGATGGACCTTCTGTATTCCGCTATTGGGATAATCAAGTATGGATAGCATACGACTTGAACGAAAGCAATCATCCCTACAATGTTTATGAGCCAGTTGGCGGAAAAAACGGAGTCGTATGGTTTCGCGGAACATGGAGCAATCCTGATGTCTACGAAATGGGGATACCTTATTGGAGCGTTGAACATTACGATTACAACAGTCAAGAGTGGATCCACTTCTTTATCCCACAAGATTTGTGGGATGAAAATGATTGGATATGGACTTTTACCCTGACTTCCGCCGAGAACATTTGGGTTGGCAGTCGTCAAGGAAGAATAGCGCACTTCGATGGGATACGTTGGCAGGTTGTCTCCCCAGATGACGATTTAGGAGGCGCAATAACAACCATGGTCGTTGCGCCAGATGGCACACTATGGGTTGGAACACACAACGGAATTTTGGCGCACTTGCAGGGCGAAACCTGGATTCTCTACAAGGTGGAATCGGGAATCCGGCCGATACCGTGATCCTCTATAGAAAAAGAAACCGGCGGATGCCACCCCACGCTGACCCAGCGTCGCCGCGCATCCACAATGACCGGGTTGTTCATATTCAGGGCGACGATGGTGGCGCGACCTACGGCCGTCAGTCCAACCAGTAAGTCCCCCGACGCATCCCATTGAAAATGCTCGGCCCAAACCTGTTTGCGGGGATGAAAAAGCGCCACTGTCTCGCCGGTCAGCGGGTCTTGGGCCGTCGTGACGCTGCCTTTGAATTCGTTACAGCGGCGGCAGGCAAAACAGAGGTTCTCAAACGTGGTTTCGCCGCCCAAAGACTGAGGGAAAATGTGATCAACGGTCATCGGCTGACCGGTGTTCGCTTCGGTAGTCTGGCAATAGGCACAATGGCGGTTATCGGCGGCCAACAAGCGCCTGTACAGGTCATCAGGCAAGTAGCTCATCGCTACAATTGCTCTGGCGGAGGTAGTTGATGTCCACGCCAGCGGAGCAAAGCAGCAGCGTGAACTTTACATAGCATCGCCCGATCCATCTCGACGCGCAGTTGACGTAACTCGTCTTTTTCGGCGGCTGAAAGAGAAGCATTGGCATTGGCGTCAAGCAATTCCTGGTAGCGTTCCATCTTCGCTGCGTCGGCGTGATAGCGGGCGATACGCCACAGAGCCGCGTCGTCCAGTCGATCCAGCGCCGCCAAATCCGCCTGAAATTCAGCCGGGGCCGTCTCCCAGGTAGGCGGACTGCCCACCTGCAAAACGCGCAGCAACGTCGTTTCCAACGATTGCCGGGTGGCCTGCGCCGTCTGCTGAAGGCGCACATACAACGTTTCCGGCAATTGCATCGTCACCGTCCTGACTGCTTGTGAGATTGCCATATTGACCCTCAGAACCCTTCCACCGCAGTAGCGGGAAAATGATAGGGATATTATACTCATACCTGCACAAAACAGAAAGGTAAAAATCCAATGACCGAACGTGAATTTGCTCTTGAATCACCCTCACCTCCCTTCCTCATCCCATTCGCGAGTGGAATGTCAGAAGTAGCTGTCGAAGGTGAAGCAAGATATACCAAATGTGGGGATGCAGTAAAACTTCAGAAAGACTGAAAAGGTAAGACGAATGAAACATAATCAATTCATATTTCGTTGGGTTCTGTTAAGCATACTACTAGGCATTATGACGTGCATTCTTCTCAACTCGTCACAGTTATGGGTACAGAAACCAAGATGGGAAACTGTAGATTTTGCCCTAATGATCACACTTGATATGACAGTATGGCCATTGGCATACTTGACCTTAGGCGTAGCACAGTTTTTCCTTTTGAAAAGTCAGATTCGATATGCCGGTTGGTGGATAATGACCCCACTAATCGGAAGTTTTCTAGGAGGGTTCCTAGCAGCGCTAATTATTCCGAGTGACATATCTCTCACTGTATCGATGGCATTAACAATCGGCTTTTTGCAGTGGATGATTCTAAAAAAGAGTCTCAATATCGGGAGCATCTGGTTTATAATGTGTTTGCTAGGCGGCCTTATTGCCGGTTCGCTTAGGTCAATGCAAATAGACAACACAGGCTTAGGGAGTTTGATAATAGCCAAGGAAGTATTATGTGGCGTATTCCTGTACCACAAATTAAGGCAAAGTCCTTGTCCTACATAAATGGAGGAGCTTGTGTCTAAACCAAATTCTCAGTCCTTACTCGCCTCCTTCCTCCCCCCCGTCCGCGACTGGTTCGCGGAAACCTTCGGCGATCCCACGCCGCCGCAGGCGCAGGGATGGCCGGCGATTCAACGCGGCGAGCACACGCTCATCCTCGCCCCCACCGGCTCCGGCAAGACCCTGGCCGCCTTCCTCTGGGGGATTGACCAACTCTTTCGGGAACTGGACGAATCAGCGGATCAGCGGATCAGCGAGAAAGCGAACAAGCGAGCAAGCGAATCGGCAGATCGGCGAACCCAGAACCCAAAACCCAAAACCCAAAACCCAATCGAACCGGGTATCCGCCTCGTCTACATCTCCCCGTTGAAAGCGCTGAATAACGACATCCACCGCAACCTGCGCGTGCCGCTGGCGGGCATCCGCGCGAAGGCCGACAAGATGGGCCTGGACCTTCCGCACCTCAATGTGGCCGTGCGCTCCGGCGACACCCCACAGCGCGACCGGCAGGCAATGCTCCGCGAGCCGCCGCACATCCTCATCACCACCCCGGAATCGCTCTACCTGCTGCTCACCAGCCCCAAAGCCCGCGAGATGTTCCGCACCGTCCACACCGTCATCGTGGACGAAATCCACACCCTGGCCGGGAACAAGCGCGGCGTCCATCTCTCCCTCAGCCTCGAGCGCCTCCAACATCTCGCCGACGCCCCCATCCAGCGCATCGGCCTCTCCGCAACGATAGAGCCACTGGACGAGGCCGCGCGATTTTTGGGCGGGTACGAGTGGCGGGAAGAATCAGCGGATCAGCGGATCAGCGAGTCGGCGAATAGCGAATTACGAATGACGAATGACGAATCAGCGCCCCCCACAACCCACAACCCACAACCCACAACTCTAACCCTTCAACCTCGCCCCGTCACCCTCGTCAACGCCGCCTACCAGAAAGCCCTCGATCTGAAAGTCGTGACCGTCGTGGATGACTTCCGCAATCTGCCCGGCGATTCGGTGTGGCCGTCCATCATCCCGCAGGTGCTCGACCTGATCCGCGCGCACAAGACGACGCTGGTGTTCACCAACAACCGCCGCCTGGCGGAGCGCGCGGGCGACTACCTCAACGAGCAGTGGAACGCCGAAGCCTCCGGCAAACTTACCGGCCTCATCAAAAACGGCGCGGCCACCGGCCTCGGGCTGATGGCGACGGGCGACGGGACGCGCGCGGGGCCGGTTCGCGTGCATCACGGCAGCGTCTCGAAGGAAACGCGCCTGGAAATCGAGAGCCAACTCAAAGCCGGCGAACTGCCCGCGCTGGTGGGCACCTCGTCGCTGGAACTCGGCATTGACATTGGCGCGATAGACCTCATCGTGCAACTGCAATCGCCCAAGTCGGTGGCGCAGGGCTTGCAGCGCGTGGGCCGTTCCGGCCACCTCGTCGGGCAGACGAGCATCGGCCGCATCTTCCCCACCCACCGCGAGGACGTGGTGGAAGCGGCGGCCATCGCCGGCGGGATGCTGCGCGGCGCGGTCGAGCCGACGGCCACGCCCCGCCACCCGCTGGACGTGCTGGCGCAGCACATCGTGGCGATGGTGTCGGCGGAGACGTGGGACGCGGACGCGCTCTTCGCGCTGGTGCGCCAGGCCTACGCCTACACCGACCTCACTGCGCGCGTGTTTCAGACGACGTTGGAGATGCTGGCCGGCCGTTATCCGAGCCAGGCGTACCGCGAACTGCGCGCCCGGCTGGACTGGGATCGCGTCAACAACCGGCTGGCCGCGCTCCCCGGCTCGCGGATGCTCGCGCTGACCAACGGCGGCACCATCCCCAACACCGGCGCGTTCGGCGCATATTTAGCCGACGGCAAAACCAGGCTCGGCGAGTTGGACGAGGAATTTGTCTTCGAGACGCGCATCGGCGACACGCTGATGCTCGGCTCGCAGGTCTGGCGCGTGCTGGATATTGATGAAAACCGCGTCACCGTGACCGAAGCGCCCGGCGCGATCCCCCGGATGCCCTTCTGGCGCGGCGACTTCCCCTGGCGGCCCTACGAACTCGGCCAGCGCGTCGGCGCCTTCCGCCGCACCGTCGCCGAAAAGCTGGCAACCCTGCGCCGCGACCTCGGCCTGCCGGACGACGCGCCTTTCAAAGAAATTTTAGATTCCTACCACAGAGCCACAGAGAACACAGAGGACACAGAGAAAAAAGAAGAAAAACTCTGTGCTCTCTGTGTCTCTGTGGCAAATCTTCTGACCTGGCTCGGTGAGATGTATGCGCTGGATGCGCGCTCGGCGTGGAATACGCTGGATTATCTGGCCGGGCAGCTTGATCAAACCGGCGCGCTGGCGACCGACCGCAGCATCCTGGTGGAGGTCTTCGACGACGCGCTCGGCGACCCGCGCATGGTCGTCCACTCGCCGTTTGGCGGACGGGTCAACGGCCCGTGGGGGTTGGCGCTGGCGGGCGCGCTACGCGAGCGCACCGGCGTCGAAATCGAGGTGGAGACCAACGACGACGGCATCCTGCTGCGCCTGCTCGAATCCGACGCCGACTTTCCGCTGGACGTCGTCACCGAGATGGGGCCGGCGGAGGCCCGCGAGCGCATCCTGCGCGAATTGCCGGACTCGGCGGTGTTCGGGGCGCGCTTCCGGCAGAACGCGGCGCGCGCGCTGCTCCTGCCGGGCGTCGGACGCGGCAAGCGAACGCCGTTCTGGCTCCAACGGCTGCGCGCCAAGGAGCTGTACCAGGTCGTGCGCAAATTCGACGACTTCCCCATCGTCATCGAAACGTACCGCGACTGCCTGCAAGACGTGCTCGACCTGCCGCACCTCGAAGAAGTGCTGGGCGACATCCAGCGGGGCGACATCACCGTGACCGTGATGGAGTCGCGCGCGCCCTCGCCCGTGGCGGAAAGCCTGATGTTCAACTTCATCAGCACGCGCATGTACGAGTGGGACGCGCCCAAAGCCGAGCAGCAGTTGCAACAACTGGCGATCAACCGCGACCTGCTGCAAGACCTGCTCAAGGACGTGGCGCTGGATGAACTGCTGCGTCCCGAAGCCATCGAAGCCGTGCGCGGGCAATTGCAGCACACCCTCCCCACCACCCTGGCGCGCACTTACCAGGAACTCGCCGTCCTCCTGCAACAAATGGGCGACCTCTCGCCCACCGAGGTGGCGCAGCGGGCGCTGGTGGACCCGTCCGGCTGGGTCTCGCAACTGGCGGGCGAAGGGCGGCTCATCGGCATGGACATTCCCACGGCGACGAAGCCCGAATTCCGTTGGGTCTTCGCGGAATATGCAACCGACTACAAAGCGGCTTTTGAAGCTATTTCTCAACGGATTCAACGGATTTTAACGGATAAATCTTCTGTTGAATCCGCCGAATCCGTTCAATCCGTTCAATCCGTTGAGACCGTTGAGGCGGCTCGCCGCATCCTGGAACGGTTCCTCAGTTGGGCCGGGCCGGTGACGCTGGACGCCATCCGCGCGCGGTACGCCTTTCCGGCGGATTGGCTGGAGGCGGAACTCGACCGCCTCATCGCCGCGCGGGAACTCGTCCACGGGCACTTCACGCCGCAGGCCGAGGTCACGTCCACCGAGGCCGAGTTTGTGGATCGGCGCGCGTTGGAACAGATTCACCGCCGCACGTTGAGCATCCTGCGGCAGGAAGTGCAGCCGGTGCCCTTCACCGTCTACGCCGACTTCCTGGCGCGCTGGCAGCACGTCCACCCCGCCGAACGCCTGATGGGGGAAGGGTCGCTGGTCAAAGTCTTCCAGCAACTGCGCGCCATGCCGGTGGTGGGCCGCGTATGGGAACGCGACGTCCTGCCGCTGCGCCTGCCGGCCTACCATCCCGCCGCCCTCGACGCGCTCTGCCACAGCGGCGAACTGCTGTGGATCGGCTCCGGCGGCGCGGACCCACGTTACGGGCGCGTGCGCTTCCTCTTCCGGGGCGAGGGCCACGCCTTCCTCGAATCGCCGGATGTGAGTGCGCTGGGGGAACAAGCGCAGGCCGTCTACGAGTTCCTCAAATCCGAGGGCGCGGTATTCTTCAACGACATCGGCGAAGCGTTGGGACTGGAAGACGCCGCCGTGGAATCCGCGCTCATCGCGCTGGTGCTGGCGGGCGTGGCGACCAACGACAGCCTGGAAGCGATGCGGCAACTCGTGCAGGAGGGGAAGCCGCAGCCGCCGGCGCCGCGGCAATACAGTTCGTTGGAGGCCGACCTGGCGCAGCGGCGCGCAGAGTTGGGCCTCGACGCGCGGCCGGTGGGCCACAAGCCGGAACGCGCGCGCTACAAATCGGCGCGGCAGCGCGTCCGCCAACGGGTGGAGCAGCAGGTTGCGCCGCCCCGCTGGGTGGGCCGCTGGACGTTGGTACAGCGCTTCAGCGTAATGGGCAAACCGCTCTCGGCAGGCGAACGCACGGCGCGGCAGGCGCGGCAACTGCTGGCGCGCTATGGCGTCGTCACGCGCGAGTGCCTGGAAAACGAGGCCGGGTCGTGGGATTGGAGCCTGATTTACCAGGAATTGCAGCGGCAGGAGATGCGCGGGGAAGTGCGGCGCGGCTACTTCGTGCAGGGGCTATCGGGCGCGCAATTTGCGCTGCCGGACGTGGTGGAGCAGTTGCGCGCGCTCCGTGATACGGCGGACGAAGCCGAGCCGGTAGTGCTCAACACATGCGATCCGGCCAACCTCTACGGCCCGGCCCGCGAGGGCAGCGACGCCCTCACCTTTACCCGCGTGCCTTCGACGTGGCTGGCGCAGGTGCGCGGCCTGCCCGTGCTCGTCGCCGCGAACACTGGCGCGTCCATCACCGCTGCGCCCGGCGTGGACGAGGGCACGCTCCAACGCGCGCTCAAGGCATTGTGTACCCACCTCACCCGCTTCGAGCAGCGCGTTATCGTCGAAACGTGGAACGACGCGCCGGTGTTGGAAAGCGCGGGGGCCGGTCTGATTGAGGCGGCGGGGGGGTATCGGTATTATCCGGGGATGGCCTGGGAACAGAGATAACGTCAAGACCTACGAGAGTAATTTCAAGGTGCTTTGTGATTGCAGGTTAGCTCACACCACAAAGCACCTTTTTAGTAGCGGGTTTGCACCCCCTTCGACGGCATAACGCGCCAGTGATTGCTGGCATTCCGTCCCTCCATCGTTCCTTCACTCCGGGAATTCTCAGCATAATCTCAGCATTCTCTTAGATGGTATTCAGCATCCTCTCAGGATAAGCTGCTATCCTTCTAGGGAGATGCGGCATTGGATCAAGCAAATATGGGTCATAGCGTTGTTGTTGCTCCTATGGGGATTGCTGACACTAGGGGGGCGGTCGCTGTCCGCCACGATCGATGAACCCTCGCATCTCACGGCGGGTTATGCATTCCTGGCGCGGGGAGCCTTGTGGACCATCCCACAACGTGGACATCCTCTTTTAATCAATGCTCTGGAAGCATTGCCTTTCTATTTAGGTCACCCTAACATCTCGATAGAGACCCTGCCCGGCTGGGGAACTGATTATAGGACGTATGTGGCGGCGTTTACCGATGCCATACAGCCCTGGCTTCGTCAAGCTGAGGTCGTCAGCCGCGTGCCGGCTATGCTTTTGAGCATCCTTTTGGCAGCGATCATTTGTCGTTGGGCCGGCAAGCTGTGGGGGCGACACGGGAGGCTATTCGCGCTGATTCTCTTGATCCTCGATCCTACTCTGCTTGCCCACGGGCGTCTGGCGACCAATGATATAGGCGTGACCATGCTGGGCACCCTGGGATTATACCTACTATGGCATTGGCGCCGCTCACCCACATGGCCTCGCGCAGTTGCGGTTGGATGTCTATGGGGCGTCACGCTGTTAGCGAAAGGCTCTGGCCTGTTATGGGTCACCGCCGGCGCATTGGCAACTTTCTGGTTGATATGGCGAGAAGCCCGGCAAGAAAAACCAAGATGGCTGCAATGGTTATCTATGGGCCTGGTTGCCGGAGGGATATTGTGGGCTGGACATGGATTTACGTGGGGGTACCTGCCAGGGCTGCCAAAAATTCCAATCCCCGCAGCCTATTACTGGGAGGGCATATTCTACCAGGCCAAGCACAGCGATAAACCCATCGCCTACGCACTGGGGCGCTGGCGGAATACCGGCTGGATCAGCTACTTTCCCCTTGCATTCCTGATAAAAAACCCCCTGCCGTTTCTGCTAGCGATCCTGACGGGTGTAGTGGGGTGGATACGCTGTGCTTCCCGCCGTCACGCGATGTACTTCCCTGTGAGTTTCGGTGTTTTTTTCGTGCTGATAGCCCTTGTGGTAGGCTCTAACCAATACCGGTATCTTATACCGATACATCCCACGCTTTATCTGTTAGCTGCCAGTGGCTTGAACGACCTGTGGCAAGCGCACCATCGCTGGGTACGTTGGGCAATTGCAGGGATGGGCGTCTGGTACTGTGTAGGCGAGATCTGTATTTATCCGTTCGAATTGTCTTACTTTAACGAACTGGTCGGCGGGGCACGTGCAGGTTGGCGTTACCTGGAAGGTTCCAACACTGAATGGGGACAAGGCTGGTATGCGCTGCGTGACTTCGAGACTGCCCAGGGACTTGCACCCGATCAGGTCGCCTACACTGGATGGGAGGGATACACTCACGCGACGCCGACAGACCTTTGGGGACAGCCATTGCCGCCAACGCGCGGCTCCGCAGCTCTATTCAGTCCCTCACTATTCCCGACACCCGGTGATTACGTACTGAGCGCCAATTCCCTGAGTGGCGCGATCTTGGTGAACCCCGATAATTATTCCTGGTTCCGGTATCATTCCCCGGATGCCGTTCTGGCTGAATCCCTGTTCTACTACCACGTTACTGCCGATACCGCCCCCACCTGGCTCGCCCAGTGTAATCAACCAGTGACGCCTCTATCCGCTACCGCCATACAGGAAGGATTTGGAGCCTTAGCCCTGCGCACACTCACGTTCGACTGCCAGCAAACGTGGGTCTACCCTGGCGGCGGACGCAGTCGGGGCGACTACGCGCTACACGCAGAGTTACTACAACCGGCGACCCTGCGCGAGCGACTCTATCTCCAGCCAGCCCGCCCAGAAAATGCGTTCACGGCCCGCCACCTGACGGCAGCCCAGCAGAGTTACCGGCAGTGGGAACCCCGCACCTGGCCGACGATGGCACTCTACGAGTGGCCGGCCACCTCTCCAGACCTCCCTACCTCTGTAACACTCTACGGAGCACCAGCAGAGACAATGCCAACCACGTTGATCAGTTCGCAGGCCTTAAGCCTGCCGGTGGCATTGACCGAGGGTTTCCTCTTCCGAGGCTACGGGGCTATTTCGACAAACGTCGGAACCGTTGAACTCGAGACGTGGTGGGAAGTCACAGAGCCGATCACCCGTCCCCCCTCGATCATGGCCCATCTGATCACCGGGGATGGCGCCCTGTTGGCAGTAGCCGACGGTTTGGGTGTCGCGCCAACGACGCTACAACCCGGCGATATTGTGGTACAACATCATCAATTTGCCGGTACGCACCCAGAGACTCAACTCTGGGTGCGTACCGGCATCTACTTTCTGGATACTATGGAGCGCATCCCGGTAACGGACCCTGCCGATGCACTTTTTATTCCACTACAGGTTCAGTAAGTGGGCGAATTACGCCCGCTTCGCCAGCACCGCCGCCTCATACGCGCGCACGTCGTCTATAAAGGCCATGCCCACCGGAACGCCCTGCTGCGCGCAGTAATAATCCCATACGGCCGGCCAGGGCAAGGCCTTGAGTTCTTCCAGCAGCGCCAGCCGCCCCGTGTAGTCCCCCGCGACTTCCCATTTACGCAGTGTGGCAGTCGGTTCGAGCAGCGCCACCAGCAGCGCCTTGAGCGCGTTCCGCGTGCCGATGACCCACGCCGCCACCCGGTTGATGCTGGCATCGAAGTAGTCCAGCCCGATGTGGACGCGCCCCAGGTAATCGCCGCGCACCAACTCCTGCGCGATGGCCTGCAAATCGTCGTTGAAGATGACCACGTGGTCGCTGTCCCACCGCACGCCCCGGCTAACGTGCAGCAGCACTTCATCCACAAAGGGGAAAACCGCCGAAAGCTTGTCCGCAATCGTCTCCGTGGGGTGAAAGTGGCCGCTGTCCAGGGTCAGCAGGACTTTGTGGGCGACAGCGTAGCTCAGGTAGAACTCGTGGGAGCCGACGACGTAGCTCTCCGAACCGATGCCGAACAGCTTCCCCTCAACGGCGTCCAGGTGGAATTTGGGATCAAGCGGCTCCGCAAAAATCTTGTCCAGCGACGCCTTGAGCAGCAGGCGCGGCGTCTTGCGGTCGGCAGGCATGTCTTTAAGGCCATCGGGAATCCAAATGTTGGTGACGCACGGCGTGCCAAGCGTTTCCCCAAAGTACGCGCCGATTTTGCGGCAGGCGATGCAGTGATCCACCCAGAACGCGCGGATGTCCTCGTCGTAGCTGGAGAGCGTGAAGCCGTCAGCGGCCAGCGGATGCGAGAAGCACGTCGGGTTGAAGTCGAGGCCGTGCCCGTTGGCCTTTGCCCAGTCGGCCCAGGCCGCGAAGTGTACCGGTTCCAACGCGTCCCGATCCACCTTCTTGCCGCCGGTTTCCGCGTAGATCGCGTGCAAGTTCAGGCGGTGCGCGCCGGGGATGAGGCTGTACGCTTTGTCCAGATCGCAGCGCAGTTCGTCGGCGGTGCGCGCCTTGCCGGGATAGTTACCTGTGGCCGCCAACCCGCCGCCCAGCTCGCCGCCGGGCGACTCGAAGCCGCCCACGTCGTCGCCCTGCCAGCAGTGCAGGCTGATGGAAATCTGCGCCAGCTTCGCCAGCGCCGCGTCCACGTCCACACCGAGCGCGGCGTAGCGTTCCCTGGCCAATGCGTATCCCTCTTGAAGTGATTTATCTGTCGGTTGATGCCCCATGGTTTTCCTCCTAAAATAAACCACGAATCTCCACCAATCGTCACGAATGGGAATGTTAAATTCGTGGAGATTCGTGAAGATTCGTGGTAAAAGTTGCTATTTTCACTGGTTTTCCAGCCGGCAATGCGCGTCTGTGAAAGCGGTGAAGGCTTGGTGAAGCCGCTGCATTTGCGCATCGCCGGTAAAGGCCTCCCCGCCGATGGCAATGGTCTTGCTGAACGTCTGTCCCGCAAGGCGGTAGGCGATGGTCAACGTCCCGTTAAAGTCGCCCATACCGAGCGGTCTAGTATAGGAGTCGGTCAACGCCGAGAGGTTGAGGGGCTGAAGGGCGTCCCATAGCTGCTGAAATTCGGGCCACGGGATGTCGTGCTGAAAATTCATGCCAACGGCGTAGGACAAAACCGCCCGCTCGCCCTCCTGTGTGAGGCTGACTTTGTGGAAAAAGAAAGCGATACAGCCGGAATGTCCGTCAAAAACGATCTCGGAACTTTCGGGATAGCGCGTCATAGCCCTTGCAGCACGACCAGCGCCCGCAGGTCGCCCTCCACCTTAAGCTGGCCGCTCATCACTGCGACCATTGGATTGAGCTGGCCGGCCAGCAGGTTGGCCGCGTCCTGCGAGGACATGAGGAGGGTGGCGGTCGCGTCGCCTTCGCCGGATTCCACGCGGCACCGCCCCCCCTCAATCAGCAGGCGGTAGATACCCTCGTCCTTCAGATCGAATTTGAGCTTGGCCGTGATGGCGGGATGCTTCCCGTCCAGTTTGCGCGCCAGCGCCCACAATGCAACGAGGACGGGCGGCGGTTCGGGCGCAGGCGCCGCGACAGGGATTTCATGCACGACCGGCGCAACGACCGGCTTCGTCCACCGCTCGCGCAGGAAGTGCGCCGCCATCTTGGGCCGCCGCTCGCGGGTGAAGACGCCTTTCAAATTCAGGCCCGCCGGGCGGCGCGTGCCCTGCCCCGTCTTGAAATCGGCGAAATTCCAGACGTGCAGGCCGACGACGAACGGTCGGGCCGCCGCCACGTCCAGATACCGACGCAGCATCTCCACCTGGTACTCTTCGGTCCACATTTCCGGCGGATCGCTGTGCGTTCCCGCCAGCGTGTCCGCCCCAAATTCCGTGATGATAATGGGCTTGTGCAGTGCGGTGTGCAGCGCGTCCAATTCCTGCGCCAGGAACACCGCGCCGGCGTCCAACTGCCCACTCTGCGTATACCAGCCCCAGTAACGATTGATGCACACCACATCCGACAACGAGGCCCACGCCACCGGCGCGCCCATCATGCCGACGAGCGTCGCCGGGCGTGTAGAATCAAGGCGGCGCGCCAACGTGAACAAATCCTCGAAAAATGCCATGCCGACGGCCTCTGCGCCAGCCAAACCCTCTTCGCCGCTCCCCATAAAGCGTTTGACCATGTCGCCCGGCATAGGTTCATTGGCGATGCTCCACAGCAGCACGCTGGGGTGATTCTTGTCACGGGCGATCAATTCGCGCAGTTGCTCGCGGCACTGCGCCAGCCGCGCGGCCACGTTTTCGGCGCCGTCGTCAAAGCGCAGGCCCACTGCCGGGGTTTCGTCAATGATGAGGAAGCCTTCCCGGTCGGCCATTTGCATCGCTTCCTCAGAATAGGGGTAGTGCGACGTGCGGTAGGAGTTCGCGCCCACCCACTTGAGCAGCGCGTGATCCTTCACCAACAGCGGCAAATTCAGCCCGCGCCCGTGGATAGGAAAGTCTTCGTGTTTGCCGAAGCCGGTGAGGAAGAGGGGTTGCCCGTTGAGCAGCAGCCGGTCGCCTTCCACAGCAATCGTGCGGATGCCCACGTCCAGGGTATAGCGATCCAGGGTCTGCGCGCCGTCATTCAACGTGATAGTCAACCCGTAGAGATAGGGATCGGCGGGCGACCAAGGACGCACGGCAGGAACGTTGAGCAGCGCTTCCGCCGCCCCTTCGTGAAAAGCCAGTTCCACTTCAACGGGAGCGACAGCGCCAACGAGCGTGGCCCGCCCCGCGCCGTTCCAGGCATCGGCGATGACTTTGACCGTCACGCGGCCTGTGGAACCCTCCAGGGCGGTCGTCACAGTCACGTCCGTGATGGCGACCGGCGGTACTGCGTAGAGCAGTACAGGACGATGCAGGCCGGTATAGGGGAAGAAGTCGAAACTGGTGTTGGGATAGCCGGCCATAAAACTGCTCACGCCGCCGCCCGCGTTGCCCGGCGGCACACGCGTCGGGGATAATTTGCCTTCGACTTGAATGGCAATGATATTGGGCACATCCCACCGCACGTGCCGGGTTACGTCGAAGGCAAAGGGCAGGTGGCCGCCGTGATGTTCGCCGACGCGCGCGCCGTTGACCCACACGCACGCGGCGTAGTTGGCCGAGCCGACACGCAGGTGGACCTGCTGGCCCTGCCACCCGCGCGGAATATAGACCTTGCGGACATACCAGGCCATCCCCAGATAATCGCGCGTGTCCTGGAACTGCTCATTCCAACTCGCCGGTACGGCAATAATACGGGGCGTCGGCAAGCCGCCAAACCACTTCTGAGACTCCCCCACCTCTTCGGCATCGAGTTGAAAATCCCAAAAACCGGAAAGGTCATAAACATTGCGGAGGTTATTTTGCTGTGGATATAACATCTTCGGCTCCTTCACGAATGACAAGCGAGTCAGCGAAAAAGCAAATCAGCGAAAAAGCGAATCAGCGAGAAAGTGTGTTGGGACACCAGCAAATCCAGCTTCCAGTTTCCAGCTTCCAGAATCACCCCAGGCAAATCCACTTGACCTGGGATTCCGTGCGCAGGCCGTGGCGCACCTGCGGCTCGATCACGATCAGGTCGCCCTCGGTCACGGCGGATTCGACGCCGTCCAATTCTACCCACGCCTCGCCCGCCAGGATGAACCACAATTCCGGCTGCGCGTGCTGATGCGGTTGGAATGGATTGTCCGGCATGGTCACGCGGGTGACGAAGTGGTGAATCGGCAACGCGCTCTCGCCCCATTCATAGGGGCGGCGACCGTCTTTCTCGGCAATTTGGCTGGCGCGTAAAATCATTCCTGACTCCCCACTGTCTTATGGCGTAAAGATGACATAGTCCGCTATCGTAGCGCGCCGCATCCCCTCTACCTGGCCTTCCTGCTCAACCCATTGCAAATACATAGAATCTCGATGGAACACAAAGGCGACCCGGTCAGCAGCCGCTACCTGAGCATCGTACTCGGCAAAGCGCGGAATGGTCGGAAAGTAGCCTTCAGAACTGGCAATGATCGCTTCCTGACTCTCAAACATCATGCGCCATTGCAAAAAGTATCCTGTGCGCACGTAAGTAATATCCTGCGATTGCAGATAGGCGATCAGTCGCTCCGCCAATCTGCCGTCAGTCTGAATGTTGACGACGCGCCAATCGGTCAGCAAGATGTCATCAGTCACAGTAGCCGAGCGCAAGTATCGCACGTTATGATAAATTCCCAGACTGACGAGTAATCCTAAGACCAGTAGGGCGGCATAGCGCCATTGAGTTTGACCAAGTTTTTCCCAAAGATACTGAGAGGCAATGACGACAATGAACAACAACGGCGTATACAAAGGCAACAAATAGCGCGGGCTGCGCGCGCGATCGGTGGAAATGGCGAAAAACACCAGATGAATCAAAACCGTCAGAAGCATTAACCCCAAGAGACGCTTTGCAGGAAAGTCTGAGCGCATGGTTAAGAAGAGGAAAAAGGCTATCAGCGTCATGCCCCCATACAGGCCATATTCCAACCATCCCAACCCCGACAAGGTTGGTAGATATTGATCTACATTCTCAGGAACAAAGAAACGGGGCAAAAATTCTATAAAAATGGCCTGGATGTCCGACCATGCCGGCTTGCTGCTGCTCAGCGATAAGAGATAACGGGTATGCACATAGTCCGTCTGAAGCTCATGCGCGATGAGCGGCGACAAGGCCAGCAGAATTCCCACTGGTATCAGCAACACCGCCGGGCGGAAAAACCGCCGGATGACGAAAAGGGCATGAAAAAAGATTGCCGCCAGCAGCGATATGGCTAATGAACTATTGAACCATGCCCCACCCATTGCCAGTCCTAACAAAAGATAGCGCCACCACGGTTTTTGTGCATTTTCTGTGATCTGCAAATACAAAAACACGACAAGCAAACTAAAAAAGGCAATTCCGGCATAGCCGCCACGCATTTTCGTGCGCCATTCAATCAGCGGCGTGGCCAGGCCCAACAATCCTATCGCCCAAAGCGCCCACCGACCGGTCAGGAAGCGAGCAGAAATCACGTAAACCAAAATCAATGTTCCCCAAAACAGCAAAAGGGCTACCAGTTTGAGGGAAATGGCCGAAAATCCAAATAAGGCAAAAAAAGCAGCGGCCAGATACGCCTCCAAAGCGGCGCCAGTACCATACACCTGCCCATAAAAAAACAAGGGACGCGCATGGCGTAGGAGAATGTGCCGCCCCATCATCCCCACAACAGCCTCATCCCCATCTACGTGACTTTGAGAAGTCAATAACACCCCCAGGTGCAAAGCACCCAATAAAAGCAACACTACCAGGGCCGCTTTATGCGCAGACAAGAATTCTTTGAAAGTTCTTCCCATCTTACCCTGTTGGTTTACCACATGACCTGTAAATGGGCAGTGTGCCTGACCCGGCACGTCACCGACCAGATGCCTGGGGACACCGTGCGAATGGCTTCTGTCGGCAAGGCTGCGCCGTTGAGGGTCGCCGCCGTAGGGCGCGTCGGCAAAGCCAGCCAGACTTCTCCCTGCGCCACCCGCTCCAGTGAGAGAGTCAATGTCACCTTATTGAATTCAGCAGTCCAAGCCGTGATCTCAGCCCCCTGGCTGATGTGGAACGTGGTTGCCACCAATTGCGGCGGCGGCTCCAACGGACGCAGGCTCAACAGCACGACGCCATGCGGCGGCAGGTGCAGCACCGGCAAGTCCGCGCCGACCTCAAAACGGAAATAGCGCCGCTCCCAAAAATCCACCATGTGGTAAGCCTTTTGCCGGTTAAGATGCACATCTTCGGGCAGGGCGCGTTCCACCGGCGCGTCGCTCCAGTTAAATAGCCCCACCAACTGCCAATGGCCCCAGGGCCGCGCCACCGGCGCCGTCACCGTTTCCGGCATTTCCTGAGCGAACAGATCCAGGACATCCATCCCTTCAAGCAGAGAGGGAAGCAAGGCTGCGGCCCACGCCCGGCGGGAAACCGGCAGCGTGTCCAGATCATCCGACAACACCACCAGCCCCCCCGACAACCCGATCAACGTCGCCTGGGCCAATACCTCGTCGTCGGTCAGATCGGTCTGGGCAGCGCGCACCATCAGCGTGTCGGGGTCATTGCACCACCAACGATTATGCATCCAGGCGCGGGTAGCGACGTTATGGAGACTGTTGCGCAGGCTCGGCAGCGAAAGGTTGCGGTGCAGCAACCGCCCCACCCGCCCGTATATCGGATTCCACGCCGGTCCGGTGTCCGCCCCAATCCGCATCGCATCCACCAGGCCGATGGCCGGGCCTAGCGGCGCGCCGCAGCCTACCAGATACGTCTTTTCGCCGGCGGCTTCCCGGATGAGGCTGAAGGCCTGGCGCATCGCCTGGGCGCGGGTCAACTGTGGGTTATGTCGCTGACCAGGTAACGCCCCGGCATACATAAAATCCAGTTTGAGGTATTCAAAACCGCATTCCTGCGCCGCCCACCGGATTAATTCCCGCAGGTACTCTTCTACGCCGGGATGGGTGGGGTCCAGGGCGCGCATCATCGTGCCGGAAATCAGGCCGGGAGAAACCGGGCGTCCCTGGCGGTCGCGCAACACCCACTCTGGATGGGCAGTCGCCAGGCGCGACTTGGGATGGGCGGTCAAAGGGCCTAACCACAATCCCGGTGTAAAGCCGGAACCGCGAATCCGGTCTGCCAACCATTTGAGGTCGTGCGGAAAATGCGCATTGCGCCCCGTCCAGTCGCCCCAAAGCTCCTGGTACCCCTCGTCCAATTGAATCGCCTGCAACGGTATCTCATCCATCAGCAAAGCCGCCGATGCCAGATTTTCCATCATGTCGGCTTCGCACACTTTATTCCAGTAGATATACCACGAACACCACCCGGTCGGCGCCGGCTTGAGCGGCGGCAGGGCCATCTGCCGGGCCACCGCCACCGCATACTGCGCCAGCGGGTCCGCGTTGGGCAGCGCCACCCACTCCACGTAGAACCACTCGGAAGAGCGCGCCTCGCCGGATGCCAACAGGACGCCATCGGCCTGCGATTGGAGCAGCGCCAGGACGTGACCCGGGCGCAAGTCGGCGTAGACTTGCACAAATTGCTCTGCCAGCGAGGCGCCCCCCAGGATCAAGGCCTCTTTGGGGGTCACCACCGCGCCCACCGACTCACTCCAAAAACGTCCCGCCTTGCGGAGCCAGGGAGTTCCGGCATTCTGAATCATTGGCCCTTGCAGCCGGCTCACCGGCCAAAATGGCGCAAACCCATGCCCCGTGACCGGCAGGAAGCCCGCCGGCGACCAGGATTGCCAGCCATTCGCATAGAAACCGGTCGGCGCGGCCAGAACCCGGATGCCCTCCGGCAGGGTGCGAAGGAAGAAACGCCGCAAGGCCACGGTATCCGGCCCAACGTTGGTCACGGTCAGACGGAATAGGGCGAAAGGGCGCGCCGCATAAAAGCGCATCCGCAAACACAGGGCCAGTCCCTGCGTTTCCTGAAAATGGACCTGGATTTCCTCGGCGGCCCCATGAGCGTCTTGCAACTCCTCACGCACAATACGGCCGGGAGATAGCCGGTCGGAGGTCAACGTCGCCGAACGGCCCTGACGTTCGCACTCCACCCCGGCCACCCCGGCAAAGAGGCGGCCGGGACTTTGGAGGCGCACAACGCCTTCCTGGGGTTCCCACCAAAGTTCGAAAGAGGGGTTTTGCAGCAATAAGGTCATGACGGCCACGCTTCCTTGACGATTTTACAATCATTCTGCGGCTGCGACTCAGTATAGTGCAGGTTAGCGAATTGACAAAACTCCCAATGACGGAGAATTGAGCAAAACCAGGGCAGCCACCAGCGCGCAACATCCTCCGAGGCACAGCAGGATGAGCAACAACAGAATTATTGGCACCAGATAACCCAGCCCGCGCTCCTGAAGCGCATCTTCCACCTTGATGCCGCCTTCCACCAAAGTACCCAAGATAAACTCAGAGATCAGACCCATATCCCTCCTGAAAAAAACGTAACGGACTTAACGGATTCACCGGAAGAAGCCCCAGATACACAAAGGCGCAGAGTTTAAATTCGCATCGCTGCGTCTCTGCGCCTCGGCGTTGAAAAATGCTTCCGGGATACGCCCTTACTCTGCAATGCGGATGTGCAATTCCTTAAGCTGGCGCGGCGTCGCCGGGGAAGGCGAGTCCGCCATCAGATCGGCGGCCTGGGTGGTCTTGGGGAAGGCGATCATCTCGCGGATGTTGTTTTCCCCGGCCAACAACATCGTCAGGCGGTCAATTCCCGGCGCGATGCCGCCGTGGGGCGGCGCGCCATAGGAGAAGGCTTCCATCATGTGACCGAAACGCGCCTGGGCTTCATCTTCCGGGTAGCCCAACACGCGGAAAATGTCCATCTGAATCTTCGGATCGTGGACACGGATGCTACCCGACGCCAGTTCGTAGCCGTTACACACCAGGTCGTAGGCGTCCGAAAGCACGACCAACGGATCGGCCATCATTCCCTCGTAGGTGTTCGGGCGCGGCATCGTAAAGGGATGGTGCGCGGCGTCCCACCGTTTCTCTTCCGCGTTCCACTCGAACATGGGGAAATCCAGCACCCAGGTGAACGCGATCAGGTGGGGATCGGCCAACTTTAGCCGGTCGCGGAACGTCAACCGCAGGGCCGACAGGGCCGCGCCCACCACCGCCGGCTCCGCCGCCACAATGCAGACCAGGTCGCCGGGCTGAGGCGCCAGTTGCCCGGCGATAACATCTAGCTCGCCCGCGTTCAGGAACTTGACCGCCGGCCCCTTGATGCCATCAGCGCGGTAGGCCAGCGTCACCAGCCCCTTGGCGCCCTGCCCCTTGACGATCTCGGCCAACTCATCCAGTTCGCGGCGGGTATATTCTGCACAGCCGGGGGCGACAATCCCCTTGATCTGCCCACCGGCGGCCAACGCCCCGCTGAAAACCTGGAACTCGCTCTGGCGCATCCCCTCGGTCAAATCCACCAACTCCATACCGAAGCGCAGGTCGGGCTTGTCCACCCCATACCGCGCGAACGCCTCCGCGTGGGAGAGACGCGGGAAGGGGGAGAGCACGCGCTTTTCGGGCGTCACGGCGGGAATCAACGCCGTGAACATCCCCTCAATCAAATCCAGGATGTCGTCACGCTCCACAAAGGACATTTCCAGGTCAAGCTGGGTGAATTCCGGCTGGCGGTCGCCGCGCAAATCCTCGTCGCGGAAACAGCGGGCAATCTGGTAGTAACGCTCGAAACCGGCCACCATCAACAACTGCTTGAGCTGCTGCGGCGATTGCGGCAGCGCGTAGAATTTGCCGGGATGGACGCGGCTGGGCACCAGATAGTCGCGCGCCCCCTCCGGCGTGGACTTGAACAGGTAGGGCGTCTCAATATCCAGAAATCCACGTTCGTTCAGATATTCGCGGATGAATTGGACAACCCGGTGCCGCAAGATCAGGTTGCGCTGCATCCGCGCCCGGCGCAGGTCGAGGTAGCGGTATTTAAGGCGCAGCGCCTCGTCCACGGCGGAATCTTCGTAGATATAAAACGGTGGGTTTTTCGCCGTATTCAACACCTGCACCTCGCGCGCTTCGACTTCAATCTCGCCGGTCGGCCAGTCAGTGTTGCGCTGTTCACCGGGGCGACAACGCACCACGCCGCGCACCTGAAGCACGTACTCCACCCGCGCGGTCGCCGCCACCGCGTGCGCTTCCGGCGCAGTGTCCGAGCTGATGACAACCTGCGTCAAACCGTCACGGTCGCGCAGCACCACGAAAATCACGCCGCCATGATCGCGCCGCAGGTTAACCCACCCGGCCAGAGTCACTTCCTGCCCGGCGTGCTCGGCGCGCAATTCACCACAACTATGAGTCTTTAGCATAGCCTGCCTCCCTCTAAAGAATGAGAATTACTATACCACAGGGGTAAACAAGTCGCAAGTAAAACCATACCACTGCCAAAACTGCCCGCTTTGCATTTGTGGGAGTTGTAACTTATAATTGTAGTAAGTTGGGTGGACTTTTGCACATTACCACACATTGTATTTGTAAAAAAGTTTATAGTAGATATAATCATAAATAATAATGGAATGGCTAACCCAATTATTACCAGGCCCATTCATTGAATGGCTGCGTGTTTATATCGCCCCGTTCTTCAAATTACAGATACGGGTAATATTACGCGGGCTGTTATTGGGAATTACCGACACCCTTTTGTTCATCACCCTGCCCCTGGGTATCAGTCTGGGCAGCCAGGCCATCTGGAGCGCACGTTACCATCTTACCATAACTCAACAGAGGCAGGTGGAGCGCTGGATGAATGCAGCGCGCGTGATCGCCTTCATGGAGGATGTCCCGCCCGTGACCCCGCTGGTGCTGTGGTTCAAGGAAGGGGGCTTGCAAGAAAGCAACCCCACTAACTGCGAAGGGATTATGGGGCTGCACACCGCCATCGTCACCGGCCAATTGCCGTGTTTTCCAACTGGCGAACTTGATGCGCGCCAGGTGCTTTATCAACTGCAATTGGGGGTGCGCACGTTCAAAGAGTACTGCCCGGAAGTCAATTTCAACACGGTGGATCCGCGCATCCTCAAAAAGTGCTATCTCCGTTACAACGCCGGCCCTGCGGCGCAGACGGATCCCAACCAGTCGGCGTATGTGATGAATGGCTACGACGCACTCCACCAGGATATGATTCACACTGATGTGCAGGGGCGAAAGTACCGGTTGACAGCTCTGGGCGCCTGGCCGACACACCTGGCAATGCAAGCGCAACTGGCGCAGCGGGGGACACCTTCGGCCCCGCTGGCAATTCTTGCGCCGATGATGTTGGGGCAGGAAGTATGGGATAAACTCTGGATCAGACAGGAAGACATCCCCTCACACAGCGACGTTATCCTGGATGATCAAGGCGACTCAGCCGAAATATTTTGCCGGGCGCCTGAAGTCCGCGAATGTTTCATTGAGCCGCATGTTGAAGGCGATCCCACCCTACGGCCAACCCGCAGCCCACTGTTGGTCACGCCGGAGGCCGTTACCGAGCCGGCGTGCGGGTTGTTGCCAGGGATAGACATGACCGTCTCCAAGCCTTCCATTGTCCTGGCGCCGCTGTCAGGTCAACTGAGACGGTATGTGGATGGGCTGGGGCATCTAGCCATTCAAATCGAGAATGAGGAATGGACGGTGTGGATTACCGGATTGCGTTCCTACAATGCCCCGGAAGGCGAAGTGACCATCGGTACGCCCATCGGAGCCATGGGGGGCGCCGGGAGTTCCACGCCCAGTATTCACTACGCCATTTACGATCAGAATCAAGCCGGCTTTGTGGACACACTAAGTTTTTTGCCGGTAGATGTTTGTGGTTCAGTTCAATAATCACTTCACTCGACAGAATAGTTTCTAATTCAAATCTTATCATGTAAAGGAGTAACATTATGGGTAACCTATTTACATTCTTACTCATCGGATTGGCCCTGGTCTGGGGATTTTGGTTGATCTTCAAGCGCGACCTGATGTCTATTAACCTAGGGAAACTGGTTTCGTACTTCGTGGGTGTCGTCATCACGCTAGTTGTTGTCCTGGTGCTCACGACGCGGTTTCTGCCCTGGTGGGCAGGGAAATTGGTGCAGGACACGCAAAATTCTGCCAGAGTTCAGGAAGTCGAACAAGCTGTCCAGAATTTGTGGCAACAGGCAGTTTCTTCTGATACTATCGTTGCCACGGCAGTGCCTTTGCCCACGGCGACGCTGGTTGCCGGCGCACCACAGCCCACCCCCGCTCCCACCCAGCAGTTCACTACCCAGTCGGCCACCGGAGAAAGGACGCATACAGTCCAATCTGGCGAAACCCTCTACCGACTCAGCAAAACGTACAACGTCTCCATAGACAAGATCAAGCAGCGGAACAATCTGACGGGTGACAACATCCAGGTCGGACAACAATTGATTATTCCGGCCCAGTGAGCGAGACACCTGTTTCTGCCGCAGAGAAGACCATGCCACAACCAGAGAAAAAATCCAGGCCAACAGACGCGGGCAAAAAGAGAAATGGTCTCTTTACCCGGTTAGGGGGAATGCTTGAAGAAAATTTCCTGCCTAAGGATCCCACTTTTGTTGGAGAAGAAATACAAAAAGTCATCCAGATGGCGCCTTATCGGGCTAATGTGCCCAAATACTTCACATTCCTGGGGTTTTTGTTGTTGGTTATAGCCATCGCTGGATTTGCCTTTCTCTCCTTCAACAATGCAGGGGGGGCGACGGAACTCACTACTGAAAGAGCACGGGTCTTGGAAAACATCGAGATGCTAGCGTGGGCAATGGTCATTGCAGCCCTACTTTTGTTCGGCAAGGCGACGCAATCGGCTTTGGCTTACCAACAATGGAAATTTATCATCACCGACAAACGAGTCATTATCACAACACCAGACCCTGACCGAAAATGGTTTGCCGACTCGCTCTATATCAAAAGCGATACACTTAAGGTCTTGGATACTAACTATTCAAAAGATCCCGTCTGGGTGATTTTCCAAACCATTCATGGGTCGCGGGATGTGATGTTGAGCGCTAGTGCATATGCTTTTATGGAAAATGGCGCCAAAGTCAGGGACGCACTACGCTTCCCCGATATGATGCCGGAGGATATTAAAGAGTTGGAGAGGCTCATCTTCGGCGGCAAAAAATAACCCGTCACAGCGGTATCTTGATTCCAACGAAAACGGAGGAGTTGCTCGGAACTCCTCCGTTTTTTGTTGGCCCTCTTCAGCGGCGGCGCTGTAGCCAGACCACCATGCCGATCAACAAGGCCGGGAATAGGGCGCAGGACCTCGGCGTGGTGCCTTCAACCGGCAGCGGACGCGCGTGCACAGGGGTAGGTGACACCTCGCCGTAAATGTGATGAACGGTTGGAGCGGGTGGCAGGTCCACCTGGGGCGGGAAGGAAGGTGTCGGAGACAGCTCTGCTGCTGGCAGGGCCTTCGGTGTGGGAGTGGGCAGGCGGAAAGGCGTGGCCGTAGGCGTCAAAGTGAGTGTGGGCGTCAAAGTTGGAGAAGGCGGCGCGATGGTCGGCGTAGGCGGCTCCGGCGTCGCGGTGGGCAGCTCGAGCGTGGCCGTGGGGGTGGGCGGTTCGGGCGTCGCCGTGGGTGGTTCGGGAGTGGCCGTAGGCTCAGGGTTGCCCTGGCGATATTGCTGCGCCAGCGCCGCCGTCAGGGTGAGGTAGGCGTCGCCATAGTTGACCGACGGTTCGATGTGCGTCCCCTCCAGCCACTCATTGAAACTGGTGATAACCACCCAATCGGCCTGGCTTTGATTCCCCCCGCTCCAACACGCGCGGTAAAACGCGCCATCGTTGCGCGGACGGGCAAAAGCGTCGGCCCGGCCGGTCACGTGATCGTCGTATCCCGGCATCGCCGTCGCCACCCAATACCGCGCGGCATCGTTGGCGGCCTCCCATTTCCGCACTTCCCCACCCCAGCGCACCAACACGGACGCCGGATCGCTCGTCCAGGCGACGCTGTACAGATAGAGACCGTCGAAAACCTCCAAATACTCCGGGCGCGCGCCTTCCGCCACCCAGATCATTGTGTGGTTGGGATCAACCTGGCTGCGGATAACTTCCCACGCCGAAACGGAGAAAAGTTCCTGCTTCCAGAAGAAAACCACCGGACGCCCCCCCACACGCAAATACCCGGCGTGCTGGGCGTGTTGATCGCGCAGAGCGGTCAGCGCGACCACAAGGCTTTCCGGCGTCTGCAAAAATGCCGGCGATCCCATGTCCACCGACGCCGCCGCGTGGAGGCCCTGCTGAAGGGATTGATCCAACAACAGACGGAAATTGTCCTCCGTCTGATTGTTAGCTCTGTCCGGGCCATACCACGCTTGAACCAGGGCATCAATCCCCGCCTGCCGCGCCCAACCGATGTGCTGCGCAATCGTCTGCGCGTCCGCCGAGTGATATGGCGTCAAAGGTTGATCCGATAATGGCCTTTGCCAGGTCGTCAGATCAAACCACGCATAGTAAAAAGCCAGCACCAGCCGCTCAGACTGGCGCGGACGAGCCGCCTGCGTCAGACCTGGCTGCGCCAACGCCCAAAACATCCCTATAAGCACGCCTATGGACACAAAACGCCGCACTTTTTCCTCCTGCCTTGGTTAGTATAACCGAGGCGCAAGAGAAAACAACTCCCTTGAGAGATTCCCTCTTACGGGATATAATCTACCCATAGGTAAGCAAAAATCAGGAACAGAGAGAAGGAGTACAGCATGAACGAACAAACCGGCATTGGCACGAACCTTATTTGTCAAGTAGGTCTGGTGGTGAAAGATATCGAAAAATCGGCGGCGGCGTACAGCGACGTATTTGGCCTGCCGAAGCCCACCGTCAGCATCACCGATGGCTACGAGAAAGCACACACGACCTATCGCGGTCATCCCAGCGAAGCTCGCGCCAAGCTGGCCTTCTTCGATATGGGGCAGGTGCAGGTGGAGTTGATCGAACCGATCGGGGAACCGAGCACTTGGAAAGAAGCGTTGGACGAAAAAGGCGAGGGATTCCATCACCTGGCGTTCTTGGTCAAAGGGACGGATCAAGTCGTGGCATACCTGGAGAGCAAGGGCGGCGCCCTCGTCCAGCAGGGACACTACACCGGCGGGATGTATTCCTATGTAGACATGACACCCCAACTAGGAATAGTGTTAGAATTGCTGGAAAACTTCAACGCTTAAAAGCAGAAAAGAGACCCTGAAGAAAAAACTTTCAGGGTCTCTTTCTTTTTCTGTCATGTGTGACCACGGTACTATTTACGAAAATAAAACTTTAAGGTATAGTAATGTTAGATTTAAGTTAGACAGAGGGTGATATGTGACATTCACCCAGGGAGGGAACCATGATAACCATAGTCAGTATTGTCATAATCAGTTTGTGGTTTATGCTCCGCACGCCGCGATGGGTGCCGGCGCGCATACCGGTCAGACAGCGGTAATCATCACCTTGTTGGGGGCGCTCTGAAATAATGTGGGATAAGGAAGAGCGAGATCGGACGGGCAGCGATATAAGCTGCCCGTCTGCTATTGATAACAGGCTTACGCAGATTTTACCTTGGGTTATAATAGGTGTAAGTCACACGAAACCCATCTATCACACAAGGGAGGTGCATCATGGGAGAAGTGCCAGCTATCGTAGGCGTGGCGGGCGCGTTGGCAGGGATTGTCATCGTCATTCTCGTCGTGGCGCTGTTCATACGCAGGCAGCGGATAAATCTGACCGACACAGGATCGCCGGATGAGAAACCGGCGTGGATGGCGACTACGCCACCGGCAGAGAGCCTGGCGGCAACGGAGGGCGCCGGCGTTTACGGTCAGGAAGCCGGGGAAAAAGTCGCAGCGCCATTTGTTGAACAGATTGAGGATATTGTGCGCGCTCGATTACGCGCTGACGCAACGTTGGCAGACGTCCAGGTTGACCTGGGTTCCGCGGCGGATGGCTCGCTGGAGATTTGGGTGGAGGGCAAGCGTTACACGGCCATTGACGAGCTTCCCGACTCCCGGTTACAGGCTATCTTTAAAGAAGCCATCGAACACTGGGCGTAGTAAGCAGGATAAGAATGACGACAATAAAAATTTCATTAGGTTGCGATCACGCCGGATTTGAATACAAAGAAGCTATCAAGGAACATTTGACAGCCAGGGGTATCCAGGTGCAAGATTTTGGAACCTATTCTGATGAGCGGGTGGACTACCCCGACTACATCCGGCCAGCGGCGCTGGCCGTGGCGCGCGGCGAATGTGACGGTGGCATCGTGCTGGGGGGCAGCGGGAATGGCGAGGCCATCGTCTCCAACAAAGTGCGCGGCATTCGCTGCGCCGTCTGTTGGGACGAATACACCGCCCGCATGGGCAAAGCCCACAACGATGCCAACATGATTTCCATCGGCCAGCGCACCATCCCCCTGGAAATGGCGCTGCGCATCGTGGACACCTGGCTCGACGCCACCTTCGAGGGCGGACGCCACCAAAATCGCCTGGAGAAAGTCGCCGAATACGACCAGGGATACATATAGGGGGCAAAGAGCGGCGGATCAGCGGATCGGCGAATTACGAATTACGAATTACGGAATCCCACCATCCCATCCCCCACCCCTGATTTCCAGTTACCTATTTCTCATTTCCCATTTCCCATTACCATTCTTGGAGGCTTTATGGCAGACAACGACCTTATGTCCAAACTTATGTCCCTGTGCAAACGCCGGGGGTTCATCTTCCAGTCCAGCGAGATTTACGGCGGGATTGGCGGTTTCTGGGATTACGGCCCGCTGGGCGTTGAACTGAAGCGCAACCTCAAGGATGCCTGGTGGCGCGACATGGTTTCCGGGCACGACGATACCACGACGCCCCAGGGCGCCCCCTCCACGTATGAAATGGTGGGGCTGGATTGCAGCATCATCATGCATCCGCAGGTCTGGAAGGTAAGCGGGCACTATGACCTGTTCCACGATATGTTGGTGGACTGTCGCACCTGCAAGGGACGTTTCCGCGCCGACCACCTGAAAAGCGGCGAATGTCCCAAGAAACCGAGTAAACGGCCCGGTGAACACGACACCTGCGACCTCACCGACCCGCGCGAGTTCAATCTGATGTTCAAAACCCACGTCGGCGCGCTGTTCGACCCCGCTTCGGAGGCGTTCCTGCGCCCGGAGACGGCGCAGGGCATCTTCGTCAACTTCAAGAACGTGCTCGACACCTCGCGCGTCAAGCTGCCGTTTGGCATCGCGCAGATCGGCAAGAGCTTCCGCAACGAGATCACGCCGCGTTACTACACCTTCCGCTCCCGCGAGTTTGAGCAGATGGAGATCGAATTCTTCTGCCGCCCGGACGAATCCCGCCACTGGTATACCTACTGGCGCGACCGGCGCTTCGCGTGGTACACGTCGCTGGGCTTGAAAAGCGAGAAGCTGCGCCTGCGCGATCACGACGCCGCCGAGTTGAGCCACTACAGTTGCGGCACCGCCGATGTGGAATACGCTTTCCCCTTCCTGCAAGAAGGCGATTTCGGCGAGCTGGAGGGCGTGGCGCATCGCGGCGACTTCGACCTGCGCAGCCACATGGAGGGCAAGCTGGTGCGCTCAGGCGACGGGTTCGCGGTGGAGTTGGACGCCGAGGGCAAGCCGCGCCATCCGGGCAGCGGCAAGGACTTGCGCTACTTCGACGATCAGACCCGCGAGCGGTTCGTCCCGCACGTCATCGAGCCGTCGGCGGGCGCGGACCGGGGGACGCTGGCCTTCCTCTGCGAGGCCTACACCGAAGACAGCGCACCCGACGAAAAAGGGCAACCGCAGGAGCGCGTCATGATGAAATTCCATCCGCGCCTGGCCCCCATCAAGGCCGCCGTCTTCCCGCTCGTCAAGCGCGATGGGATGCCCGACATCGGCCAGGACATCTACCGCGAGTTGAAGCGTCGCTGGAACGTCGCCTACGACGAAGGCGGCTCCATCGGTCGCCGCTACCGCCGCCAGGACGAATCCGGCACGCCGTTCTGCATCACCGTGGACAGCCAGACCCTCGCCGACCAGACCGTGACCGTCCGCGACCGCGATACGTTGGAGCAAGTACGGGTGGCGATGAAAGAGTTGAGCAGTTTCCTGAGCGAGAAGCTGGAAACGTCATAACGCAGGATTTTCATCATAAAACACAAAGAAGTGGGAGCAAATGCTCCCACTTCTTTGCGTTCCTGTGTTTTTATAGCGGCTTTCTCACTCCCACCAACGCTTCACCCAAATCTTGCCAATGCACGACCACATCTGCGAAGCCGCACGCGCGCAGGGTGTCCAGGTGGAATTGGCGGGGCAGGCCATCGTCTGTGCCCTCCCAATACGTGACTGCCTCGCGCTGTGCGGGGATGCCGTCCTGCGCCAGCGCCGCCTCAAAGCCGCGCCAGAAACTGTCCCAGTCCTCCGCCCCCGCGTCGAAATTGGCCCGTTGCCACTCGTGCAGCAAGTCGCGGTAGCGCGCCTGTAGCGCCGGGTCGTCCGCCGCGATGTGATCCGCATTGAAAAACCATCCACCTGGCTTGAGCGTGCGGAACACATGCTGGTACACCTCTGCCAGATGCGCATCCGTCAGCCAGTGCAGCGCCGTCGCGGAAACCACCAGGTCAAACGCGCCGTCGTAGGCTGCCCCCCATTCGGCGGCACGTAAATCCGCCAAAATAAACTCAACGGATTGAACGGATTCAACGGATGAATCTGCTGAATCCGCTAAATCTGCTGACAGAGCCTTCCCCATCGCTAACAATACGGGATCAGCATCTACGGCAACGACGCGCACGTTGCTGTAATGGCGCAGCATGGCAAACGTCACGGAGCCGGGGCCGCAGCCCAGGTCGAGGATGCGCAGCGGTGCATCGTGCGGAAAATTCGGCAAGCGAAACATCAAGTCAAAGCGGTGCTGCCGCTGCGGCAGGTAGGCGTTTTGCATCGCTTCCCAACGTTCAAACCAATGTGACCAGTTCATAGAATCACCTGATTTTGGATTTTGGATTTTGGATTTTGGAGCGTGGCGACTAAAGCCGGCAATTCAGTGATATGCGTCAGTTCAAAATATTGGGATTGCTGCGCGACGGCGGGATCCACGCGCTCGTGTTGCCAGGTGGTGTGATAGGGAACGTAAACCGCCTGCCCACCGATGGCGACGACGGGCAGCACGTCCGATTTGAGCGAGTTGCCGATCATCAGGAAGCGTGCTGCGTCCACCTTGTAGTGCGCCAGGAGCGCCCGGTACGTCTCTTCAGTCTTCTCTGCGACGATCTCGATGTGCGCGAAGTAGTCCGCCAAGCCCGACCGATCCAGTTTGCGCTGCTGATCCAGCAAATCCCCTTTGGTGATGAGCATGAGCGTGTGCGAGGCCGCCACCTGTGCTACCACCTCTTTAACGCCTTCGAGCAATTGCGTGGGCGTGTCAATCATAGCTTTGGCGAAGGCGATGATCTGCTGGATGTCCACACTCGTCACGCGCCCGTCGGTCAGCGCGATGGCCGTCTCAATCATCGAAAGCGTGAAGCTCTTGATGCCGTAGCCGAAGTAGGGAATGTTGCGCGTTTCCGTCGCGTAAAGCCGCGCGGCGACGTCCACACCATCCAGATACGGCGTCAACAACTGCTCGAGTTTCGTCTGCGTTGCCGTGTACAGCGACTCGTTATGCCAGAGGGTGTCATCAGCGTCAAAAGCGATCAAATCAAACATAGAGATGACTCCTAACTATTCCACTTCTGCAACTCAAGAATGTTACCTTCCGGATCGGTCATGTAGACAAACGTGATGCGGCCCGCACCGGGAATCTCGCGGTGGATCACTTTGCCCAAATCGCTGCCCCCTGCCGCCAACACGGCCTCGCGCGCGGCCTCGACGTCATCCACGGCAAAGGCGATGTGCCCAAAGCCGGGGCGATTGGCGGCAGGCGCCGCGTGCGAAAGGTCCGGGCTGTACTGGAAGATTTCCAGCGTCGGGCCGGAATCGCCGTAGCCGGGCAGACGCAGGTGCATCCCCCGGATGTGGACGCCGGGCAGAGCGACCGCCTCCTCAAGCCACGTCCCGGACAGATCGCGCTCCGGCGGCACAGGGACGCAGCCAAAAACTTGTGTGTAGAACGCCGCCAGCCGGCGCCAATCTGTGGCAACGAGGTTGGTATGGCAGTAGTGCGCGTGAAAGGGCGCGGCGTTTTCTGCGATGAAACCTTCCCGCGTCAATCGCTGATACCGGTCCTCAAGCAACGCCTCGACACCATCGGCGATGTCGTAATGTAGCGCTATCTGTAGCGCGCAGCCGAGGACGTCCATCACTTCCTTGGCTAACTTGTTGGGATCCGGTTCGCCGTACTTTTTCCGTTTGACGCCCGTCCCCTCAAAGTGATTGACGACCTGTGCCAGTTCCCCGCACTCTTCCAGGAGCCGAGTCATAATCTGGAACGGTTCGTCGCCTTCAGGAAAGCGCCGTTTCATGCCTTCTGCAATCGTGAGCAATTCTTCGAGCATCGTTCACCCCAATGGTTGATAAAAATGCACCACATCGTAAACTTTGTACTCGCCCCACGGTTCCACCAAGCCGCGCGGCAAGCGTCCCCACTCGATAAAGCCCAGGCGGCGATACACCGTTTCCGCCACCTCCCCGCCGCGACAACTGACCTCCAAAATCTCCGTGCCCATATCTCTAGCGTAAGTCTTGCTTTCTTCGACCAAACGGCGCGCAATGCCCTGGCGCTGATAATCGGGATGCACAACCAGACCGGTCAACTCGGCGCGGTGCGCTTCCAGGGGATGCTCCCGCCGCATCAAAGTGAGCGCAGCGATTGCCACGCCGTCCACGGTTGCGACAAGCTGCACGCCCTTGCCCTCCTCAAAAATGCGGAGGTTCTTTTCGACCAACTCCTGGATTTGCTCCACGGTGTTCATCGAGAAACAATTCTCGAGCAAGGGGGCAACATCGTCTAGTGTGGCCGGACGGATACATAACCCTTCGGACATTTCGCCCTCCGTATCACAACAAACTTGAGAACGTGAAAAGTGCAAAACCAACGATGACAACGCCCGACACGCGGTTGACCCACAACAGGCTGCGCGGACTGAACTTCGTGCGGAACAGGCTCACGCCGCCGCTGAGCAGCGACCACCACAGCGCCGAGCCGGCGAACACGCCTGCGACCAACGTCAGCGCGGCGCCATAGTCGCCCGCCGCCCCGCCCAATCCGGCGTAGATGGCGGCAAACGCGAAGATCGTCAGGGGGTTGGTCAACGTCAGGAACAGCGTCGAGGTGTACGCGCCGAGCAAGCCCTTCCCCTGCGCCGTCGCTGCGACCTCCGCCGGGCGGCTGAGAAGCGTCTTCACGCCCAGATAGCCGAGGAACAGGCCGCCGATCAGCCGGAACCAGAATTGCTGCGCCAACAGCGCGCCGGAGATGAACGTCAGTCCGAAGGCAGCGACGCAGCCGAAGAGCGCATCCGCCGTCGCCGCGCCCAGCCCGGAGACGAGGCCCGCCGCGCGCCCGTCGGAGAGCGTCCGCCGGATGCACAGCACGCCAATCGGCCCGACGGGGGCGGCGATGGAGAGGCCGATGAGCAGGCCGCGCAGGAAAAGGGTTACAGGGATCATTTTATCAGCAGATTGAGCAGATTAAGCAGATTGGGGAGATTACCACGCGGCTTCGTCTTGCAGGCGGGGGTCTTTCTCGCAGGCTGCGTAGAATTGGTCAATGGCGGTGGTGACTTCCTCCACCAGTTCGTCCAGGTAGGCGTCGCGCCTGACGGGATCAATGAGGGTGATGGTGTTGGTGTCGAAGTTAAAAAAGTCAATGCGTGACCGTGGTAATTTCCAACCAACCATTTCGCCAACAATATGCCAATTCTCATCTATGCTCTTCAGAATCTCACGCAATACCACAAAACCCGGCTGATTACTCTTTATCGCCACAGGCGCACCATTTTCCAAAGCATAAAATCCATAATAGAGGCGAGCAAATACACCTATGTAGAAGACTAAAATGTCCTGCCCTGACAACTCTGGCAAAGAAACCATTAAACCATAACGGTATTTACCTTTGTTGTAATAATCCTCAACGCTTTTCCGCGAATATTTCTTAAACTCAACAACATCATAGCCCGCCGCCAGTAGTTTCTGCTCTAAGGCTACCCAGAACGCAAACTGTACGTCAATTTTGACTTCGGTGAGCGCCTGGCTGATGCTAACGGCCGCCGCCAAATTCTCTTCGTCATTCAATAATTCCTTCACTTCCTTCAATTTGCGCCCTCCTGCCTGCCCAGTCAGTCCTTCGACCAACCATTGATACTGCATCAAGGTCATGTGAATCGTTGGCGGCAACGGGATGTTCTCAATACAGTCCACCAACCAGTCGCGTACGTCATCGGCATACGATATGAGTGTGAGGATTTCCTCATCCAGGTCGCCCGCGCTGTCAGCACTTGGCGCGTCGCCGGAAAGTGTCAGATACAGCACCTTGACGTCCCGGTAGCCCTCTTTGCGCACCGCCTTGTAATACCGCTGCAACTGCTTCGGCTGATCGGGCGCGTAAATCTTGTTTTCCAGGATGATGGCCTGCCGCGACTCGTTGGTGATAAAGATGTCTATGTTCTGATACTCGCGCCGCACCGTCGCCGTCGTCACGTCGAATGTGTCCAGCTCAGTCTGCGCCAGAAACCGCTCCAGGAATGCCGTCCCCATCCCGTGCGTCCCTTTAGGATTCAGCAACTCAAAGAGGAAGCGCGAGTGCAGGTTGACTTCGTCATCCTCCAGACGAAGCATGGTGAAGACGTTGAAGGCGCGGCGCTCCTGCTGCGCTGTTTCGGCGTGGATGCGGTTGAGGTGCGCGGCTTGTTGAAGAAGATCAGGAAGCAGCATTAGGGGACAGGCGCTCCTGCATTGCCATCTTGCTGATTTCGGTCACACTTTTATCGGACCATAACGTCCGTTGCCACTGGGTATAATCAAACGGCTCGCGTAATAGTAGCGTAATAAAACGCTCGGTATCTAACTCACCCAGGGTCTTAATCAACGTTTCGATCCCCTTGATTTTGACCTCCGTATCCGTTATCATCTTAAGCCTCCACTACATTGATGAAATCCAATGGATTGATAACTCGAATTCCCTGCACAGTACGCGCCTTTTTGATAAGCAAATCGTCAGTGGTAATAAAATAATCTGACGCAGCTTCCATAGCACAGGCAACATGCAAGGCGTCCTTGCTCTTAAAGCCTAAACTCTGCAAAGAATGAGCCGTACTCAACAGGCTCTCCGTTTCGTTTACGTCCACCTGCGCTAATCTCTGCCACTGTTTGATTGCGCTTGAGCGTTCGACAAATGGATTATGAGCGTTTTCCAGTTCGAGAATATACGACCACACGAGCACAACCCGATGTTGTTTGATTAAGGATTGGATATGAAGTTTCGCCTCGGTTTCAAGTTTAAGGCTCTTTCGCTTTTCACGGGGTAGTGGGGCGGATCGTCATTTCGAGCGTAGCGAGAAATCTCTGCCGTGGGGAACGAGACCCCTCGCTTCGCTCGGGGTGACGATGGAATGGGGATACATGCGTTGTCACCCCGCAAAATCCCAAAGAGCCATGTTTAATACGAATTTGGCCCTGATCATCAAAAGGACGGTTGAATACGCAGTTGTCAAGATAGATTTTAAGCATAGTCCGATCCTTCCTCCCTATCAAGAGAAATGGTTGAATCCTTAGCAGTAGACACGCTCATCCCCCGCAATATCTCCTCCGCCGGCGCCCAACCAATGTAGCTCGGTTTCGTCCACCCCGGCGCTGCATTGAGCGACTCGATGGCCCGGTAGCCATCCACCCGCACTTTGTCCCAGGCGTGAATCACCTGTCCATCGCCGAGCGACAGGCCGATGTGCCCCCAGTTACGCAGCTCCCCCTCGATAGCGCCCCAGCAATCGTAGAAGACGTAAGCGCCTCTGGGAGGAACGTCCGGGTCACGCCGCGCACCGTAAGCATCGGCGGCTTCCTTCGCCGTACTACCCTGCCCGTCTAGCACGATGTTATTGCCGAGTTCGTAGGCATCCTCAAGAAAGCCGTAGCATTTGAACGCATACTCGGTCGAACCAAGTCGATCTAGCGCCCAGCGAATAGCACCCTCGATGTATTCTTGCATCTACTCACCCTCTGAGAAAATCAGACCACGAATTTACACGAATCTTCACGAATTGAAAATCAATCAATTCTAATCTGCTTAATCTGCTCAATCTGCTGACAAAAAATCCGTTCCCATCCGTTCAATCCGTTGAGAGAACCCCCGTCACCTTCTCAATCACCGTCTCAATATCCGCCTCCGAAATCACCAGCGGCGGCAAGAAGCGCATGACCGTGCCGCCGGCCGGCAGCGCCAGCACGCCTTGCTCCGCGAGCGCGCCCAGGTATGGGCCGGACTGCGTCTTGAGTTCGATGCCCACCATCAGCCCCAGGCCGCGCACTTCACGGATGACGGGCGATGGGATGGCGCGGAAGCCTTCCATCAGCCGCGCGCCGAGCTTCGCTGCCCGCTCCGGCAGCTTCTCCGATTCAAGCACGCCGAGGGTCGCCAGGGCCGCCGCACAGGCCAGCGGGTTGCCGCCGAAGGTGGAGTTGTGGACGCGCTTGGGCAGTTCGCCGACGCGCGCGCCGAGCAGCACGGCCCCCATCGGCACACCGCCCGCGATAGACTTGGCGACCGTCAGCATATCGGGGCGCAGGTCGTAATGCTCGCAGGCGAACATCTTCCCCGTGCGCCCGAAGCCCGTCTGCACTTCGTCCACGATGAAGAACGCGCCGCGCGCCTGGCACAACGCCTGGATGCCGCGCAGATACGCGCCATCCCCCGGATTGACGCCGCCCTCGCCCTGCACCACCTCGACGATGACGGCAGCCGTGGCGTCGTCCATCACCTTCTCCAGCCGGTCGAGCTTGCCGTAGGGCACAAACTCGAAGCCGGGGACCAGCGGCTCGAACGGCTCGCGGTATTCCTTGTGCCACGTCGCCGAGAGCGCGCCCATCGTCCGCCCGTGGAAGCCGCGCATCGTTGAGATGATCTTCGTGCGTTTGGTCTGGATACGCGCAAACTTGAACGCCGCCTCGACCGCCTCCGTGCCGGAGTTGCACAAGAACGTCCGCTCCAGGCCCGGCGGCGCGATCCGCACTAGCGCGGCCATCGCCTGCGCGCGCACATCGTTGTAGAAACCGTTCGGCGCGATAATCAAACGCTGCGCCTGTTCCGCAATCGCCTGCGCCACGGCGGGATGCGCGTGCCCCACGTTGGCGACGCCGTGCCCGCCGATGCAGTCAATGTACTCGCGCCCCTCGCTGTCCCACACCCGCGCACCCGCGCCCCGCACCAGCACAATCGGCTGCTGGTTGGAAACGCCGCTGGTGTAACGATCTTCCAATGCAATGATTTCCTGTGTAGATAACACCCCTCTTCCCTCCGTGCGAATAGCGAATTACGAATAGCGAATGAGCAAGTGAGCGAAAAAGCGGATCAGCGAGAAAGCGGATCGGCGGATCAGCGGATCGGCGAGGTAAGGAGTCACCTTGTCTCCCACTCTCCCCCTCTCCCCCTC
>DAOUGD010000221.1:0-1626 GCA_034429475.1 Anaerolineae bacterium
GACATAGTGCTCTCCGTCCGCACACCCCCCCCCAATGAAAGGGAGGAGAGCACTATGTCAACACTGGCTATGAAGTTTGGGGGAACTTCAGTCGGCAGCGCGGAATCTCACCGCCAGACGGCCGACATCATTTTAGAGCAAGCGCAGCACTGGGATCGGCTGGCCGTTGTCATTTCAGCGATCCGCGGCGTGACGGATGCGCTGATCAGCGGCGCGCGCACCGCCGCGTCCGGCGACGGGCAGACGTACCGCGCCATCGTCTCCGACTTGCGCGTGCGCCATTATCGCGTCGTGGATGAGCTGCTGACCGCCGCCGCCGAGCGCGCGAAAGTGCTGGCCTCGGTGGACGAATACCTCGACGAGTTTGCCACGCTCTGTCACAGCGTCCACGTCCTCGGCGAATTGACGCCGCGCGCGCTGGATACGATCAGCTCGCTGGGGGAGCGCATCAACGCGCGCATCCTGGCCGCGCTGCTTCGCCAACGCGGCGCGCAGAGCGAGGCCGTGGACGCCACCGAGGTCATCGTCACCGACGCCACCTTCCAGAATGCCGCGCCGTTGCTGGCGCAGACGCGCGCTCGCGTCGCGGAGCGATTGTCGCCGATGATGTCCGCCGGCGTCATCCCCATCGTCACTGGCTTTATGGGCGCGACCGAGCAGGGCGTCACCACGACGTTGGGACGCGGCGGCAGCGATTACAGCGGCGCGATCCTCGGCGCGGCGCTGGACGCCGACGAGGTGTGGATTTGGACGGATGTGGACGGCGTGATGAGCGCCGATCCGCGCATGGTGCCCAACGCCCGCGTGATCCCCGTGCTTTCCGCCGCCGAGATCAGCGAGCTGGCCTACTTCGGCGCGAAGGTGCTGCACCCGCAGACTATCCGTCCCGTGATTGAGCAGAACATCCCACTGTGGGTCAAGAACACCTTCAACCCCGCCTGCCCCGGCACGCAAATCGTCAAAGAGACGGCGACCACCGATGGGACGGTCAAGGCTGTCACTGCGATCAAGGGCTTGAGCATGGTCAACGTCGAAGGGCGCGGGATGATGGGGGTGCCCGGCATTGCAGCGCGTACCTTCGCCGCCGTCGCCAGCCAGGGCGCGAGCGTGCTGATGATTTCGCAGGCATCGTCGGAGCAGTCCATCTGCTTTATCATCCCCACCGACGCCGTGGTCGGCGTGACCGCCGCCCTCGAAGCGACGTTCACGCTGGAATTGAGCCGCCACGACATCGAGCGCATCTGGGCGATGAATGACATGGTCATCGTCACGGCCGTGGGCGCGGGGATGCGGGGAACGCCGGGCGTCGCCGCGCGCATCTTCGGCGCGCTGGGCCGCGCGGCCATCAACGTCATCGCCATTGCGCAGGGGTCTTCGGAGTGCGGCATCTCCCTCGTCGTCGCCAGCGATGACGCAGCGGAGGCGGTGCGGGCGATTCATGCGGAGTTTATCAATGGGGGAGGCGCGAGTTAGGAGTTAGGAGTTGCGAGTTAGGACTCGACTTTGGCAGTACGTTAACACGCGAATACTCCTAACACAGGGCGTTTGACCGCAAACGGCGGTACAATAGAAAGAAAGGTCAGCCAATAGGAGGTATGCGATGATACCTTTGGTAGCATTTCCTGA
>DAOUGD010000222.1:0-8683 GCA_034429475.1 Anaerolineae bacterium
GATTCGATGACGTTCTGTCAACGCCTGCTGCAACAAGAACCTGTGGCCCTGGTACCAGGCATCGGTTGCGGCGCCGACGCCAACGTGCGTATCTCGTATGCCACCGATGTGGAAACGATCGAAAAGGGCGTCAATGGGTTAGCGCGATTTATGGCGTCGCTGTGAAATACCGAGACGTGAAACGTGAGCCGGTAGCATAAGCGCATCACGTCTCACGTTTTACGACGAGTTGTTGATGTAATCACTCAGGCGACTTCAGTTCCACCACTTCGTAGACGGATTCGGGGTGCTGCTGTTGTCCTTTGAACTGCATTTGCGGCAGTTCTTTGGCAACAATCTGATCGCGCACCATCTCGTAGGTGTTGCGGCAGATCAGAATTTTGTTGGAGGGCGCTACTTCTTGCAGGGTGTGCGCCTTGTTCACGGTATGCCCCATCACAGTGAAGTTGACGACGTTCTGCGTGCCCACGTTCCCCACGATAGCGTCGCCGGAGGCAATCCCGATGCCGAACGAGATGCGCTGGTGCGCCGGAAACAGTTCGTGAACCTTATGCGTGGTTTCCAGGATTTTCCAGGCCGTGCGCACGGCGCGCAATGCATGATCCGCCTGCGGCAGCGGCGCATTGAAAAACGCCATCGCCTCATCCCCCATAAACTTGTCGAGGGTGCCTTCCTCGCTGAGCACGGCGTCGGCGGCAATCGCCAGATAACTGTTGATGACTTCCAACAAGGCTTCCGGCTCATTTTGCGCGCTGAAACGGGTAAAGCCACGTAAGTCGGCGAATAAGATGCTCACGACCTGCCGCTGCCCGCCGGGGCGCACGCTCTCCGGCTGCTGCAAAATACGCTCCACCACGGAGGGCGGCACGTAATGCTCGAAGAGACTGCGCAGTTCGCGCTTTTCTCGCTCGCGGCGTTCCTCAATCTCGGCCAGCAGGCGGAAATTTTCAATGGCAATCGCCGCATAGTCGCCCAGCATGTGCAGCAGTTGACGCTCGTGCTTGTTAATCGGCTCACGGTTGTGCTTGTTGCTGACGATAAGTGAGCCAAGCGTCTTCTCGCCGATGGCGAGTGAAGTCGTGGTCATCAAGCCGGCTGTCATCGTGTATAGCGTCTCGTCTTTTTCGGGCGGGCCATAATCGGCGCCCTCGCGGCGGCGGCGCATCTGTGTCTTGGGAATACCCTCCGCCTCAATGAGGATGAGCTGCCCATCCACCGCGCCGGTCAAATACAAGGCCGCGTCTACAATCCGCTCCATCAGTTTTTCGCGCTCGCGCAGTGTCGTGACGGCCTTGCTGACGCGATACAAGGTGTTTAGCTCCTGTACCTGCCGCGCCGACTCCTCGCTGATTTCCTGAAGCTGCACGTTGGTGTACTTGAGTTGCGCCAACAACGTATCGCGGTCTACTTCCAGACGCCCGGTATCCAAAACATCCTGCATCACTGCCTGGAGTTTTTCCACCCGGAAGGGTTTGAGCACACAATTCCGCACCCCCAGTTCAAAAACTTCGGCGTCCAGCAGCCGGTTGCCCCAGGAGGTCATCAAAATAACCGGGGCCAAAACACCCTGGGCGCGCAGCGCTCGCAAAAACTCCAGACCGGACATATCCGACAGTTCATAGTCGGCCACAATCAAAGTAGGACGCTGCTGATCGGCCATACTCAGCGCAGAATGGGCATCCTCGGCCAGCAGCGCCTGATAGCCAACCGGGTCTAACACTGCGCGGCGGACGTAATCGCGTATTTCACGATTTTCGTCCACGACGAGCACCGAGATAGGTTGCAGGTTCGCTTCGGATGCGATCATGAGTGCGGTCCCTTCACGCTCTTATTAGCAAATTTGGCGGACGATGAAGCAAATTTTGGCGTCAGTTCACGCATTTACGCGTGGGACGAGAGTGCTTCCAACAACTTCGCCACCTGGTAATCTGATTCCGTCTCGGCGGCCAACATGGCGCGGACGATCTGGTAGAAGGATGCCAGGCACGTTGCCGGGTCTTCCTCAGCCGTGAGAGCATCGAGTGTGACAATGAACATCAGCCACCAGAGCCAGTGTTCAAACGCCTCTTTGTTAAACCACAGGATGCCCCGGTGTCGGTTGACGCCCAGATAGGCTTGGACTTCGTGCTGCTGCAAGGCGGTGTAGAGCAGATGGTAGGCCGGCGCGTCGCCAGCAGCGTCCGTAACAGGGAGGCAGCGCCGGTAGCCCAACAGCGCTTTGAGCAGCACCACGGAGTAACCGGCCCGGCTTTCCTCCAGGCCCAGTTCTCGCAACGCGTTGGCGATGAGCTTGCCGAGCAGCCATTCATCCAACCAACTACGGCTGATCTCCGCGTAAGCCTCGCCATCCACAATTTTGCCCAGGTTGCGGGTAAACGCCCAGCTCAAGGCAAGCCCCCAGCGGCCCAGGTCGTCGGACGCCATGCCCTGCATGATATAAGCGACGGCGGCGGCACATTCGGGATGCTCATCCGCCAGTCGTGGCAGTGAATGTGACAGGGTCAAAAGATGCGCCAGGGTTCCGCGCACCTCACCCGCGATGGCGGCTACGGCATCCGGGGCGGCGGCCTTCCCGGTCGCTGCGTGCGCGACGGCAACCAGCAGATCGGTCATCTTCTGCTCAACCTGGGCGAGCACACTGGGTTCCTCAACAACGGCTTCAACCTCGGCGGGCGGCGCGAGCAGGTCACGACCGCGCGCGTCCATCAGCCAACGGAACGCCGGCGCGCTCACCAACATACGGAACGGAGCGTGTACCGGTTCAAGGAACAGTTCTTTGAGAGCCTCCTCCACGTCGGGCACGCCCCGCCCGTTGAGATAAGTGGTCAGTTGGGCATATTGACGCCAAACGTTGTCACGAATCTCGCGGAAGTCTATGAAGACATGCACCTGGTAGGCGTGCAGCTCAGCGTACAACCCGCTTGCATACACGGCAGCCGCATTGCGGATGTATTCCAGGCCCGACACTGCGTCCCGGAAGACCAGGAAGGTCTCACTGTCCGCTGGGATGCTAAGGCCATCCGCCAGGGTGCGCTGCACCAGGGACTTCTCGCCGGCGCCGCCCTTGGCCGCAAACGCTGCCGAGATGCGCACGTAGCCGCGCGTCTCGGCGTAGCGGTTGTGGTAAATCACCAGCGCGCGCTCCCCACCCATACGGTTGGAGTAAGCGAAGACGTTTTCGTCCACGTGTCCTTCGGGAGTGTAGAAATCGTAGAGCAGGAAATTCTCCACTTCAGCAAACAGGTATCGCTTGTGCAGGATGGGGAAAATCTGCTTTTCGTGGCGCTCCACCAGGGATACGTCGGGCGTCTCGTCCCAATAGGCCCGCCGGTATTCCATGCCGTACTTCTCAGTGTAGCCCTCCACCTGCCCGTGGCCGAACATCGGCAAACCGGGCATGGTAGACATCAACGTGCAAATGCCAAAGTATTTGTCACCCTTGCCGTATTGATCCACCGCGGTGCGTTCGTCGGGGTTGTTCATAAAGTTGACATACCGCTTGAGAATTTGCGGATCGAATTCCAGCGTATTTTTGATCACCTGGCGGTACTCGGCGTTCTTCTCGTCGCGCAGCATATTCATGAACGCGCTGTTGTAGACCCGGTGCATCCCCAGGGTGCGGACGAAATAGCCCTCCATCAGCCAGAACGCCTCGGCGAGCAGGAGCGTGTCGGGCAATTCCGCCGCGACGCGATCGACCACTTCGCGCCAGAACTCCTCCGGCATCGCCCCATCAAAGGCGGCTTTGGTCATGCCGAAGTCCGCGCGGGAGGGGATGTCGCCGCCGGTCCCCGGCTCCGGGAACCAGAGCCGCTGGTAATGGCGTTTCGTCAACGTCATCGCCGCGTCAAAGCGGATGATGGGGGAACGGCGCGCGACCTGTAGGATGGTCTGAATGACGGCCTCGCGCACTTCAGGGTTGAGGTAGTTGAGCTGCGCGGTGTCGTTCCAGGGCATACTCGTGCCGTCGTTGCCGTGGTAGATGTAACGCGCGTCGCCTGTCCAGTGATCCAACCGCTTGAAGGTCACGGCGGCGTCGTTGCGGGAATAATAGTGGTCTTCCAGATAAATCCCCACCCGCCCGTCGCGCGAGAGGTCTTCACTGTTGTAGGAGTACGTCGGGAACGGCGGATAGGGCAGGCTGACGAACCAATCGGGGTGCTCGATGACCCAGCGGGCGTCAATGCCCACGTGGTTGGGGACCATGTCCGTCGCCATGCGCACGCCGCGCTGCCAGGCGCGATGCTTGAGGTTGTCAAAGGCCGACTCGCCGCCCAGATCGTCTGCCACGCGGTACTCGTCAAGTGAATAGGCCGACGCCACCGCTTCCGGGTTGCCCATGATCTGCTTGATGCGCCGGGAAGCCTCGCTGCGTTGCCACACACCGATCAACCACAGGCCGGTGATGCCCCAGGCCCCTAGCTTATCCAGTTCGCGGTCGGGCACTTGATCGAGCGTGGTAATCGTGCGTTTATACTCTTTGGACAGTTGATCCAGCCAGACGTAGACGTTCTTGGCGATGAGCACGACGCGCGGCATCCAGGCGCTGTCCGGGCTGAAGTTTTCCGGCTCCGCGACCATCCCGCCGAATTCGTAGACCTGCGCCGGCCCCGGCCCGAAGCCAAAGAAGACCTTTTCCTCTTCGGCCAGGAAATCCAGGCTGCTCAAAAGTCGGTAAAGGTACTCCCCCAGGAACTCCCCCCAAAAGCTGCGGATGTAGTCAAGCTGCCCCTCTAATGAGTGTGGGGAGGCCAGCGCGGGCGCACGCAGCATATCAATGAGGTTCTGACCTTTAGCGCCAAAGCGCGGCTGCGTGTCAAAGAACTGATAGGTCAGCCGCATAATCGGTTCGTAGGCGGTCTCGCGTTCCAGCCGGGCGTCCTCAAACAACTCGACGAAAGGATCAAAAGCGGGGTTGAGGTTTGCCAGCCACAGCAGAAGCATTTCTTCGAGAATCACTTCCCGATGCGGGGTGCCATGCGTGACGCCGTTCAGGTAGTCTTCCAGGGGCATTGTTCCCCGGTGCACAGCCACCGGCGGGAACTCGTCGGCAAAGGTCGCCAGCGCGGCGTTGAGTGCATCGCGCCCCAGGCGGTCTTCCATGTAGCGCAGCGCCTCTTCCATCACGCGGGGCGCGCGCGTCTCACGGTAGCGGGCAATGGCAACGTGGAGCAGTTCGTCAATCAAACCCATCGCGTTGATTTGCCCGGCTTTCACCGCCCGCTCCGGGAAGTTCACCACATCCCGCTTGTCGTTCATTTTCTGGGCGAAAACGCGCGCGGCGTGGAAATTGGCAAAGATCACATTGCCGTTAAAGGCGAACAAAGGATCGTCAAATTGATAGCGGGTGCGAGCATCGCGGGAAACGTGGAATTCTCTCAACGCGGATAAGGCCATGCGAACCTCCTCGAACATAGTCAACGAATTGAACGGATTAAACGGATTGAAACACTCCGCTATCGCTGTGGGTAAAAAAGGGGGTGTCGGCGCGGACAAGGCGTCCGCGCCAACACGTGAGCTCCGGTCTTCTGGCTATAAGATTAATAAGGTTGAAATGCTGAAGCAATAACGCCCAAGATCATACTTGCCAACAAAATAATGGTAATCACTGTAAACACCACTTGCGCCGCACTTTTCTTCTTTCGCATCTTTGCCTCCTGATTCACTGCTTAACGACTAATTTCCAACTCATCTACGAAGTCTTTGGCCTCTTTCAGCCCCCAGTTGGTGACCTCGCGTACCACCTTAATGGCTTCAATCTTTTGCCGACGGGCCAACAAGTCCTGAACCCTGCCCAGCGCCTCCGCCGAAATCTCTCTCTGATGGACAGGGACATTTGATAGATTTCCATACGGACGGCCAGCAGGCGACAGTCCACCGGCCACCTCTATCGCATCAACATAATCCTTGGCTTCCTTCAGCCCCCAATGAGTGACTTCGCGCACCCGTTTGATGGCCTCAATCTTTTCGTGACGCGCCAATAAATCCTGCACTTCGCCCAAAACTTGCGCCGGGATGTGCTCCTGGGACATAGAAGGACGCGGGCCAGTCGCAGGTGGCCTAGACATAGTCCCGGCGGGGACGGTCAAAGATTCGACGTAATCTTTGGCTTCCTTCAACCCCCAATGGGTGACTTCACGCACCCGCTTGACGGCCTCTATTTTGCGCCCAGCCTCCATCAGCACCCGCACATCGTAGACCAACTCTGGCGGCAAATCTTCTCCGCGCGCAAACTGCGCCGGCGTCTCGGCGCTCAGCGGCGCTTCCATATCCTGATACCGGCTGGCGCCGGCCCGGCGCAACGCCAGGAACAGCGCCAATCCCACCAACAAAACGCCGATGCCGATGACCAGCATGACGGCTGGTTCCATCCTATCCCTCCGAGATCGATCAAAATCAACCGGCCTCATTATAGCACATTTAAACGAACAACCGCCGCCGAAATTCAATACCTCGGCGGCGGGGGAGCGAGCGCAGATAAACGCTGATGAACGCTGACGGTTAGAAAAATGATCCGCGCAACTCTGCGGAAATCAGCGTCCGGTTACGCCGTTTTCGCAGCGGATGCCGCAGCCTGTTCCAAAATCTTCTGGATGCGCGGCGCCATTTGCGCCGGATTGGGATGCAGGCCCTCCAACAGCAGCAGGCTGTCGAAAAGCTGCTGAATGGTCATGTCAATCAGAGGATTGAAGGGTTGCGCCTCGATCATGTGCGCCAGGTTTTGGATCAGAGGATGCCCCCGGTTGATCTCCAGGATTTGCGGCGGAATCTCGAAGTCCTGCTCCAGGAGCCGCCGCACGCGCGCCATCTCGCGCACCGGGCCGGTCTCGGCAGAGACGAGACGGCATGGGCTGTCGGTGAGCAGCTTGGATTCCCGCACTTCCTTGACGCCCTCCCCCAGGACCCCCTGGAAGCGCACGATAAGTTGTCCGAAAGCGGCCGGCGACAACTCCGCGCCGGTCTCCGGCGCAGCGGGGGTGTCCGCATCCGGCAGCTTCAGGTCGGGATCGTCCACGTTCTTCAGCGCTTTGCCCTCGTATTCCCGCAGGCTCTGCACCATGAAGGGGTCGAGGGGATCCACCAGATACAGCACCTCCAAATCGTGCGCGCGGAAATAGTCCAGGTGCGGGCTGCCGGCGACGGCGTCCAACGTGTCGCCCAGGATGTAGTAGAGCTCGGTTTGCGTTTCCGGCATGCGCCCCACGTACTCCATCAGCGAAACGAGCGCGCCGCCCGATTTGGAGGTGGTGAAGCGCAGCAGGGGCAGCAAATCGTCCCGCCCGCCGAAATCGCTGGAGACACCCTCCTTAACAAAGGCGCCAAAGGTTTCCCAGAAGAGCTTGTAGTCGTCCGGCTTCTCGTCGCCCAGCGCGCGCAGTTCTTTGACCAGACGGCTGCGCAGCGCTTTCTTGATGTGGCCGATGGTGCGGCTGCTTTGCACCGTCTCGCGGGCCACGTTCAGCGGGATGTCGGCGGAATCCACCACGCCCTCGACAAAGCGCATGTACTCCGGGAGCAAGTCCTTGTTGTCCTCTTGAATCAGGATTTTGCGCGAGTAGAGCTTGAGGCCATAATCCGCGCGCATCCGCAACACCCCCCGATCGCGGTGACGGGGGATGTAAAGAACGCTGTGCAAATCCACCGGCACGTCGGATTGGATGTGCAAGTGCAGCAGCGGCTTCTCAAAGTCCAGCGTCAGTTGGCGGTAGAACTCGGCGTAATCGTCCTCCGAGACGTCCTGTGGCGACTTCCGCCACAACGCGGTCTGTTGGTTGGCAACTTCCTTCTCGACGTAGATCGGGAAAGAGACGTAATTGGAATGTTTCTTCACGATCTGCTGCAAGCGCCAGGCAGCCGCGAAATCGGTCGCGTCTTCCTTGAGCTGCACCTCGACCACCGTGCCGCGCGTGACCTTGTCGGCGGGGGTGAGCGTGTAGGCGCTGTCGCCCTGCGACGTCCACGTCCAGGCGGTCGCCTCGGGGCGATAGGAGCGCGAGGTCACGCGGACTTCGTCGGCCACCATAAACACAGCATAGAATCCCACTCCAAACTGCCCGATGATGTCCTCGACCTTCTGGCCTTCCTCCAGATTCTTCATAAATGCCATTGCACCGGAGTGGGCAATGGTGCCCAGGTTCTCCACAAACTCGTCGCGCGTCAATCCGATGCCGGTGTCGCTGACGGTCAACGTGTGCGCTTCCGCGTCGAAGTCCACGTGGATCGCCAGTTCCGCGTCCGGGTCAAGCACGTCCTGATTCGTTAACATCTCAAATTGCATCCGGTGCAGCGCATCCGATGCATTCGAGAGTAACTCGCGCAAAAAAATCGCGCGCTCTTTGTACAACGAGTGTGAAAGGATGTGCAGCAGTTGGCGGACTTCCGCCTTGAACTCTAACGATTCAGTTTGTGACATAGCCATCTCCTTCATACCTTATAAGATTGATGATATTGCTTTCAAATAACCATATTACCGCGTATACATTAGAACAAGATTAGAAGCAAGAGAATTTTCTTCGGTTATTGTCATCAACTCCTCCTCTGAAAATAGTCCAAAGTCTCAAGTCCAAAGTCCAAAGTCTTGAGAATCCGTTAAAATCCGTTGAATCCGTTGAGAAATTTTCATCCAACCGCTGGTGAACCGCAGGTTAATGAGCAATTCCTCTGAAAATAGTGATTGGGGATT
>DAOUGD010000223.1:0-1740 GCA_034429475.1 Anaerolineae bacterium
GGCGGTAGCCACTGGTAGTGCGAGCGACACCGGCGCCCCGGCCACGGCAGAATGTCCGGCAACGGCGCCAACGCTAAGGGTAACTGCGGCCGCAGCGTTTCCCACTGAAAGCTCTCGATGAAGTGGGGCACATACCAGCGCCGCTCGGCGGCCTCCAGGCCGCGCAAGGTCTCCCGCTCGCGCAACGTCAACTGCCCCAGCGCCGCAAACGGACTCGCGGCAATGTCCAACGGCGCATACGGCGCGCTGGCCGGCACCCACACCGTGCCCGCGCTCATCGCCGCCGCCGCTGCCACGCGCGCGTGTGGCGCAACGCTTGCAGATACGCCTCCCGGCTATCGCGCTCACCCGCCCGGTACAGCGCCGCGCTCAGTCCCGGCTGCCGCAACTGCACCAGCGCTTCCCCCTGCAACTGCCGAATCCGTTCCCGACTCAGCCCCCACGCCGGCCCCACCGCCGCCAGCGTCCCGGGCGCGTGCCCAGCCAGCCCGTACCGCCGCGTCACCACCGCCCGCAGCCGCGCCGGCAACTGCGCCACCGCCGTGGCCACCGCCGCTCGCACTTCCCGGGGCAAGCGATATGCTTCCCCCGGCGTCGCCCCCGGGAAACCCGGCAGGCGCTCCGCTTCCGCCGCCCGCGCCTGCCGCACCGCCGCCCACAGCGCCCGTTCCACCGTCCGCCCGCCATACGTGCTGAACTGCACCCCGCGTTGCGGCTCAAAGTGCAGTACCGCCTGCCACAACGCCAGGCGCCCTTCTTGCACCAACTCGGCGTAGGGCACCCCCCGATGCTCCACCCGCCGCAACACGGTGTGAATCAACCCGCTGTGCCCCCGCACCAGCGCATCCTGGCACGCTCGACACCCGCGTTGCGCACACTCAAAGTCCCCGCTGGGCGTTGCCCCATTTTCACATAGACTATTCATACGCCACCTCCTGTGGTAAGTGAGTTTTCCTACACCCCTCACTTTACCGAATGTGGCGTTTTTGGGGTTGCGCTCGCGCTAACGCTTGGGTTGAGTTTTTCCTCCCTGACTTACTGCGGATGCCCGCCCCCATAACTTATTGTATTTCTTAAAGTATTCAAGTATAATTCTATAAGGAATGTGAACGCTCACATTGTTCGTCTGCAAGCAACTTTTTGACCTGAACGTCAATCAAGAGAGGGATTTTTCGTAACCAGACCGCACGCGAACACGGAAAATATCTCTATGAATGAGGGGCAAAAGCCCCTGCCGACCTGGCACGGAGGCGCAGCGGGCCAAGAACACCCCGATTCACCCATCACAGTCTGAAAGGAGGTACACTCGAAGCACAAAAAACATCACGACCCCCATCAATAAACGTTTATATCAATTCCAAAACCAACTTTAAGGAGGGAAAATGTTTCAGCGAGTTTCAATAGCAAAAAGATTTTGGCAAACCGTGGTTTCGCTGGCGCTGATCACCACCGTGCTGACCGGTTTTGCGTTCCCGGGGCAGAGGTTACCTGTATCGGCTAAGGAAGCTTTGGCACCGCAGGCGACGGTCATTATGGAGTATGACTTCGAAGGCGGCGTGCAAGGCTGGTGGCCCTTTGGTAGTCCGACCGTCGCCGCCTCGACCGAGGTGGCCCATTCCGGCGCGCAAAGCCTGAAGGTGACGAATAGGACAGCGAACTGGCAAGGCGCCGCCACCAACGTGCTCAGCCTGTTGGAGGTGGGAGCTACCTATGTCATCAGTGGGTGTACACGCCTGGTCG
>DAOUGD010000224.1:0-5655 GCA_034429475.1 Anaerolineae bacterium
CCCCACCCTCTTACCCTACCCGACGCGCTTCCGAGCTCCCCCTCCCCCCTCTCCGCCGCCGACGCTAACCGCGCGCCCGCGTTGACGGCCACAGCCCTGCGTCCACAAGCTGTCACGGCCCTGGGCAACGACGAGCTGGTCAACAACCCCGCCGGCGAAACCACCTCGCTAGTGCAGAACAACGCGGTCATAGCCTACAATGACGATACCGGCGCCCTCTGCGCCGCTTATACCGATTCGTACCACGGCGCAGTGGAGGGAACCGGCTACACCGGCTTCAGCAGCTCGGTGGACGGCGGCGCGACGTGGGTGGATCGCGGCGCAGTTCCTCCCGGCAGCGGCAATCCTTCCTATGGCTCCCCTTCGCTCGTCTGGCGCCGCGCCAATGGACACTTCTACCTGGCCGCGCTCATTGGCGGCGGGCTGGGTCTGTGGGATTTAGGCGCGAACTGCGACGCGGCGACGTGGATAGGCCCAATCTACAGCGGCGCCAACGTGGATATGGGAAAGTTAGCCGTGGACAACCATCCCGCCAGCCCTTACGCTGGCCGCCTCTACGCCGTCTGGACCAGTACGGCCGACGAGCATATTTACGCCGCCCGCTCCAGCGATGGGGGAGAAATCTGGTCTGCACCCGTGGATGTGAGCGGGCACAACCAGGTCAACGGCGCGTGGCCGGCGGTGGACCCCGTCACCGGCGACATCTACGTGGCTTGGACACACTGGGACGCGCCTTCCGTTGGCCCAATTGATGTGGAAATGGCCCGCTCAACCAATGGCGGCGCGGGGTGGAATCCAATCGCCAACCCGATGAGCAATCAGGTCGCCCCGCGCGATGCGGCGGCGACAGCCACCTGCACCCATCCCGCGCTCAACGGCGGCATTCGCTACTTCCCCTATCCCCAAATTGCCGTAGATCGGAACGGTATCCTGCACGCCGTCTATTCCTACGATCCTGATGGCTACAATACCGGTGACGTGGTCAACGTCTACTACCGTCGCTCTACCGACCAGGGCGCGACCTGGGAACCAGAAATTCGGGTCAACGACAACTGGAACACTACCGACCAGTTCTCCCCCGCGCTGGCCGTAGGGGAGACGGGCGACATCGGCGTGTTCTGGTACGACCGGCGGCTCGATGCGAGCAACAACCTGCTCTACGACCGCTACATGGCGCTCTCGCGCGACAGCGGCGCGACGTTTACCGCCAATCAGCGCGTCAGCGACGCATCCTCGCCGGTGATCGCGGCCGGGGTGGAGATGACGACCTGCTACCACAGCGACTACGACGGCGCAGCGGCCGGCGGGGGGCACTTCTACACCGTCTGGGGCGACGACCGGCGCGGCGCTTCCGATGTCTGGTCGGACAGCGCGCCTTACTTCTGGGGCCATCTTTCCGGGACAGTCTATGATGCGACCACGCTGCGCGGCCTGTCGGGCGCCGCGGTGGCGACCGTCCACACACCAACCGGAACGCCCTTCACCGCTGCCGGCGACGGCGTCGGCTCCTACGAGATGATCCTCCCTGGCGACGCGACCTACACCGTGACGGCGCATATCTACGGCTATGCGGCCAACACCGTCACGGCGACCGTAGGAGCGGACGGCGGGCGGGCCGACATCCCGCTGACGCCGACGGCTTTCTGGGACATCGCCGGGCAAGTGACGGACGCCAACACCGGCTATCCGGTCTACGCGCGCCTCACCGTCACCGGCGATCCGCTGAATCCACCCGCGCCCACCAACGAGACGTGGAGCGCTCCCTTCACCGGCGTCTACGGCCTGAACCTGGCCGGTGCGATCTCGTACACGCTCACCATCGCGGCGGAAGGCTACCTCTCGCAGACCTACAACCTGGGCGAACTGAGCGCGCATCTCATCGGCATCAACTTCGCACTCCAGCCCGACCTGGTCGCCTGCACCGCGCCAGGCTACCAGATGACGCCGCCGTGCGCACCGGCGGACGGGGCCGTCCTGCAACCGGCGTTCCTTGAAGTCGCCGGTTGCCCGTGCGAGACGCAATCCCATACGCTGAGTTTTGCCAATCACAGCGGCGCGGCCGCCGCAGTGCAGCTCTCCTACGCAAGCAGCGCCGGCGTGAGTGCAGAATTGCCAGCCTCGCTGGGTGTGGTGCCGGATACCGGCGTCAAACCTTTTGATGTGGCGCTCAAGCTTGACCGGGGCATCGTGTACAGCACGACCGTGGCAGTCACGGTGACGGCTTCGCTGGCGAGCAACCCGGCGATTTCGGACACGACCGTAATTACCCAGCGCGCGCTTGACCCCATTGCGTGGGAGACGCGCCGCGATTCGCCGACGCCTTCACAGGATGGCGCGGTGATTGAGTATAACGGCAAGCTGTACAACGTGGGGGGCTACGGCAGTAACGGCGCGGTAGACATCTACGATCCCGCGACCGACGCCTGGACGACCGGCGCGGCTGAACCGACGCCTACCATTAATCATCCGGGGGACGCCTGCTTCGGCTACGTCACGCCCACCGATCCGGTCATCCTGCTGCTGCCCGATGCCGACAGTGGGACCAGCGGCGTATGGCATCGCTATCACATTATCACAGATACCTGGGACACGCCCGCACTGCCGGCGGCGTTGCCGGCGGATGGCATCTGGGCGGCCGACATCATCGTAGATCACCACGCCAACCAGTGTTACATCACCGGCGGAGCCACCGTCGCCGGCGGCGGCAATCTGACGACGCTGTACCGCTACGATCCGGCGGCGAACACGGCCGCGCTGTTAGGCAACTTTACCCACATCCCCACCGGCTTCAACTTTCACGCCGGGTGGTACGTCCCGTGGATTGGGACAGCCGGCGGGGTCTGCGTGGGCGGCGGCATCAACATCAGCAATGTCGTCTATGCCGACACACAGTGCTACGACATCGCGGCGGCGACCTTCAACGCGCCCAACGCCGATCTGGGGCCGTTGCCCCAACCCTGGTGGGGCATGGCCGATATGGAAGGAATCCACCACGGCGAATACCAGCTCTGGCTCGCCAACGGCGCTACTGGAAGCAGCGGGGCCACATTGCGACATTCAGCCTACTTCGGCCAGAACGTCGGCAAATTCATCTATGGCCCTGATTCCGTTAACGCAACGTTTCGCGGCGAGGGCGCCGCGGTAAATGGCGAGATTTACCTGGTTGATGGTTCGGCCGGCGGGTTCAATCCCACAACACGGACCGAACGCCTCCTCCAATGCCCGGCATGTGACTGCGGCGTAGCCATCGCCAAAGACGCTGCCGCCGACCTGGTTTATACCGGCGACGTGATCTCGTACACCATCGCCATCACGCGCCCGACCTGGCTCACCGGCACGGCGACACTGGCCGATCGGCTGCCGGCAGGAGTCGAATTCGCTGGCGGGCTGAGCGCGTCAGACGGAACGGCCTGGTACAGCGACACCGCGCGCGCCATCTACTGGACGGCCCCCACACCGACGGCTGTAGCCACCACGCCCGGAACCGTCCTCGAAACGTTCACCAACACCTGGGCAGAGTCGGCGGTCGGATTGACCTACAACCCCAACGGCGGATACGTCCGTTATGTTCACGAATCCCTCATCGCCGACGAGCGCAACACTCACGACATTGCCTATTCGGCTCCCCATACACGGCTGCACAGCTTCGATCTCTCCGCGATAAATCCCGGCTTGCACAAATGGCGCAGCGGTATAGCGTATGATCCCGGCACCGGTCATTATTTCCTGACCGACTACGGCGGCGGGGGCGCGCGCTATGACAGCATCATTGAGATTGACGCGGTCGGCCACATGATCAACGGCTGGGAAACCTATGAGGCAAGCAACGACAGTTACGATGGGGCGAGCATCCAGGGAATTCTGGACATTGCCGTCGTCCCCGGAGTGTATCCGCGCTACTTCGTCACGGCATTGAGCGACGGCGGACTGGTCTACGAACTTGATCTGCACAAGGCCGGGCAGTTTGTGGCGGATACGTGGGGTAAGGTGATGACTTGCACCGTACCCGGACTTGGGGACACCGCCGGGATTGACTACGATGCCCAAAACGGCGTGCTGTATCACTCGGACTGGGAGTCCAACGCCGTGGTCGTCACCGACCTGGCGTGCAACGCGTTGGCGAGCTTTACCTGCGGCGCCGCAGACGCTGAGAACTCCGGCCTGACGTTTATCGAAGGCCAGTGGCCGCCGGAAGTGTGGGCCATGGATCATCTTCATAACACCACCACTCGTTGCGAAGCGGTGGGGCATGAACCCTTGCCGGAAGGGGTCGCCATCACTTTCAACGTGACCGTCACTGCGCCGGCTTCCACGACGGTCGCCAATACGGCATCGCTGGAATACACAGATTCCAGGGCGCTGCCGTCGCCGTCCATCCTACACCTACGCACCACAGACACGTCCGCTTCGGTGCAGCGCGCGCTCGACCGGTTGGGATACTCCTACGACACCCTCTATGCCTTCTCGGATTGGACCGGCATTGACTTTGCCCCTTACGATGTGGTTGTCATCGGAATGTTGGGGGGACTCATAGATGTCGCCGACATCCAAAGGATTCGCGCGGAGGTGATTGATCAAGGCAAACAAGTCATCCTCATTGGCGGCAGCTACTATGCAGCCTTTGTGAACGGCGTTAATCAATACCTGGCAGCGAATGATACGGCCAACTACAGTTGGGAATATCCCGCCTCCCCGCACTTCACCCTGGTAGACCCGGCTCATCCGCTGGCGCGAGGGCTACCGGGCACGCGCGACTTTGTCAATGCGCTGGCCAGCCGCTACCAGTTGCGCGTCACCGATCCGGACATTGAAGCGATCGCACAGAACGGCGACGGCGTCGCCAGTTATTTCCGCAAAACTTACCCCGGTGGCGGCGAACTGGTCTGGTTCATTGACGCTGCGCGGGGAGATCATTGGACGGCTCCAGGTGATTTCCAGGTGCTCGAGCGTATCATCGCGAATGCCATACCGGAGCAGCAAACCGCCGTCGCCGAACACACTCTCCACGTCACGCCGCACCCGGCGCTCACCTGGACGAAAGAAATCTACGCCAACGGCAACTATCTGGGACGCTACGACGAAGGCCCGTTCACCGTCGTCCCCACCGACGACGTGCAGATTGTGGATCGGCTGGACTACGTGGGGCGCGACCCGCTCTTCGTCCAACTGACCGAGGACTGGGCCGCCTACCCGGTGGCGCTGGCGGAGGAATATCGCACGCGCGGCGTCGTGACCTCGTCGGACGGCGATTGGGCGGTGACGCTGACGCCCGATACGTCCGTGCGGCTGGTCAAGACACTGCACATCACCGATACTGTCCCGGTCACGATCTATGAATGGCTGCACCCCGACGGCATGGCCTCGGAAGAGCGCGGCGTGACCTTCCAACCGCCGCAATTCGCCCAAAATGGCCCGGCAGTGGCTTACAACGGGCAACTGATCACCTACACGCTCACCTTCAACAGCAATGATCCCCTGCTGGGATCATTGCGCCTGACCGACACCCTGCCGGCCGGCGTCGAATACGTCTCCGGCCTCACCGCCAGCTACGGTCACGCTGAGTACCACGCCGGCGACCACGCCATTTACTGGACCAACACCCCGGCTTCCACGTTGACGCGCGCCAGGAACCTCTCCCCCTCTCCCCCTCTCCCC
>DAOUGD010000225.1:0-2762 GCA_034429475.1 Anaerolineae bacterium
GTGTAGGGGTCGGGATGAGAGGATTCGAGTGTCGTAGCGAGCTGCTGGATGTCTTCAATGAGCGCGTTGTGGTCAATCATTTCTGTACTCCCTCAAATAATAGTTTGCCAACTGAATCTCCTTCCCGAGCCTTGATCAAGTCTCCCAGGACAGTCAGGTATGGTCAAGCATATAACCGGCCCAGCTCACTGTAAAGACAAATTTGTCCGGAAGTACCCGTCGAGAGTAAATCGATGTCTCTGCAAAGAGTTCAAATGGTTCAGATTTGACAGACAGCTCATCAAGCACTGGAAACCACGTTGACTCTTTGCGCCGCCCAACATAGATTAGACAGATTCGACGGATTGACCCGGATCAAATTACAATTCCCCGATCCTTTGAAGCCGAGTAACCCCGTAAAACGTGAAACGTGAAGCCATCACGCCTCACGTTTCACGTTTCACGCCTGACTTACTGCGCCGGGATTTCGCCGACGACGCCCTCAACAAACCAGCTCATGTTGAGCACTTCTTCGTCGCTCATGCACGCGCCCGACGCGACTTTCTCCGCGCCGCTCTGATCCTTCAGCGGCCCGCAGAACACGTTTTCCATTTCACCGGCCACCATCTTCTTCTGGATGGCGTTCACCTGATCGACCACGTCCTGGGGCACTTGGGGGCTGAGGTCGGCCAACTTCACCACATTCTCTTTCATCCCGCCCCAATACTGGTGCGTCTTCCACTTGCCATCCATCGCGTTCTGGACGGTCTCGATGTAGTACGTGCCCCAGTTCCACACCGGGCTGGTGAGCACCGTGTCGCCCACAAAGGCGCGCATGTCGGAGTCGTAGCCGATGCTCAATGCGCCGCGTTCCTGGGCGGCTTTCTGCGGCTCGGTGGTGTCCTGGTGCTGCGCGATGATGTCCGCGCCCGCATCGAGCAGGCCCACCGCCGCCTCGCGCTCTTTGACCGGGTCGTACCAGGTCGAAGTCCACACCACGCGCACCTCGGCAGCCGGGTTCACCGAGCGCACGCCCAGCGTGAAGGCGTTGATGCCCCGGATCACTTCGGGGATGGGGAAGGCGGCCACGTAGCCGATGATGTTGCTCTCGGTCATCTTGCCGGCGACGATGCCGGAGAGGTAGCGCGGCTGCTCGATCTTGCCGAAGTACGTCGCCATATTGTCCGCCGTCTTGTAGCCGGAGCAGTGCTCAAATTTGACATCGGGGAATTCCTGCGCCACTTCCACCATCGGGTCCATATACCCAAAGGAGGTGGCGAAGATCATGTCGTAGCCTTCCTGGGCATACTGGCGGATAACGCGCGCGGCGTCCGGCCCTTCAGGAACATTCTCAATGAAGGTCGTCTGAATCTTATCGCCGAACTTCTCTTCCAGCGCCTTGCGGCCCCGGTCGTGCTCGTAAGTCCATCCCAGGTCGCCGGGCGGCCCGATGTAGACGAAGGCCACCTTAAAAGGCCCACTCTTGGTTGGCTTCCCACCGCCGCCGCAGCCAGGCAGCACGATGAGTAACGCCGTCAACACACACACCATCAACCAAATCTTGCGTTTCATTTGAATCATCCTCCTTGAAAGTTAAGGTCATTAAAAAACTAGGGGTGGATCCACGTTTGGAGCTTCTGGCTTATCGGCATCACCTCCTTGAAACCGGGGATTGGGGATTAGGCCTTCCTAATCCCCAATCCCTAATTCCCCTTATCTCAATCCACCAGGGATTCAACCTCCGGCAGTGCTTCTTCCACCACCGTGTCCTCTTCCAACTGCTGGTTGTCCAGCGTAATCTTGTCGCGGGTGACGACGAAGTGGTCAAAGTCGCGGCCCACAATCGTCTCGCTAAAGAAAGGCTGCGTCTCGGCCAGGATGTCGCGGACGCGATACCGCTGTGAGAGGTGGTTGAGCGCCAGCATCCGCGCGCCGGCGGCCCGCGCCAGCCACGCCGCCTGCGCCGCCGTCAAGTGCCCGAAGCGACGGGCCAGCTCCATGTCGCGCTCCAGATACGTCGCCTCACAGACGATCAGGTCAACGCCGCGCACCACCTCCACCAAGTCCACCACGTCCGCCACGTCGCCCAGCAGCGCGATGGACACGCCGGCGCGATCCGGCCCCAACACGTCGTCGGGGTGAATCACGCGCCCATCGGCCAGCGTGATGGCCTGCCCGTTGACCAGCTCCCGCCGCACCGGGCCGACCGGCACGCCCAACGCCTCCGCCTGCTCCGGCAGGAACGGGCGGCGGGGCTTCTCCCGGAATAGATAGCCGAAGCAGTCCGGCCCGCGATGCAGCACCGGGAACGCGCGCACCTCGAACTCGTCGCTGTCCATCACCACCCCAGGGCGGATGTCCACCATGTCCACCGGCACGGGGGGCCGCGCGCCGCGCAACACCACGCGGAAGACGAGGTCCTCCACGCGATCCAGCGCGCGCCGCCCGCCGAAGATTTCCAGCCGCTCGACCGCTTCCCACCGGGCAAAGGTGGAGATCAACCCGCCGAGGCCCAAAATGTGATCCAGGTGGCCGTGCGTGAGCAGCACGCGCTGCAAGCGACGAAAGCCCAGCCCGCTGCGCAAAATCTGCCGCTGCGTGCCCTCGCCGCAATCCACCAGAAAGCGCTCGTCGCGCCACAACACCATCTGCGCCGGCAGCCCGCGCTGAATCGAAGGCGCCGACGCCGCCGTGCCTAACAAAACCAGTTCAAGCATGAAAGAAATTCCTCATAAGCAATCTAACGAGAGGGAAAGAGGAGAGGGGGAGAAGGGGAGAGGGGG
>DAOUGD010000226.1:0-5706 GCA_034429475.1 Anaerolineae bacterium
CGGGGTTGGAACCGCGATAATGCCGACGCGATGTTGTCAGCTTTAGCCGAGTTCCATAGTAATCGCTGGGACTCTACCTGGCACCGCATCGGGGCCGCGGGCTAACTCCCCAATATTTTGTCCTATACCCCTGGGCCGATTGCGCGCCAAAGGGTATTGACAATGGTGGTATAATGAAATTGGACGGCACTTACATTGGGAGCTCACGATGTAGGCGCTGTATCTCCTAGGTGCAGGAGGTAGTCTATGGAAAATTCTCGTTATTTGGGGGCCGGGCAATAGCCCGGCCCTCTCTTGTTATTATCAGGCGAAAAACGATACGTTTCTTTGACAATGGCCGGCATTCAGCGCCGGCCATTGTGTTTAGAGAATAGATTTGACACTTCCTCCAATTCCCCATAAAATCAGAGACAAATTTGTCCAGTTTAAGAATTCTGGCAGATTTTCAATCCATTGAAACTGACAACAAACCATACAAAGTGAGAGGTATTCTATGAAATACGGCATGGATTTGAAACCACCTGTTGAAGGGGACCTTCAAGAAAAGGCCCTGGACCTGGTATCGCTGGGGGGGCTGGTCCACCGGCTGGACCCGGGGATTGTCCCCTTCCGCAAGGCGACCCATTGCGATATTCACGTGAGCGGCGGCGAGTTTAACGTGGCCGCGAACCTGGCGGATTGTTTCCGCTTGCGCACGGGCATCGTCTCGGCGATGGTGGATTACCCCATCGGCGATCTGATCGCGGAGCGCGTGCGCGCGATGGGCGTCATTCCCTTCTACAAACACTTCGAGCACAACGGCGTGACCGGCCCGAATATGGCTACGGTCTACAGCGACCGGGGGCAGGGCGTGCGCGCGCCGGTGGTGTTCTACAATCGCAGCAACGAGGCGGCGGCTTTGCTCAAGCCGGGTGACTTCGATTGGGCCAAGATTTTTGGGAATCGCACGCGCTGGTTCCACAGCGGCGGCATCTTCGCCGCGCTGTCCGAAACCACGGGCGAGCTGATCATCGAGGGCATGAAGGCGGCCAAGGCGGCCGGCGCCGTCACCTCCATTGACCTCAATTACCGCGCCAAGCTGTGGAACCTTTGGGGCGGGCACGCGACCGCTCTGAAGGTGTTCCAGCGCATCGTGGAGAATGTGGATGTGATCGTCGGCAACGAAGAGGATTTGCAGATGGGCCTCGGCATTCCCGGCCCTGAGGTCGCGGCCAAGTCCAAGTTGGATCCGAGCGTTTTCTTCGGCATGATTGATAAAGTGATTGCGATGTATCCAAACGTCAAGGTGGTGGCGACCACGCTGCGCGAGGTCCATTCGACCAACCGGCACAGTTGGGGCGCGGTGGCCTGGATTAACGGCAAGACCTACCAATCGCCCACCTGCGAGCTGGACGTGCTGGATCGCGTCGGCGGGGGCGATGGCTACGCCGCCGGGTTCTTCTATGGCCTGTTGTCCGGCGCATCCGAGCAGGAAGCGGTCAACCTGGGGTGGGCGCACGGCGCGCTGTTGACTACTTTCCCTGGTGACACGACGATGGCGACGTTGGAGCAGGTGCGCGCGTTCGCCAAGGGCGGGTCGGCGCGTATCCAACGCTGAGAAAGAAGCGCTGAACGTAAAAATCGCTGCGGGCGGTTTGGGGCTATCGTCTCCAGGCTGCCCGCAGCGTTAGTTGCCAAGCGAGCATTGGAGGCGCAGTGTCCCTTGTTCCTCGCCGAGCGGCAGAAAGCGCGGCCGCTCATAAGGCGTGCGGTTCGGCTGATGCAGCGCCAGCATCAACTGCCCGGTGAAGGCGCGGAATACCATCGCGTGACCGCCATCTGTGGCGTACAGCGGCGGGGTGACGTGCTCCCACGGCCCGGCGAGGCGCCCCGTAACCGACCGCGCCACGGCCAGCGTGTAGCCGCCGGCGCCGAAGCTCGACCAGAGCAGCAGCAGGACGCCCTCCGCCGTGCGATGCAGGAACGGCCCATCGGTCACGTAGCCGCGCCGCGTCGGTTTCACCACCTCCTGCACCCACGGCGACTCCGAGGCCCGGAACAACAGGGCCGGTGCGCCCGCCGCCGCCGCCAAATCCGGCGTCAGGCGCACCGCGCAGACCTCGCCATCGCCCACCTGCACCCACTCGTGGCAGAAGACCAGCCACGGCGTCTGCGCATCATCCATGAACAGTGTGCCATCCAGACATTCCCACGCCGGTGGCGTGATCGGCCCGGCGCTGTGCGGGACAAACGGCCCGCCCGGCGCGTCGGCGACCAGGATTTGCGTCCCCCGGCAGACCCCCGGCGCTTTGAAGCTAGCGACCATGTAGTACCGCCCTCGGTAGCGGTGAACTTCCGGCGCCCAGAAGTTGCGATCCGCCCAGAAGCCGTCCGGCGGTCGGAACGCCGGGAAAGGCCCCGCCCACTGCGCCAGGTCTTCCCCAATATAAACGTCGAACCCCACGGCCGGCGGCCCCCAGGGATTCGGGTCGGTGGTGCCGTACAGGTAGTAGCGCCGTTCCGCCGCTACCGGTACGACAAAGGGATCACGGATTTGTAGGTCTTGGTTGTGGATCATAGCCGTTTGTCTTAAGAACCTCTCGGAAAATTATGGCGACGATGCGCCGCCAGGCCGGCCCTGGCGGCTGAAGCCGCTTTCGGGCGGGTGTTTTTTCGTGGTGCGCGGGGGGCGAAGACTGCGTGACCATAATCCTCTTGCAAACCGCGCCTGGCGGACGGTTATGGATAACTCAGGGCGCTCAACGCCCGGTCAATTGCGTCGAGTTGGGCGGGCGTTACGGAGAGATAGGGACTGTTGACCATATCGCGGAGACTGGCCTCGCCCATCGCCGCCAGGGTGACGTCATTCAGACGCGCTATCGCAGGGAAAACGTCGGCCAGGGCGGCTGTGGCCCGTTGGTTCTGCACTAATTCAACGATGGGGGTGTGGGTGCTGAATGTTTTCAGGTATGGACGGGTGGGGTGATAGGCGATTTGGTAGGTCCCGGCGGCCAGGTGCAGGATCAGGTTGCCGTCCTGCGCGATTCCCACCGTGGATTTTTGCCCATTGATGGCAATTTCTCCCCAGGGCGCATCTGGGAGCACCACTTCGGCCTCAACGTTAAAGGGGATGGTGACCTCAAAGGATAGCTCGCCCTGCCCCCCGATGCGCCAGCCGCTTTCAAAAAGACCCGCCGCGGAGCGGTAACGCGCCCGCGCCCAGTGGAGTGAGGCGTCGGGCTTGGGCGCGATGCGCGCGCGGCGGAAGCCGGTGATGGCGTCGTTGGCTGCGGAGGGATTCAGGCCGCACATATCGCGGTACATCCATTCGACGATGGCGCCGTAGGCGTAATGGTTGAGCGAGTTCATCCCGGTGGAACTGACCGCGCCGTCCGGGTTGAGTGAGTTCCACCGTTCCCAGACGGTGGTTGCGCCCAGGTTGACGGCGTACAGCCAGGAGGGGTAATCCTCGTTAAGCAACAGGCGGTAGGCCAGATCGTTGGCGCCGTGGTTGGAGAGCACCCGGCAGAGGTAGGGCGTGCCTACGAAGCCGGTGCGCAAATGCAGCTTGTCCTGGCGCAGCCGGGCGATCAGGTCATTGATCACGCGCGCACGGAATTCTTCCGGCGCGAGGTCCATAAACAAGGCCAGCACAAAGCCGGTTTGCGTGCTGATGGCGAGCCGCCCGGTGGGTGTGAAGTATTCCTTCTGGATGGCGGCCCGGATTTCCTCCGCCAGCGCGCTGTATTGGCCGGCCAGCGTGGTCTTTCCCAACACGGCTGCCGCGCGCGCCGTCAACCGGGTGGAGTAGTAGTAGTAGGCCGAGGCGATGAAGTCCACCGGCGTCCCGCCCAGCCGCGACGCCGGGTCGCTGGCGTCCAGCGCGAGCCAATCGCCAAAGTGGAAGCCCACTGTCCAGAGCCGTTTGCCGCCGGCGGCGTCGTCCACGCCTTTGATGAAATCCACCCAGCCGCGCATGCTTTCAAATTGCTGCTCAAGGAGAGCCTGATCCCCGTAAAACTCGTAAACGTTCCAGGGCAGGATCGTGGCTACGTCCCCCCACGCGCTGGAGCCGCCGCCTTGCATATCCACCGCCGGGACAACAAACGGCACCATCCCGCCGGTTTTGGACTGCTCCTGGGCGAGGTCATAACCGAATTTGGCGAAGAAGGCGCTGGCATCCATATTGAAGCAGGCCGTGCCCGAAAATACCTGGGTGTCGCCGGTCCACCCCAGGCGTTCATCGCGCTGCGGGCAGTCGGTGGGAATATCAACGAAGTTGCCTTTCTGACCCCACAGCGCGTTCTGGAACAACCGGTTCACCTTCTCGTTGGACGTTTGAATGTCGCCGATGATGTCCATCTGGGAATAGACCACGCAGCCGGTGAAATCCGTCGGAGCCACTGCGCCGGGCCAGCCGGTCACTTTGACGTATCGAAAGCCGTAGAAGGTGAAGTAAGGTTGAACCACGGCTTCCCGGCCATCGGCGATGTAGGTATATTCGGCTTTGGCGGAGCGCAGGTTGTCCCGGTAGAAGTTGCCGTTTTGCAGCACTTCGCCGTACTGCAAGTGGATTTTCGTCCCGGCGGGGGCGTGCGTTGTGAAGCGCACCCACCCGACCATATTCTGGCCCATATCCAACACGGTCTCTCCCGCCGGAGTGTGGAGAACGGCGACCGGGTGGCGCTCTTCATGGATACACACCGGCAGCGACCGGCGCGCCTGGAGCTTATGCATCTCTATGGCGATGGGGCGCACCCCGTGGGTGTCGGCGGAGAGGGTGGGGCGGTGCGCCAACCGGGCGTCGTAGATTTCGCCATCGTAAATATCGCTTGCCAGGACGGGGGCGGGCGTGGCCGTCCAGGACGCATCACTGCTCACGATCTGTTCCTCGCCCGTCTGAAGCGTGACGCGCATCTCGCAAATTAGCGCGAAGCGGTCGCCGTACACGCCGTGATGCTGCCCGCCGTGGCCGCAATAGCGACCTTTGTACCAGCCATTTCCGAGCATCACCGTCAGGCGGTTCTCTCCGGCGACAAGATGGTCGCTCACGTCAAACGTCTGATATTGCAGCCAGCGATCGTAGGCATTGCAGTAGGGGGTGAGGTGTTCGTTGCCGACTTTCTGCCCGTTGAGTTCCAGGTGGTACAGCCCCAACCCGCAGAGGTACACTCTGGCGTTCACCGCCGGCATGGGCAGAACGAAGGATTTGGCGAGGGTGGGGTGGAGCGTGGTATCCTCGAAAGCGGGGGTGATCCACTGCGCCTGCCAGGGTTCATCCATCTTGGCGGTTTCAAACCAGGCCGGCGCGCTCTCGGCGTATTCCGTTTCGCCCCACACCCGCACCTTCCAGAAATAGCGCGTGCGCGGCGCCAGGTCTATGTCGGGACGATAGGCCAGGCTATCCAGGCGCGCTCCATCCTCCTGGCCGCTGTCAAAGAGCACTTGCTGACATGCAGGGTCGCGCGCCAGGATGAACTGCGCGGCGGTTTGCCTCCGGTCGGGCGTGTCTTCGACCATCCAGGAAAAAGAGGGGCGCTCAAGCGCAAAGCCCAAAGGGGTTTCGATGTGGTTGGTTTTGAGATGGGTTATTTTCATTAGGACTTACGCAAAAGTCATCTTGATGGTCGGGGCACGCAATTGTTCAACCATATAGTTATCCAACAACTGATGCTTCACCTGATAAATAGTGCGCTCCGTTTCGGTGGCGACTTGGTTCAAGCGCAC
>DAOUGD010000227.1:0-14935 GCA_034429475.1 Anaerolineae bacterium
GGCGACGTGATTCAGTACGTCATCACCGTCACCAACGCCAACACGCAGACTGCACAGACCGGCGTCGTCGTGACGGACAGCCTCCCGGCCGGCGTCACCTTCGTTTCCGCGACACCCGCGCCGGCATCGCAAAACCCGCTCATCTGGAATGTCGGAACACTCAACCCCGGCGCGTCCTGGACGGCCACCGTCCGCGTCACCGTGGATGGCTCCGCCGACCCCATCGGCGCCAACGTCGCCCAGGTCAGCAGCAACCAACAGGCCGCGCAGGCCTCCGATCCCGCTCTGCCCCCCGGCAGCGGCGGCGGGGACGTCACGCCCATCACCGGCCTCGGCCTGACCAAGACGGCGGCGGACGAGAACGGCGCGCCCCTGTACGTGGGCGACGTGATTCGGTACGTCATCACCGTCACCAACGCCAGCACGCAGACCACGCAGACCGGCGTCGTCGTGACGGACAGCCTCCCAGCCGGCGTCGCCTTCGTTTCTGCGAACCCTGCCCCGGCGTCGCAGAACCCGCTCGTGTGGAACGTCGGTTCGCTTGCGCCCGGCGCAAGCTGGACAGCCACCGTCCGCGTCACCGTGGACGGCTCCGCCGACCCCATCGGCGCCAACGTCGCCCAGGTCAGCAGCGACCAACAAGCCGCGCAGGCCTCCGATCCCATCCTGCCCCCCGGCAACGGCGGCGGAGACGTCACGCCCATCACCGGCCTCGGTCTGACCAAGACGGCGGCAGACGAAAACGGTGCGCCCCTGTACGTGGGTGATGCCGTCCAGTACGTCATCACCGTCACCAACGCCAGCACGCAAACCGCCCAAACCGGCGTCGTCGTGACGGACAGCCTCCCGGCCGGCGTCACCTTCGTTTCTGCGAACCCTGCCCCGGCGTCGCAAAACCCGCTCGTGTGGAACGTCGGTTCGCTCGCGCCCGGCGCAAGTTGGACGGCGACCATCCGCGTCACCGTGGATGGCTCCGCCGATCCCATCGGCGCGAATGTCGCCCAGGTCAGCAGCGATCAACAAGGCGCGCAGTCGAGCCAACCGGCGCTGCCGCCCGGTGGTGGGGATGTGGAACCGTCAACTTGCCCGTATGGCGCGGACGCTTATGAAGAGGATGACACCTCAGCCACGGCGCGGGCTATCGTTGCAGAGATAATCCAGACGCGCAACTTCTTCGACGATGCGACCGACGGGATCGCGTTGACGGTTGGGATGAACGATACCTACACCATCACGACGGTGGTAGAAGGCACACAGGCGGATACCGTCCTGGCGCTCTACGACCGCGACGGGCAGACGCTCTTGATGGAGAACGACAACTACTCCGGTCTGTCGTCGCGCATCGTCTGGACGGCGCCACGCAACGGCGTGTACTACCTCCGCGTGACGAATCAGGGCGGCGTCACCGGCTGCGAAACGCACTACACGATCCAGATGACCATCCACGATGTCACCATCATTCACTTGCCGCTGATCGTGCGCGCTCACAGGTAATCAGAAAAAACGCGCCTGCCGGGAAGTCTCAACTTCCCGGCAGGTGTGTTTTAAATAGCATCGTTCCACAATTAAGAAAAAGATATTGGGACGCAGATTTTCGCGGATTCACGCAGATAATTTTTTAAAAAATCCGCTTTCATCAGCGTTCCTCTGTGTCCGAGAGCTCCTCACAGACAAATCTCAGTTTTTGAGCGCGCGCCGCACACCGCCGCCGGCCTCCCGGAGTTGCCGACGCGCTTCTTCCGGCGATATGCCGTTCAGCCGGACCACCATCGCCGTCTTGACCTCTCCGTTGCACGCGGTCAGCAGCTCACCGGCCTGTTCCTCGGAAATATCGCACGCCTGGGCCACAATCCGCCGCGCGCGGGCGCGGAGTTTGACGTTGGTGGCTTGCACGTCCACCATCAAATTGCCGTAGGTCTTGCCCAGACGCACCATCACGCCGGTCGAGAGCATATTCAGCACCATCTTTTGCGCTGTCCCAGCCTTGAGCCGCGTCGAGCCGGTAATGATCTCCGGGCCGACGACCGGCGCGATGGCGATGTCGGCTGCCTCGTGAACAGGCGCAGGATGGTTGCACGCCAGGCTGACGACGAGCGCGCCGCGCCGCCGGGCTTCGGCCATGCCGCCCAGGACGTAGGGCGTGCCGCCGCTCGCCGCGACGCCCACCACGCTGTCGTCCGGCCCAACGTCCAGCGCGGCCACGTCCGCCGCGCCGGAGTCCGGGCTGTCTTCCGCGCCCTCCACCGCTGTCGTGAGCGCGGTCGGCCCGCCGGCGATGAGGCCGACGACCTGCCCTGGCGCCGCGCTAAACGTCGGCGGGCACTCCGAGGCGTCCAACACGCCCAGCCGCCCCGACGTCCCCGCGCCGATGTAAATCAGCCGTCCGCCGCGCCGCATCCGCTCGGCAATGGCGTCAATTGCCGCTGCAATCGTGGGCAATTCCGCTTCCACTACCGCCGCGACTTTTGCGTCCTCCGCGTTCATCAGCCGCACCATCTCCAGGGTGGACACGGAATCAATTTCTTGCGTGGCCGGGTTGCGAGATTCGGTTGAGTGCTGAGTGCTGAGTGCTGAGTACTGAGTTATGGGTTGCGGGTTGTGGGTTGTGGGGGGCACCGACTCGCTGATCCGCTGACCCGCTGATCCACTGATCTGCTGATTCGCCGGGGTGATAGTCCCCAGGATGACCGGCCTGCGTGCGCCGGTGGCGGCGGGGAGATTACCGGGGCGGCCATACCAGGTTTCGTAGGCGAGGACAGCGAAGGCGACGGCTTCTTTGGCCTCGACGCCCAGGCCGAGGGCGTCCGAGGGGAGCACACGGATGCCGGGCAGATGGGCGCGCAACATCGCCATCAAGGTGAGATTGCGCGCGCCGCCGCCGCTGACGATGACTTCGTCGGGCATGGCGGGCAGGAAGTCGCGGTACGCCTGCGCAATCGAGGCGGCGGTGAATGCGGTGAGCGTGGCAACCATATCTTCAGGTGCAAGGCCGCGCGCCAGCCCTTGCTCCCAGACGCGCGCGCCAAACTGCGATCCGAACAGCTCGCGCCCGGTGGTCTTGGGCGGCGGTTGATGCAGGTAGGGTTCGCGCAGCAGGGCTTGGAGCAGCGCGTCGTCCACGCGACCACGGGCCGCCAACGCGCCGTCGCGGTCGTAGGTCAGCGCGCCGTCCGTGGCCCGGTAGACGGCGTCGTCTATCAGCATGTTGCCGGGGCCGGTGTCAAAGGCCTCAACGGATTCAACGGATGAAACGGAAGAATTATCCGTTAAATCCGTTGAATCCGTTGAGCAAGGCAGATAGGTGACGTTGGCGATGCCGCCGATGTTTTGGGCGGCGCGGGTGAGGGTGGGATGCGTGAGGAGGAGCGCGTCCACGTAGGCGACGAGGGGTGCGCCGTGGCCGCCGGCGGCCATGTCGCGCGCGCGAAAGTTGCTCACGACGGGAATCCCCGTCATCTCCGCGATCACCGCCGGCTCGCCCAACTGTAACGTCGCCCCTTCCGTTGAATCCGTTAAATCCGTTGAGACCGTTGAGGGCGGGATGTGCCACACGGTCTGCCCGTGGCTGCCGATGAGGTCAATTTGCGCGGGCGTCAACCCGGCGGCGGCGATGGCTTGCAGCGCCGCATCGCCAAAGGCGCGGCCCAGGTCGAAGTTAAGACGGCACAGCCGATCCACCGCGCCGGTTTCCGGGCGGAACGCGGCGAAGATCGCGTCACGCAACGCGGGCGGATGGGGGACGTGAGTATGGCTCACGACTTCCCAGGTCAACGTGGGCGGCGCGACTGCCAGGCGGACGAGGGCGGCGTCCGTGCCGTCGGCGGAGGTGCCGGACATCAAACCAATTACGAGCATGGGGTCATCCTCGCATTATCCAGAGTGGAAAGCCAGTCTGCGGCGCGGGGAACATAGGCTGGGGCAAGCGCCAGTGCAAGATCATCGAAGGTTTCACAGCTCCATTGAATCAGGTCGAGAACCCTTGGAACAGAGGAATTCGCCCCATCCACCACCAGTTGCGCGACCAAATCATTCCCCCACCCACCGCTGCGGTGAATGGTCGTGCCCATTTCACGGTCGCGGCGCAGCATTTGGAGAACCAGGCAGTCGCGGGCCAAATCCAGCGCCAGGTGCATCCCGATCAGCCAATCGTTGCGCGCCACCTTCGCGATGGCGAGGGCCGCTTTGAATCCGAACGCATCGGCCATCCGCTCGATGTCCGCTTCGGTAACAGCGTGGTATTCCGCCTTCACCGGATACGGCGCGATGTGGGCCGCAAGGGCCGACAACCTGGTCCACAACACCCGGCACGGCGGGTAAAGTAGCAGGGAAGCGCCTTGCAGTGCGGATTCCGGGATAAAGACAAAGTCGAACCGCCGAAAGTCCGCCAGGCACACGCGCAGGGTCCTGGCAAGCGGCGCGGTGTACCTTTCAAGGCCGACGACGCGCCCGAAAGACGCCAGCCAATCCGTCGCGGCGTGATACCGATCCACCGCGTCGTCAGATAGAACCACTTTCAGGTCAACGTCGCTCCAGAAGTCGGCCTGCACGGCGTCATCGGCCAGAGAGCCGGTGAGGATCACGGCGCGGACTGCGGGGTCTTGGCTGAAATACGCACTGAGGCGCGCGATGGCCGTTTCATGCCAGAGAGGCTCGCTTTGCATAGCGTCACCCCCCTGCATCTATCGCCGCCACAATCGCCCGATGCACGGCGACGCGCAATCCCGCGATCCCGCGATTCTGTCGCCCATTGTAGACTTCGTTGGTGAGCAGTGCGATGACGAGATCGCGTTCCGGGTCCATCCACAGGGACGTGCCGGTGAAGCCGGTGTGCCCGAAAGCGCGTGGGCTGAACGGGTTGCCGCTGGCTTCCGGGTCGGGGTGCCAGAGGACGAAACCCAACCCGCGCCGCGCGCCCAGGCCCTCGGTGTAGCAGCGTGTCATCGCGTCCACCGTGGAAGATAATAGCAAAGGAAAACCACGCCGCTGCCCGGTCAGCCGATCCAGAAACACCTGCCCAAACGCCGCCACACCTTCCGCCGTGGAAAACAGTCCAGCGTGCCCCGCAACGCCGCCGAGGTGATAGGCATTCTCGTCATGCACCGCGCCGGCGATGCGGTGGTTGCGCCACGCGCACAACTCGGTTGGGGCAATATTCTCAACGGATTGAACGGATTCAACGGAAGGGACGGGAAGGTAACAGGTATGGCGCAATTCCAACGGGGCCGTAACGCAGGTGCGCACGGCGATGTCGAGGGAGTGGCCCGTGATACGCTCGACGGCCATCCCCAACAAAATCAGGCCGATGTCGCTGTAGACGACCTGTGCGCCGATGGGATAGGAGAAAAAGGTATCCAACGCCATCTGGCGAGCGGATTCGGCGTCGGGCTGACGGTAAAGCGGACGCCAGGCCGGCAGGCCGGAGGTGTGCGTCAGCAGGTGACGGAACGTGACGCGCCCGACATTCACTTTCTCAACGGATTCAACGGATTTAACGGATGTCATTTCCGTTCCATCCGTTAAATCCGTTGAGGGAGTTTGAACGGTGACGTATTGGCCCGGTCTGAGGGGATCCTCGTAGGGTTGGATAGGCCGCAGCCCGCTGAACTCCGGCAGGATGGCGCCGACCGGCGTATCGAGTGCGACGCGGCCTTCCTCCACCAGCGTCATGAACGCCGCGACGACGAACAGCTTGGTCACGGAGGCCAGATCGAACAGCGTGTCGGAGCGCGTAGGATGGGCGCGTGTCTCCGGGTCGAGCCAGCCGAGGGCGGTGGAGAACACGACATCGCCACGATGCCGCACGACGAGCTGCGCGGCGGGCGTGACGGCGCCGACGGCATTTTGTAGAATCGTGTAGAGATGATTGAAGTCCATAGTCTTTTTCTCGGACGCAGATAAACGCGGATTCGATTTAAAAATCTGCGTTCATCCGCGTAAATCTGCGTACCGATAAATTACCGGTACGCACCCAGCAACGGTTCAAAGCGCGTCAGACTGTGTTCCAGGCCGCCGGGACGGTTGCGGGCCAGCCACAAGGCTTTGTGTTCGGCGATGACCGCTTCCAGATCGGCGAGCATGGCCGCAGAGTCCGTTTCCTCCCCCATCAGTTGGAGAAGGCGGCGGCAGGCGTGACGCAGCAGCCGCCCGGCACTGGCGAACTCGCGCTTGACGAGGGCGGCGTCGGGGCAGGTCAGCGGCGCCTCGGCGAGCGGCGCGAGGATGGCGTCCAGCCGGGCCAGCGTGGCGTGGGCGTCTGCCGGCATCGCCTCCACAAGGCGATTTTCGAGGGTGTAGCCCTGCAAAGCCCAGAAGAGGATGCTGGAATTGTGCATACGCGGAGTGTGCGGAACCAGGTAAAGGTTGCCTAGGTCGTAGGCCAACCGGCCCATCGCGCCGGAAGGGTCGTCGAAAGCGAAATAGCTGAGAGCGGCGGGGACGTCCAGCGCGCGGTTGGACTCAAGGCTCCACGAGTACGCCGCGCCCACGCCGAAGCCCAGATAGCTCATCGGCAGATATTGCCAGTGCCCGCCGTCGCCCCAGTCCGTGTTGAGGTAGCCGATGGCCCCGTGCTTGAGGCCGTTTTCGGCGGCGTTGAGGAGGTTGTCCAGCGCGTTATCCGTCCGCCCGGCGATGGAGTTCCACGTCGCCGTGCCGGGGCAGACGTAGAAGGGGATGCCGGCAGCGGCAAACTGCGCGCCATGTTCGTCAAAGGGATGGTCGAACTCGTAGCCCCACTCCAGCGCGATGACGTCCGAGGGCAACTGCGGCACGAGGTCGGGGTAATGCGTGATGATGTCGCCCCAGAACTGCATCTTATAGCCGCGCCGGGTCACATCCCGGTAAATCTTCATCAGGAAATCAAGGTAGACCTGCCCCGTCCCACGTTCCACACAGGCCGCCTTGCTCGCGCCCTGGCCCAGGTCAATCGTCTCGTCACAGCCCACGTTGATCTGGCGGCTGGTGAAGTAGGGCAACAACTCGTCGTAGAGACCGCGAATGAATTCGATGCTGCCGGGATGCTCCGGCGCGAGGCCGAACGGCCCCTTACGGCGCATATTCCAGGGCGTCTCGAATTCTTCCATCGTCTCGGCCAGGTCGCTGTAGGGCGCGTGGCGTAGCCAGGGTTCCAGGTGGCCGAAGGAGTTCTGGTTGGGGACAAGTTCGATGAAACGTTCGCGGCAGTAGGCGTCGAGCGCGAGAATCTCCTCGCCGGTGAAGGGGGAAGCGTGCTCCCACACCACCCGGTGCGCGTGGTAGGCAAACGTGTGCTCGAGGTAGAGCTGGAGCTGGTTGATCTTCCAGCTTGCCAGCCGATCCACCAGTGGGAATAGCGTCTCCAGCGTGGGGACTTTGTCGCGGCTGACGTCCAACATCACGCCGCGCGCCGGGAAGTCGGGCCAGTCGCGGAGGTCGAGGCAGGGCAGCTCCGGCCCGGCGGCCTGTTGGAACAGTTGCGCGAGGGTGCAGACCGCGTAGAAAATCCCGGCGGCGTCGTGCGCGTAGACCTGGATGCCCTCCGGCGCAATCGTCAGGCGGTAGCCCTGCGGCTGCGCGACCGCGTCCGGCATCAGGCTCAACGTCAGGCCGGGCCGCACGTCCGTCCACCCCGCGCGCCCGGCGGCGAGGCTCCAACTCAGGCCGAGGCGTTCTTTCAAGGCCGCCTGCACGCGCCGGGCAGAAAAGGCGATGTCCTGCGGGCAGTGGGCGTCCAAGAGAATGACGGCGTCGGGTGACAGGGTGAAGACGCCGTCAAGGTGCGTCAGATGACGCGGGTGGGGTAGGAATATTAGGGGTTTGGTCATGGTTACCTCCAAAGAATTTTAGAATCAGCAAATCCGTAATTGAACCCAAAAAGTAGCGTCGGGTTTATTCACCACGAGGACACAAAAATGCAACATAGCCATCATCGAGTGTAGGAAGCACCGCCAAAGGCAAAGGTTGATGATCATTTTGAGCCAGATACAATATGCCGTCTTGCCAATAGACGTATCGTTGATCATCCAGTGATCTGTCATTTGGCGAAGGGTCAAGGATACTCTCCCTCTCTGCTTTAGAAGACTCGTCTATTAGAACAGCCTGGCCTTCCAAGGGAATCCACCATAATCCAAAAGGCCAAGAGTCGGGAGAATGTAGACAACCCTCAGGAATGAGCGTAATGACTCCTGAACTATCAGGGAGCCAAATGGGCGCAACCCAAACATTTATCTCAGAACATATTGAAACCTCTGGAAACTGGAATAACTGCCGCAATTCACTCCCATCAGAATTCATTACTTTAATGTCGCGACTACCGGCCAGAATTAGACGCCGTCCGTCAGGAGAAAACTGCAAGAACTGTCCCCCCTGTTCATTACTCAAAATCTGCTGAATGGTGTTGTTATCCAAGTCATGTCGCCATAAATCGCCATTGTAGAAACTACCATAGTCCAGAGGTTGCTGTGTATTAAACCAGACTTCATGTCCATCAGGGTGTTGTATACATTGATGCGGAATCAAGTGTTCCATCACGTAAGTGGTACCCGTCACTGGGGGATCCAGCAAATGAACTTTGACTAACGGCAGCAAGAATTCAGATGGACATCGAATGTCAATCAGTTGATAATTGGGCTGCCCCATCTCCTGAGCAGGCTCCTCGCCTGTTTTAAGCCAGAGTGCATCATGGTCTTTATACAGAAGACACACATCATCCGCATCAGGCAATGGCAATGACGTCGGCATCAACGTCGATGTGAGTTTCGGTATCGCTGTTGGCGTCGGTACTGATGTTGAAGTAGGCGTCCAGGTAAGTGGCGGCGTTCGTAAAATACTGGTAGTCGTGGGTATTGATGTAGGTAGAATTCCTGACTGTTGATTGCAGGAGACTAATAGCCAAACCACCACAACACACAACAAAAACACCTTGAAGAAATTACGCTTGTTCATCTGCAAATCCCTCAATCTAAAATTTATCCAACGGATACATTGGCCCATTTACTCGTCGGTACTCCAACTGTCGCACGTCGCAGTTCGTCACACCGGGGCAGATCGCTAAAATTGGGCACAGACTAAAGAATTTACACCAATCCCTTCCTAAAACACACGCTATTGGCAACCCCTTGATATTGCCCATAATTTTCAATCTGCCGGTACCCATGTTTCGTGTACAGCCCAATCGCTTCCGCTTGTTTCCGCCCCGTCTCAAGGATCATGGTGGAAAAGCCCAACTCACGCGCCCAGGTTTCCAGTTCTGCAAGGAGCCGGCCGGCGATGCCCTTGCCGCGATGCTCAGGGCGCACGTACATCCGCTTGAGTTCAGCCGTTGCCGGATTGTAGCGTTTGATGCCGCCGCATCCCACGGGGAGTTGACCCAGGTACGCGATCACCACGGTCTCAATAGACTCAATGACGTTATACCGATCATACATCGCCTGAAGCGTCCCATAGCGCACATTCAGATCGGCGTCTAATAGTTGGGTCAATTGCCTGAAATCATCGTGCATACCGGTCGTGCGGACGATGGATACCACGGAATTTTCCTCCCCTGAACATCGCTAGGCCGGCGCAGGGGCTACAGCGTAAGGCTGAATTATAGCGAGGGATGCGCTTTCCTCTTGCTCCACAAAATACAAATCCCATCGCAGTTGTAGATTCAACCAAAAGCTGGCCGACATTCCAAAAAACTTCGCCAACCGTAAGGCCGTGCTTGGCGTCATCCCCCGTCGCCCATTGATGATTTCATTGATGCGCTGATAAGGGACGTGGATAGCGTCGGCCAAATCACGTTGCGTTAACCCCATCGGCAGCAAAAATTCCTCCAACAACATCTCCCCAGGATGGGTTGGAACGCGGTCGGTCGGTATACGCACCATTTCTACACTCCTTATGTTATCCTTCAATGATAGTCAACAATTTCTACTTCGCCCGGTTCATTTTCGTCCCATACAAAGCAAATCCGGTACTGGTCATTGACGTGGATACTGTATTGGCCTTTTCGCGCCCCACTCAGAGCTTCCAGACGATTACCCGGCGGAATTCGCAATTCTTCCAAAAAGGCCACAGAATCCAGTTGATCCAGCTTGCGCGCCGCGACTTTCCACAAAGTCGGCGGGCATAGTTGCCGGGCAGCTCTGGTATTTCTACCGTAAAAGATATCCTCAGTTCCGTCGTTCTTGAATGACCGGATCATAATAACATAATAGCACGGAATGTATGCTATGACAAATATCTAACACTCACTTCGAATGTGTTGAGGACAAGCAACGTATTTCGTAGTCTGTCAAACGGACTACGGACTACGAAATACGTTCTAAAACTCATCCAACGGGTACATCGGCCGATTAACCCGCCGATACTCCAACTGCCGTACGTCGCAGTTTGTCACGCCGGGGCTGATGGCGAGGATGGAGCGTGGGCTGATGACGTGCAGCGGCGTGGTCAGGTAGCCGCGCTTGGGGACGACGATCTTGTAGGCCAGCGGCTCGATGCCCAGGCTGCGCAGGTGCGCCGGCTCTTCGATGCTGAGGCGGTAGGCGGAAAGCACCACGTCCACGCCAGCCACGGTGAGGACGACGACCGGGCCGCGCCGCGCCAGTCGCGCCGGTTCGCGGACGCCGCCCCGGTAATAGTCGCCGTCAGAGATGAGGCGCACGACGCCGGTGACGGGCAGCGGACGGCTGTGGCGCGTGTCGAGCTTGCCGCCGATGCGCACGCTGACCTCGCGCCCTACCCCGGCAGCGATGCACGCAGCGACGGACTCCGCGTCCCAGATCGCGGCGACGACAGCATTCGTTGCGCCCTGGCGCAGCAGGCTTTCGAGCAGCACGGTCACGTCTGTGGTGCCGCCCGCGCCGGGGTTGTCGCCGGAGTCGGAGAGGAAGACGGTGGATTCGGGCGCAGTCATAGCGACGCGCACGGCCTCGTCCACGGGGTACGCCTCGGTGTGAAAGTCGAAGTCGGCGCGGCGCTCCCAGAACTCGGCGGCGAGTCGGTCGGCCTCGACCTGCGCCCGCACGGCGTCGCCCTCGGTGATGACGACGGCGATCACACCGATGTCGGGGACGTCGGCCCAGCAGTGGCCGTTCATCAGCGAGGCGGAGATGATGTCAGGCTCCGCTTCCAGGTCGGCGACGCGCTGCATCATCGCCCGCATCGCGCCGACGGACGTTTCGGCCTTCTCGCCGGGGAGCAGGAACGGGATTTTGGCAAACCCCATCGCCAGCGGCGCGCCATCGAGGATGCGCAGCAGCATCTCCGCCGCCTTCTGGCCGGTCTCGAACGTGTCCGTGTGCGGCGCGGCGTGGTAGGCCACGAGCGCATTCACATTGCGCCCCGTCTCGGCAACGAGGTTGGCGTGCATGTCCAGCGCCAGCGTGATGGGGACGTCCGGCCCGATCTGCGCGCGCAAGGCTTTGATCAGCTCGTTCTCGGCGTAGTCCACGCCCTCGGCGCGCATCGCACCGTGCAGGAAGAGGCAGACGCCGTCCAGGTCGTGAGCCGGCTCGAGGAGACACTGCTTGAACGTCTCGAAGGCCGCGCGCGCCACCACGCCGCCGGGCATCGCGTGCGCGGCGAGTGTGGGGACCAGTTCCACGTCGCTGCGGGCCTGCAACGTCCTCACGATGCCGCCAAACGCGCCGTGACGCAGCGGCGTGAGGCTCTCCTGCCCATAGCGGGGGTGGAAGTCTTCCAGTTGCGTCAAAAACGGGGTAAAGGTATTGGATTCATGACCGATAGCGCCGACAAGGATTCTCATAGTGTGCTCCTGGCGAATAGCGAATAGCGAATAGCGAATAGCGAATGGCGAATGGCGGATCAGCGGATCAGCGGATCAGCGAATCAGCGAATTACGGACGTTTTGCATCTTGCGTCCTGCATCTTGCATCCTGCATCCTGCATCCTGCATCCTGCATCTTGCATCTTGCGTCTTTACGCGACGCGATCTACAAAGCGCACCTGTGTCCACCGCTCTGGGATGTGCATGTTGATGTAACCGTGACGGTTCCAGGACCAGTCCACGGAGATATTGTTGCCCTGTTCGTCGTGGAAGTGCTGACAACGAGACGCGCCGATGCGCCACACGTCGCCGGGGTGCGGCGGAGTGTGCGGGTTCCCCAAGGCTTTCAGGCTTTCCCAGGGCAGCGCAAATTCGACGGTCCAGCCGTTGTCGCGGATGGCAGGGCAGTTGAGGGCGCCGTCCACCTGGACGGCGTGCCGGAGGCCGGGCAGTTCCCAATCCGTCTCACCGATGCGGCCCAACGCCGCGCCGGGACGGGGGACAAAATAAAGGAAGTTCTCAAGCGAGAAGAAATGATTCAGTCTTTCAGTGTCGCGGCGCGCCACCACCGGTTCCAGCCACGTCCAGAACACTTCGTAGATCGTGTTGATGGGGTTGACCCCCAGTTCGTAATAGACGCCGGCGCCGTCAATAAAAATTTCGGCGTCGCTGTCGTGGTGGTAGACGTGGTCGTGATGCTCAACGTGCGTGCCCCAGATTTCGTGATCTTCGTAGCGGTAGGCGGCGTAGAGATAGTCGTCGTCCCACAAGAGAGCGATGCGCGAATCCAGCGAGACGGGCGCGCCCGTGTCCATCTTGACGAAGGGCGCGGACCAAGCCGCACGCTGCCAGGCCGGTTCATCCAGCCGGCCATCCACCACAATAGGCGCATCGGCGCGCAAGCAGTCGTATTCCGCCACCGGCGGCAGACCCAAGCCATTTAATGGACCAAAGGGTAGGGTCAAAATTCGCGGCATTTTGATCATAAAGTCACCTTGCCTTTTTAGACCTTCCGGGAAGCTGGCGAGCTTCCCGGAAGGTTTTTTAACGGTATTTTTTTATCGGGAGCGCGCCCGCCGATAAAAAATCCCTATCAATGTTACTGGTTGCAGGGGTAGAGGGTGCCATCCATGATCATCATGACGGTGAAGGAGTCGGCGTAGGGGCTGTTTTTGTAGATAGGATCGCTGTCGGGCAGCCAGCCGCAGGTGTGCAGACCGTCCATCGCCGGGTTGTTGCCGTAGCGCTCCCACAGGGGGACGATGGGCAGCAGCTCGTTGAAGGCTTGCGCAACCTGCGCGACCATGCCCTTCTGCGCTTCGGTGTCGAGACCCTTGGTCGAATTCTCGATCAGGGGTTCAAGATCGAGGTCGCCACAACACTCGGTTGTCACCTTGAGATCGTAGCTCATGCCGGGGCCTTCCGCTGCATCTACATTGTGGGTGAAGAAATCCTGAACAAAAGAAGAGAAGGGATGCGGGTTAGCGGCCCCCCACCCACGAATTGCCATCTCGAATTTGCCCTGGTTGATGTCAATGGGATGCTGGTTAAATTCAACGCCCCGGAACGTCGTCTTGATGCCGAACTCGGTCAGTTGCCCGGCCAGGTTCTCGGCAGCGGCGGACCAGTCGGCATACTCGGCAGGCGCGGTCAACTCGTATTCCATCACATCACCCTTATCCGTGACCCAGACGCCATCAGCGTTTTTGGTGAATCCTAGACCTTCTAACAGCTCCGTTGCCTTATCGCGATTGTAATCGTAAGTGTTCAGTTTGGCGGTATCAACCCACAGTGGGACCATGTTGTCGCTGAAGCCGGCCATATACGTCACAGCCTTGCCCGAATCGCCCAGGGAGACGACACCGTTCTGGTTGCGGTCTACAGCGTAGGCAATCGCCTGGCGGACTTCCTTCACATTGAAGGGGTAAATCGTGTGATTGAAGAACAGAGCCGGGCCAGAGTAGATGGGAGGGCGAATGATGCGGACGCCGGATGCCACAAAGGCTTTCTCAGTGGCGGGTGGGAACCCGTGGGTCGCGTAGTCTACCTGTTGCGCCAGGACGAGCGGAGTGACGACCGGCGTTTCACCATTGTAAAGGTACACGACATCGAACTTCACTTTGTCGGCCCAGTAGGAAGTGGGGTTCTTCACCAGCGTCATGCGAGCTTCGTTGAGGCTCGCCATATCAATGATGTAGGGGCCGGTCGCATTGAGCGTCTCCGGGCGGAAGGCGTTGAATTCCTGCAACAGCGTCTTCCATTCTTCTGAATCCTTGTCCTTGCCCGCATCCACTAACTCCTGGAGCTTGTCAGACCACTCGCCATAGGTGGCGCGGTCTACAATCTGCTCATTGCGGACGACATAGCGCTCAACCACCGTAGAAGGATCGGACATCTTGAAAATGACGGTGTAATCATCCTTTGCGGTGACACTTTCCAAGAAACGCCAGACGGTGCCATTGACCAAGCGGCGACAGTTAAAGGTAGCAATCACGTCTTGAGCGTTGAAATCATCGCCATTGCTCCACTTGACCCCCTTGCGCAGGTAGGCGGTCAACGTGGCAGCGGCGGGATCAATTTCCCAACTCTCGGCCAGATAGGGCACCCAAGAGCCATCGGCCCACATGTACTCGGCCATGGGCGGGTGGAACAGGTTGCGGTAGATGCCCACACCCAGACTGTTAGTGGCGAACATATTCAGATGGCCGACCGGCGGCGCCTGGTAGGGATACGCGCCGGCAAAGACGCCGGGGCCGCTCGGCACGGCCGTCACCTCGACGATCTTCTCGACCTCGACGGTTTTCTCAACGATCTTCTCGACTTCGACCTGCTTCTCCACTTCCACGGTCTTCTCGACCACCTTCTCAACCTCGACGGTTTTCTCAATAATTTGCGGCGTCGGGGTAGCGCAACCGGCCACAAAGGCGACCAGCAGCACTGCACTCAAGAGACTCCAAAACCAACGTTGCTTACTCATTGCTCCTCCTAAAAATGGTTTTTGTGTGAATTTTAAAGTGACTCGACCTATCGGGATTTCTGATTCTGCCAATTTTCGCACACCACCTCCTTCTAAAAGTAGTCAGAAAGTCCTTAGAATCTATCCGAAAATTCGTTTTGGCCCACGATTTGCGCCTAAAGGCGCGGTTTGAAGGGTATTTTTTCGTGGGCGGGCTACGCCCGCCC
>DAOUGD010000228.1:0-19889 GCA_034429475.1 Anaerolineae bacterium
GCTGGCCGCGGGACTCACCGACCATCGCTGGACGGTGCAGGAGTTCCTCAGCTTCCCTGTCCCGGCCGCTTAAGGGCACAGCGGAACGTCACCCATCGAGGGGCGTTCCGCGCCAAAACACGCGCCCCCCAACGCCATCTCCACCAGAAGGGGCGGCAGAGAGGGGGCTTGCCCGACCCGCCGGCCACCTACTGGCGCTGGCGGCCCATTTTTCGACCTCATGAGCGGTGCGTGAGAACTCATGCGGGGGGAGCGGTGTGTCTGGAATTATCCACCGTATCTGTACCGAAGTACCGCTAAAACGAAAGAGGCTGAAGACAGTGGGAGGCAAAATCACTGCACAGCGGCAGTCTGCATTACCGTGCAAAACCTTGGGGTACGGCTCCTGACTCATTGATCAGAGACACAGTGTGCCGGCTCATTCTCAGCGAGGGAGAGCCGATGTTGTGTCATAGTCCAAAATCCTATACAATGGGTAAAGTTGGAATTTCTATCCAGAGGATACTTCAAGGAGACTCCCATGACTTGTCTGCCATGTTCGTTTCGCCACTGCCTGCGGGCAGTAAGCCAGGCTCTTCTGGCTCTCCTGTTGTTGATGGGCAACGCGCCGTTTGGTTTCGTTCACGGCCAGCCGCCCGCGCCGCCCGCGGCGTCCACGCCGCAGCAAACTGAGCCAGTCACTTTTCGGCCTGCGTCGTCTGAGCCAGATATTTCCCCTACGCCAGTTGCCGCCGACCCTGAACTGCCCCCGGCGGATACGTTGCCCGCCGAAGTCGCCGGCAAGCCTGAACTGACGACGGAACGCACCACCCACAGCGCCACCTTCGATTTGGGTGACGGCCAGTATGCGGTGGTGCAGGATTCGCAGCCGATGCACTACCAGGACGCTGACGGCGCGTGGCAGCGCATTGACCCGGCTTTCGTCGCGGCGGCGGGCGGCTGGATGAACAACGCCAACACGCTCAAGACGGGCGTCGCGGCGCGCAGCGGACGGGCCAATCTCACGCTGACGCAGACCGGCGTGGGCTGGGAGCCGCGCAGCCTGGACGTGACCGACGCTGCCGGAACCACGACGCCCTGGGCGACCGTGTTGGCCGAAACGGAGGCCGTCACCGGTACACTCAGCGCCGACGCGCGCGCCGTCACCTATCCCGCCAGTTGGAGCGATCCCGCGCTGCAAGACCGCTGGGTCAGCGGCTATGGGCAGGCGGAGTACAGCTTGCGAATAGAGAAATTGCCAAACCTGGCAGGTTTTGGAAACCTGTCAGGTTTGGCGACTCTCGATCTACACGTCACCCTCCATCTCTTCCCCGGCACGCAGCTTCAAGTAAATGGCGCGCCGGTCAACGCGGCGGACTTGCCGTTGGAGACGAGCGGCGAGCTGGCTTTCGTGAGCGATACGGGCGAGACGCTCTGGCTTCAGCCGCCGCAGGCTTACGAAGAGGGCGATCCGGCCAGGCGCGTCGCGGGAAGCTATCGGCTGACTGCTGGCGCAACGGAATCCAGCCTGGAATTGGCCGCGCACATCCCCGCCGCCTGGATCGCTGCCGCCGAACGGCAGTATCCCGTGATCCTCGATCCGGTCTTCCACGTCAAGTCGCCGACGACGGCCAAAGTCGGCTTTTACAGCAACGAAGCACAAGACACGTTCGACAGTTGGTTGAGCACCGATCCCATCGGCCTGGGGCAGTACCCCGACGGGGTGACGCGCGCGTATCTCCGGTTCGAGATGCCCACCTTACCCTTTGGCGCGATCATTGACTCCGCGCGCCTGGAAGTGCTGCCCAAGAATGCTTTTATCCCGTGTAACTATAACGTCGCCAGACCGGAAGTATGCTGGGGCGCGGCCCCGCGCGTCGGGCTGTCAACGAAAGTGCGCGCCATTAAGCTGGGCGGTCCCGCCAATTGGTGGAACTCCGATCAGGTTCCCTATCCAGCGGGCGGCGAGTCCGGCCGGTTGGCGCATATGGTTTGGAGCGCCAGCGACGGGGGGTATAACTCCAGTTGGGGGATTACCGATTGGGCGCAGGACTGGTTGTACTCGGTCAATAACTTCGGCGTGATGTTGCGGTTGGAGGATGAATTCTGTTACACGGACTATCCCTATGATAGCGCATACGGGGTGGATTACACCATCCGCCGCTTCCCCGATGGCTGCGGCGTGTTCGATATTCAGAACCCCACCGTCTACGACCCCGAGGACGCGGCAAACGACTTTACCGCTACCATTGGCGGCATCCGTCTGGTGGTGACCTACACCGGCCCAACGCTCACCACAGAAGACGCCATCTACTCTTGCGTTTTTCCCACCTGCTCTAACCCCACCACCGGCAAGAATTACTACAACACGGCGCACGAATACCGCGTCAACGGTTCGGCCCCGGCGCACTGGCAGGCCATCGTGGCGCGCGGGTTGGGCGAGGACATCGGAACCTATCCCCCTACTGCGATCACGTCGCCTTACGTCCAGACTTTGGATGGGAAAGTGCTGATGGAATTGCGAAACACACAGGATGAGATGTTGGTGGATGCTACCCAAACCCTTAGCAGCTCGCTGAGTTACGTCCTGCTGAACCGCCGCTCGTATCCTGCGCCCGCCTATCGCGCCTGGATTCAACCCAACGAAACCGACAGCCCCTCCGACAATTACAGTTTGCGGTTAACGGGGGAGCATTATGACAATGTTGTCGTCACAGCCGGCAATAGTTGGGACAGCGGCGTGTTGGAATTTGACACCTACGCGCCGCTGGAGTTGTGGAATCTGGACCTACCGACCGGCAGCCACAGCCGGGTAGACATCGAAATCATTGAGCACAACCACGTCCAGGACAATAATGGCGGCCCGGTCGTCAGCAGCTACGATTACGCCCAATACTTCAAGCTCCAGTTGTTCGCCGGCGACGCCGCAGTGAAGGGCGCGACTGAGGCGGACATCGAAGGCGGCGTGACGCCCATCGGCGGCGGCGATCCGGCGCATCCCTACCATCCGGCGCGGCTGACGAGCGGTATCTTCACCGCCGGCGCCAACGATTACGGGCTGGCGCTCGTCTATGGCGGACCGGCGGTGATGCTGTTGACCTGCACGAGCAACTGTAGCCCCGCGCGCCAGCCCAATGCGCCGGCTGCGGTCGAAGAAGAACCCTTGACCTTCAGTTACCGCGTGCGCGTCACCTCTTGTACCGGTGATGCTTTCCCCACCCGCGCTGGGACGTGCCAGCAAGTGCGCTGCCCTACGTCCAATTTCCCGGCGGGGTATCGCCGCACGGCCGGCAGCCTGCAACTGTGGAGCGCAGGCGGTTGGACGACGCCGGCTGGCTCCACTTCTGGGGCCAGCAGTCCCGGCGACGCGCCGTTGCTCGGCGTGCAGGGCGATGTAGCGCCCACGGTAGCGGTCGTGGGCGGCGTGCTGAGCTATGCGGCGAATGGGGTCGCCACGATTGACGCCGACAGCACGGTAATGTTAATTGAATGTCAGAATGCTCCCAGCGCCGCGACCAATCCCCGGATCGCCGAGTTCAGCGTCTATGCCAACAGTCCAATGCAGAGCACCGATGGGATGTACCTCTACCCCACCGCCTGGCGCCCGGACAACACCACCTTTGATCCGTGGGACGGCGACGGCGGTGTGCTTTCTCAGAATTTCTTCATCAATCCCGTCCAGGGGCGCGTAGAAGATGAAGTCAGTTTGCGGCGGCGCGTGGGCGCGGTCAACCGCACCTTCCAGGTGGGCTATTGGGCGTATGCCGAGGGCTGGCCCTCGCTGGAAAGCTACGTCTTACCGACCAACAACACCACCCTGCCGCCGGTGGCCGGCGCGCTGGCGTTGGACGTGGGCGGATTCGAGCTGGACACGGAGGCCGCCGGCGCCGTGGACAAACGCCGCCGCTTTGTGGCCCTCCGCGCCACTGCTGCGACCATCACGCAACCGGAGAGCATGGGCGGCGCAAGCGAGCCGGTGCAGGCCATCCTCTATGGAGAAGGCCAGGTCAATGCCGGGCTGGGGCAACCGTGCGTGAACGGCGTCAACTGTCTGGACATCCGCGCCCCGGAAGACGCCTATCCCACCCCGGTCCGCCGCGACTGGAAGATGCCGGACATCCACACCAACAACACCGCCGGGCTGTTTGTGCTGAGCACGCCGGGTCAGGTGCAGGCGTGGAGCGTGGATCATCCCAACGCCGCCAACAGCCCGAACGCCGCCGGCGAAGAGTTCAGCTTCAATACCTCTGGCGCGTCGGTGCGCATCACCCAGGAGAAGTGCGTGGAAACGGACGTCGTCGAGACGCAGGTGATTCGCGGCGAAACTATGATGACGCTGCCGATGATCGGCGACGACGGCGCGAGCCAGGACACCATGCTCGCCGCCCGCTTCAAGCTCTGCGGGAATCCCGACGTGGCGCTGCGCATGGTGGAATTCGAGTTCCGCTCACCCGTCGGCGTGCCGGTGGGGTCAACGGGGCTGTTCGTCTACGGGATGAAGGGCACCGTCGCCATCGAACCGGAGCACGTCAACATTACCTTTGCGATGGACTTCTACTTCAGCGATCCCAACACGCTCAATGGGACCGGCCAGGTGATGATTGACACGCGCGGCTACTTCGAGTTCTCCGGCGATGGCAAGCTCCTGGGGACGGTGGACGCCAACGGTAAACTCTGGGTGGCGTGGAATCCGCTGGATACCGGCTTTGAGATGTCTCTGCACTACGGCCTGGGGAACATCGCCGCGATAGATGGCACCGTCCGCGCCCACGCCTGGCGCGGACGCGGCTGGCAAGGCAAATACAACTGGCTGCCTGACAACCCCGAAGAGGCCCACTTCGCTGCCCAAATCTCGGCATCATTCGTCATCTACGAGGGCGCGGTGATTGATATGTGGCCGCTCGTCGTGCCGCCGGTGGATTTCTCGCGCAGCATCGAGATTGCCTTCGGGCAGTTCTGCACCAATAACAGTTGTAGCACCTACGAATGGGGCATCAAGGCCGCGCTGGAAGTGTGCGGCTATCACGTCGGCGTCTACTACGGCTTCGATCACGGCGTCAGCCTGATCCTGGGCAACGACGGCCACACGTTGATCGATCAGTACGGCGGCGCGACTTATGCCGCGCAAGCCGCCCGCATCCCGCTGGCGGCCGGCGAGGAACTGGGGCTGCGGACGCCGGGCGTCGCCATCCAGACCGCGCCGCAAGCCGTCAACGGCGAGGTGAGTCTGCCCATCACCGTCACCGCCAACACAGAGGAGTTGCTGCTCGGCCTGGGGTGGCAGGCGGGGACGCTCACCTTCGCGCTTTACGAGCCGGACGGCGATCTGGTCTTCCCCAACCCGGCCTATGGCATCGTGATTTCCGACACCACCCATACCGAAAATGGGATCACCACGCATAGCCGTTTGATGGGTGTGAAACTCAACTTTTCCGGCCCGGACATGGCCGGCATCTGGAAAGTCAAAATCAGCGGCGTCACCCCGGAGTCGCACTACAAGTTCGCGTTCCTGGCGAACAAGGGGGCGCCCGGCACGCGGGCGGATCGCGGGGAGTTCACCGTTCCCGGCGCGACGGACGTGCAAAGCCCTGGCATGGTTACGCTGCGCTGGCGCGTGGACGCGGATGCACCCGCCAACACAACCATTAACCTATACTATACGCAGTACATCAAAGTGGATGGCGTCTACTATCCCTACGTTAACTACACCGACGTCCCCATTGTGAAACATCGTCCCTATAGTATTGGGTGGTACCAGTGGTTCACCAACTTCAGCGGTATTCCCGCGAAGTGCCCGCAAAGCGACGATGACCGCTGCTACTACGGCATTCGCGCCATCGTGGACGACGGCGTGAACACGCTCACTGCGGCAGACATCAGCGACTCCGGCAACTTCTGCAAGCTCTGTAACGACATCCCGGAAAGCGCCTTTGATCCCGACCGCTTCCCCGGCACGAGCACATTTACGTCGGTGGGCCATATCTGGGTGGCGGACACCACCGCGCCCGCCGCCCCGACCGGTCTCGAAGCCAGCGGCGTCGCCGGCGCGTTGCTGGCCCGCTGGACGCCCAATACCGAGAACGATCTGGCGTCGTATCTGGTGGAGTGGGGCCGGGTAAGCTGCCCAACGATAGATTGCACCTGGGATGCCGGGGAACCCTCGCACGCCGAGCGCGTCGCGCCCACGATCACACCCACGTTACGCATCGGCGGCGTGACCGCCGAAGGCATGGTCTTGGGCGACAGCTACGGCGTCGTAGTCAGCGCCATTGATGTCAATGGCAACGTCAGTGCGCGCTCCGCAATTGATAACGCCCGCCCCAGCGACGCTACGGGCGTGCAAATTCCTGCCGCGCCGACCACGCCCACGGCCACAAGCCTCTCTTCGACCAGCGTCCGGCTGAATTGGAGTTCGGATGGCGACCCTGATCACTACCGCCTCATCTACCGGCAAGTGATGACGTTTGCCACCGTGTTGCAGATAGACGATATTACCGCCCACGACTACATCGGCTACCGCACCGGCACGAAGACGCTCACCGGCCTGACAACCGGCGCGACCTACGAGGCGTGGGTCACGGCGGCCAACAGCGACGACTGGCACAGCGCGTACTCCCCGCCGGTCACGTTCACCGTCACCAGCGGCGACGATGGAGACGGCGACGGGATGCCGGACGATTGGGAAACGACGTACCAGATCAGCCTTGCCAACTCCGACTCAGACCGCGACGGCTTGAGCAACGTGGACGAATATCGCAACGGCACGCAGCCCTGGGAGCAGGACAGCGATAGCGACGGCTTCAGCGACGGTGAAGAGGTCATCTCGGCCACCAACCCGCTGAACGCCGCCTTCTATCCCACCGGTTATATTCTACCGCGCCCGAAGCTGGCTACCAACCGGGTTCACTTCTACGTGAAAGTCGGCGGCAACGAGACGCCGTTCCAGGATGTGGATTACTACAACTTCGGCGGCGGCGCGTTGGCGCTCAGCGCAACCGAAACCGCACCCTGGTTGAGCGCCAGTGTGGAGTCCGGCGTCGGCAAGAACTACGTGCGTCTGATGGCCAACACCACCAACCTGACGCCCGGCATCTACGACACCATCGTGCGCGTCTATCAGACCAGCGGCGCCTACTTCGGCGGCCAGCAGTGCATCCGCGTGCGCCTGCATCTGCTCCCTGCCGACGCCGATTATCCGCGTCGCACTATCTATCTGCCGTTGATGTTGCGTGACTACACTCCGCCGCAGTGGGAGTTCACGCTCGTGGATCCCAACGGCGACGCCGGACAATACACCTCCGTCGCCATTGACCCGCGCACCGGCAATCCTTACATCAGCTACTATGACGCCGGCAACGGCAACCTGCGCATGGTCAACCCGGTGGGGCCGCACAACGGCAACTGTGGGCTGGAGCAGGATTGGCGCTGTGAGGTCGTCAAACCCACCGATGATGTGGGCCGGTACAGCTCCATCGCTATTTGGGCCGATGCGAGTGTGTGGAAGATCGGCATCGCCTACTACAACGACACGACCGACTCGCTGGAATACGCGGAATTCATCGAGGGCGGCAGTTGGACGTTCACTGCGATAGATGTTGGCGAACCCCTGCTCAATATCCGCGACGGGCGGTACGCCTCGCTTAAATTCAACGCCGATGGTGCGCCCCGCATCGCCTACTACACCTGGAATGCGTTGGGGACGAGTGCGCTCAAGTTTGCCGAATACGTGGGCAGCGGGGGGACTTGCAGCGACCCGGCCTGGCAATGCAGCAGCATTGAAAGCGGGGACAGCATCGGCAGCCACGCCGCGCTCGACCTGGACGATGCGGATCGCCCGCACATCGCCTACTACGACAGCGGCAACGACCTGTTGCGCTACGCGCGGCTCCTCGGCGGTGGCAGCGGCAACTGCGGCCCAAGCAACAACTGGCAGTGCGACACGATTGAAGCGGTGGAAGTCCCAACCTTTACCGCGCGCCTCATTGGACTGAATGCCATTGCGCTGGATGAAGCGCAGATTGCGTACACCACCCTCGTCAGCGGGACGCCGACGCTGCGGTACGCTCACACCGCGTCCGGGGAATGCGGCCCGGGCAACACCTGGGCGTGTCGCACTATCGTCAAAAACGTTGGCGGGGTGGCGGTGGCGACGCAGGGCGACGCCCCGCGCATCGTCTACCACGATACCGCCGGCAACACCCTCCATCTCGCCCGCCCGATAGAGACAAAAGAAATTGGCAACTGCGGCGCGGCATTCGGCGGCGTTATCAAACAGTGGGCCTGTATCGAGCTTGACGACGGCGGCGCATACCCCGCTATCGCCCTGCGCGGCAGTCTGGCGATCATCGCGCATTACGAGGCGACGACTACGGCGCTACGGGTAGCCTGGCAACAGTATTAAAGCTGAGTAACTGTCTATCTATAGTCCGCCCCGCGTTTCCCTCAGCGCCCGGAGGGGCCGTTGAGCTGTAGGAACCCCGCGTCACAGAGTCAAGAGTCGGCGCGGCCCGATCAATGGGTCAGGCCGCGCCGGGTGGCCTACTCTAGCAATTCGACGCTGGCGCGCATTTCGTGCTTGGCGACCAGCAAGCCCGCGAGGGTGCGGATGGCATTGATGGTGCGCCCCTGCTTGCCGATGATGCGGCCCATGTCGTCAGGGTGTACGGTCAGGGTGACCTCCACCTTCTCTTGCTGCGTCTGAGCATCCACGTTCAGCGCGGCCGAGACCGTGACCTCGTCCAGGTGATCGGCGAGGGCCTTGACGATGCCCTCCACCAAATTGCCAATTTGAATCTGCACTGGGTTGACGTTCGTGGAAAAACAGATTACCACGGGAGGTCACGCTGGCTGGAATCCGGACTGGGCTTACTACGGCGTCACCGCTGAGCAGGTTCATGCGTTGGTGGGGTATGGTAGTTGTTGCCGTTATACTTCTATGCGCTGACAGCGCACTGGGGGATGTGGGTGAAGCAAGTGGCACTGGTTCAGTTAAATGGGATAAATGGCTCGCTGTACGCCTGTCGGCAATGGGGGGCGGGCCCAAAAGAAGTCTTGCTGCTGTACAGTCTGTGTCACCAATTCTTGAGCCAACTCGTGGAAGGCGACGAACTCTACACCAAAGTCCACGCGAATACCCCCGCGGCCCAGTCGGAAGGCTGGGCGAGCGTCTTGATGGAGCGCGCCAGCCGGTTCCTATGGGAACTCCAGTGCGGCCCATAAAGAAGAAAGTTTGTTCCGGGCGGCTATGGAGACGCTCAGTCAAGTGATGGCCCAAACGGAAGACCTCACGCTGGTGACGGACGGGGAACGCCGCTACGGCAACTTGCTCTTTGACATCTGTCGGCAAGCGCTCCGCACGGGGAAAGTGGAACGCCCCCGCCAGACGTTGCCCCAAGGCGTCAAGGTGCGCGTCAAGAACAAAGGTAGCCAAGCCCACCAGCCAGGGCCGAAACGCCCCAAATATCAGGCCCCGCAACCGGAACACCCCGCGACGCCGCAAGATATGGCCGAGACCGACATTCACGCCAATCATCTGGAGGGGTTCAATGCGGGGTTACGGCGGAAGTTGGCGTGTTACCGCCGACGCACCAACACCTACGCCAAAAACCCGGTAGTATACTAAAAGTTGTGTAAAAGAGGGGTTTCCGGTATCCTCGGGAAGAACAGGTAAACCAGGAGGATAGGATGGACAGCCAATGGAATGCTGATGAAAAAGTTGCCATGAGTTCCACTGAATTTCAGACGTTGTTACACGAGAAGTTGCGACTGGCGGTGCAATTTACACTGGTCACGGTGTTGGAGGAAGAAGTCACGGCTTTCGTCGGGGTCGAGCGTTACGTGCGCAGCACAGAGCGGTGTGACCAGCGGAACGGCAGTTATGAACGCGAGCTAGGCACGGGCATGGGCGTGGTCGAATTGCGCGTACCCCACACGCGCCGGGGATTCAAGACGCAGTTGTTTGCCAAGTATCAACGGCGCCAGGCGGAAATGGATGCGGCCATCAGTGCAAGGGGTGAGTACGGCGCGCGTGGGGGAAGTGCTGGGGGCCTTAACCACCGTGACCCCGAGCGCCTCGACGGTATCGCGCGTGTTTCACCGCCTGGATGCCGAGTTTGCGACCTGGAAGCAACGCCCGTTGGCGGCGCGTTATGCGTATGTGTTCGCCGACGGGACGTACTTCACGGTCATTTATGAGGGCGTGGGGCAGAAAACGCCCATTTTGGCGGCCGTGGGCATCACGCTGGCGGGCGAACGCGAGGTGTTAGGGTTCACGGGAGGCGAGCGCGAGAGTCAACCGGCGTGGGAGGAGTTCCTGGAAACGCTGAAAGTGTGGGGGCTTCAGGAAGTAGATTTGTGGATCACCGACGGCGATCAGGCCATGCTCAACGCCATCCCAGGCAAGTTCCCGGCCAGCCGCCGGCAACGCTACATCAAGCATAAGATGGAGAATGTCCTCAGTTACGTCCCCCCCGCAGCCTGCTGCGTTGGAGGTGGAACTGCGGGCCATTTTCTGTCAAGAAAATCGCCCCAAGGCGGAGTAGGAGGTCGCGGCTTTCTGTGCGAAGTATGAAGCCGCTTACCCGAGCGCCGTGGAATGTTTGCAGCGCGACTTGGAAGCGTGCCTGACGTTCTATGCCTTCCCCCAGCGCCACTGGCGCACTATCCGCACCTCCAATGTGGTAGAACGCCTGTTTGGGGAAGTCAAGAAACGCACTCACAAGATGGCCGCGCCCTTCCGCAATGAGGGTGGTTGTCTGTTAATGTTCTATGCGGTCATTCGCAGCTTGCACTTCCGCAAGCTCACCATGCCCAAAAAGGCCGCTGCTCGGGAAATGCCCCACATACCGGAGGCTGACATTTTACACAACTCTTGACATACTGCCAATTGAAGCTGTTCAAATGATCCAAACGCATTTTGTCCGACCCCCAGATTTTGATTTGGCTGACTTCTGGGTAGGTTGGGATACCTTTGAAAGAATTGAAGAGGCTCAAACCTATGTATTGGGAATGGGGGCATCCGTGGATATCATTGCCCCTGAAGAGTTGCGGATTAGGGTATTGAAATTAGCCACAGAAGTTGTAGCACATTATTCTCGTTGAAATGTTACCCGCTAACGTTCCGCTTCACCTGCCGCGTAGCGGAGTGCAGCGAGTCAAGTGCAAGCGGGTGTTATTGGTGGTAATCCAGGTAAGCCAGCAAAACATTGGCCATGACCTTGGTGCCGATCACCAAGCACTCTTCATCTATATCAAAGCCGGGCATGTGCGGAACACTGATGATGCCCCTCTGTAAGTTGGTGGCGCCCAGCCAATACATTACGCCGGGTATCTGTTGCTGGTAAAAGGCAAAATCCTCCGAGTTGAAAGGAAAGGCATTCTTGAGCCTGGCGACATTCTCCCGGCCAACCACCCTATCGAGGACAGGCCGCAGTTCCTCTTCCAGCCCCATGTGATTGAGCGCGGCCGGAAAAGACATGCGTTCCGGCCACTCAAGTTCATAAGCGCCCACAGCCTTGCCCAGAACATCCTCCAGTTTGGCACGCATCAACCCGGGCACCTGCCGCCACAGTTCTTCATTGGCAGTTCGGGCAAATCCCTCAATGACTTGGCGATTCTCAACGCGTTGCTCTGGATTCAGCGAACAGTAAATCACGATGAAACGCTCCAGCAGATCGCTCCCCGCTTCCATCGCCTCCAGAAAGTCTGTCAATCCTGCTGCGCTGGAAGGGAAACCCACCGTGCTTAATGCACGGATGGATTGGAGGCACGTGTTGATAAGGGCAGGAGTCGCCGCGTTCCTAATCACAATTCGAAAGGCAGTCATCCCCGGCAGGACCATCCCGGCAACACTTCCCAGCCGGCCCACCGGCAATGGGGCTATGTGTAAGGCAAAGATCGCGCTTGGTCGCGGGTTTTCCAAACCACCCGCGGCGATGATGGCCTGAGCGCCGACCACGGTCTCCTCCGCCGGTTGAAAGATGAACTTGACCTGCCCCGCGACCTGGTCCCGCATGGAAGACAACACCTGGGCGATGCCGAGTCCAATCGTTGTATGGGCATCGTGCCCGCAGATATGGATGACGCCCGGCACGCACGACTTGTAAGGAGCATTCAGAATCTCATCCCCGGGAACTGCATCCATGTCTGCCCGCCATGCGACTATCGGACCATCCCGCTTCCCCTCCAGCAAGCCTATGACACCATGGCCCCCCACGCCAGTTGACACTTTCAAGCCGTATTCACGCAGCTTGTCTGCAACAATGCCCGCCGTGCGCTGTTCCTGGCCGGACAGCTCGGGATGCATATGAAAATCCCTGCGGGTGGCGCTTAACTCATGGCGCAGATTCTCAGCCAACTGTGTAATTTGTGTTTTTTGCATTCTCCGCTCTCCTTGTCTGTATCCTCACTTCTCCCGATTGGTAATCAAGTTCACCTTGGGCCTGCATCTTACCGTCGCTTTCGCAGGTGCTAACCCACGACGCTTCTACTACACCTTTGCTTGCGCTGTCCATAGTCGCTTGCTTGGGATGTCGCCGCAGGCGGCTGGCGACTTATCCCCTTTTCGCCCTGGCGCTCCGCTGCCCATTCACCCCGCGCGCAACGTAGGGTGATGCAGTCTCCCCTCCACCTGGGGGCAGGAGTTGACCGGTGGGTAGCCGGTCGCACCTGCTTGGGCATACCGTTGTCAAAGTGCCGACTGATAACACCGAGAATGCTTCTGTGTTATCTCGCCTACTTTGCCACTTTGTCCCCGGCTTTACAGCCAGTTTCAACTGAACTCCCCGCTTGAAGCCTGTATTCTCAGTGTGATGCATCGCCACTTTTACATGTCTTTCCTCTGCTACCCGTTTCAGGGCAACCAAGCACTCATCGCTGAGGGTAACGAGCCGGCCTTGGAAAAACATAGACTCTTCCGCATACTGCGTCTTCAAAAAGTCGGCGCCGCGCCTGAGATTATTCAGAGCAACTTGTCTGACCTCCCCTTTGTTCATGCGATGGTTAGCTGAGGGTAGACCTTCGGGAAGGACCGGGGATTCGTCCATGTCCACCCTGTCCCGTGATCATGACCAATCGCCCCGTTCGATCCGGCTCCCCACTCTTAGGAAGATGGGAATGACAGACAAGGGAGTCTGCGAAACGACGGTCTGCCCTCCAGTAAAAATCTTTCCCGTTTCCATTTCTTTCCACGAGGCTCCAATTGGTAGATAAACGGCTCGCTGGATAGAGGCTTCGAACAAGACCGGCGCGACCAAAATGTCGGGGCCGAACAGGTATTGGTCTTCAATCGTCCAGGCCTGGGGGTCTTGTGGATAGTCGTAGAAGAGGGGCCGCATAACCGGAGTTCCTTTTTCATGAGCTACCCGCATTTGCGCCAGGATGTAGGGTTTCATTTTTTCACGCAGGCGCAGATACTTCTGGAGGATTGTGTAGGCTTCATCGCCGAAGCTCCAGACCTCATTGTCCGAGCCGGAGCCGAACCGCCCCCCGCCCGTGGTCCCGGTCGCGGCAATCCATGGAACCCGATCACCGTGAAGCCGCATAACCGGGCAGAAGGTGCCGAACTGGAACCAGCGGCAAACCAGCTCTCTGAATTTTGGGTCGGTGGGATTTCCGCCGCCAAAGCCTCCGATATCGCTATTCCACCACGGCAGCCCGGCCAGCCCCACATTCATCCCAATTTGCACCTGGTTACGAAACGAGGCGAAGGTCGAGGCGACGTCCCCAGACCAAAGCAGGGCGCCAAAACGTTGGGAACCGGCCCAAGCCGAACGGATGAGGCTAATGGGCTGATCCACGCCATTGTCGCGCAGCCCCTCGTAGAAAGTCCGGGCGTATTCGAAGGGGTAGATGTTTCCAATCTCCAGGGCGCTGCCCCGGTGGTAGCGATAATTATCGAAGTCGTAGGCGTGAAATTCGGGTTCGGCCTCGTCCAGCCAAAAGACCCTGATCCCGTAATCGAAGTAGTTCTTCCTGATGGTTTTCCAGACGAAATCCCGCGCTTCCTTGCGAGTGGCGTCGAAGAACAGGGTATCGTTCACAAACTGCATGGTCGTTCGGATGCCCCGATTGGTCCGCATCAACAGACCCTGGGAGAACATTTGCTCGTAGTTTTCGCTTTCCCGATCAACAGTAGGCCAAACTGAAACCATCAACTCGATGCCCAGGGATTGCAGTTCGGCTACCATGGCCTTGGGGTCAGGCCAATAGTCCTCATCGAATCGCCAATCTCCCTGGTGGGGCCAGTGAAAGAAGTCAATGATGATGACGTTGAGGGGGAGGCCCCGTTTCTTATATTCCCTGGCGATGGTCAGCAACTCATCCTGGGTTCGGTAGCGCAATTTGGACTGCCAGAACCCGGCGGCGAACTCTGGCATCATCGGAGATTTACCCGAAACCCCGGCGTAGGTTTCAACGATCTGGGCCGGAGTGTCGCCGGCGGTGATCCAGTAATCCATGATCCTGGTTGATTGCGCGGTCCACTCGGTAATGTTCCGACCAAAAACCACGTTGCCGATGGCCGGGTTATTCCACAAAAACCCGTATCCCAGGCTCGAAACCGCGAAGGGAATACTGGCCTGGGAGTTGCGGTGGGCCAGTTCAAGACTACACCCCTTCACATTCAACTGAGACTGTTGATACTGGCCCATACCAAAGATTCTTTCTTCGGGATCGGACTCAAACCGGGTGATGAGCCGGTAGTCGCCGCCGGGAATGGCCTGAAAATCCCGGCCCCGTTTCTTGATTCCCCAAGACTCCCGAGATGTGAATTCCCGTAAAAGGATTTCATTTCGGGCGTTGAAGAAGGTCAAATCGCCCGATGCATTGATTTCGGCCCGGATGCTCCCGTTGGTAATCGCCGCTTCCTTCTCGGCAATTTGGATGACCGCTTGTGTCTGGGGGGCAGGAAGCAAGGCCCAGTCGTTATCGGGCATAGTCCCCTCGTGGGTTGACCGGACTCGCAAGCTGTTTTCTCCCCAAGCCTCGATCCAGATGGTTTCGCTATCATAGGTTCTGATCAGTTTGTTCGTTTGTTGCAGGAAGGCATGTGCCATGGGTCTTCATCTCCTTTTGATATCCAATTCTAAGAGGCAGATAGCCGAGTTACAAGCAAGACCCCGCCTGAAATACGGGGGACTTTTGAAGCAACAGCGAACGCTTTGTTTCAGCGGCCAAAAGCGCGACACAACGGTGCGCAACACACTTTGGCGAACTACCGAGCATTATGCGATAAAAATATTCAAGAAAAAAACTACCGGGCGCAGTTTTGGTCGCGCTGCAAACGTTTGTTAGCATTCGACCCCGGTTATACATCGAATTATCAACAATCCCGCCCACATTTTGCCGTACTTTCAGCATGTACCTTCTGCAAGAAGAGTCATAAGCACCTCGTGAAGCCTCTTACGAATGCCCTGCTTATAGACTTCCGGATCATCATCTTCTTGACGGTCGGTTGGTTGTTCTCCAAGTTCATGCAAATACCACCGGATTCTTCCATACAGAAAAAGTTTCCAGAGTACCGAGACCTCCGCAAGGAACTCGTCAACCGAAATCTTCACGCCTTTTCGCGTATTATAGATTCCAAGAAATCCCTTGGCAAGATGTTCTTGGCTGGCATACCGGGTTTCTCTGGTGTCCGGGGCGCCGAGCCATTGTGCGATGTCAAGAAATCGTGGGGCCAGCAAGGTATCTTCCAAATCAAAGATGACCAATGCATTCTGGAGGCGGCTCCACCCCGCATTGCATGGGCGGTGATCCCAGTGATAGATCCCCTTTTTCATCGTCTCTGCCTGATCACACAAACCGTGAAGGAGCTGTATCAAGGTTCGTATCGCCACTGGTGGCAACGCCATTGTTGGTGAAGGGGTCCACGCGACATGGTTGAGTTGGTCGAGATCACGCACATAGGAACGAAAGCACTGTTCAAAATATCCCTGTTCAAGGTGTGCGTGATACTGCGGAGTCACCTGGATGGAAGTGAAAAGCGCCGTTGCCTCAAGAAATGCGCCAAATGTTCGGCGGTCCAGGAGAAAGTCATCGTATGGTTCATCAATCAACAATGGCTCCAAAAACTCTGAGATTGTCACATCTCGGTGAGATGGCGCCGAATAATACCCATACAACCGAGGAACAGGGGCCTCTGCAAGGGCCAAATGCCGGTGATGAATAGCCTCATTCTGTTCGTAGTGGTGATGACGTTTGATAAACAAGGTAATGGCTTTAGGCATCCCTCTCTGATCCACGAAATGCAGAGTGGGTAGACACTTGTCAGCCCGTTCTCCCTGAAAGCCTTCTGCCAGCGTATGTGTAAAATGGATTTCATACTCCTGAATGGGAAAGCCGATGATGGTTTCGCCAATACGGGCAAGGGCGTCCGGCTCGATGCCAAACAAAACCCCATCAGGGTTGTGAAGTGATGTCAGTTCCAGCATACTCGCCGTCCGTGAGGGGAAAGGTTTAACCTTGCCCTCTTTGAATTGACAAATACTCGTCTCGGTTGATTGTGAATGCGTAACCGCCTTCTTCGTCTAATCCTGTATATTTCATGTTGATTTTTTCCATAACACGTTTTGATGCAAAATTTTCTGGCGCTGCGCCTCCATGAATGCTAGCTAATTTCAATTGTGCAAAAGCATAGTCAAGTAATGCGCCTGCTGCCTCAGTAGCCAACCCTTTTCCCCAATAATTAGACTTCAACAAATAAAACAATGCAGGATCAGCATCTTTTTCGTTTGTATGATCCAACCCGCACCATCCGATGAATTCATGGGTATCTTTAAAAATTACAGCAAGACAAAGGTGAATCACTTTTCCAGATACGTTCTGTGCATGATTGGAGAGCATCCATTTGATTTTCTGCTCTGCTTCTGGACGAGAAATTGGCTCTTTATCTAAATTCCAACTGGAAGCCACACCATTAATATCTGCCATAGTAACAGTTCTAAGAATCAAATTGGCTGTCTCAATCATTACCATAAATGTCATTACCGTACCTCTTTTCTGCCCAACGCCGCGTATCACCCGACACCAGGCCAGCAAAACTCGCCTCACTTACAAGCGCCTTTGCTGGCACATAACCTTTGAAAAATAGGGGCCTCCAGGATTTCGCGGGGTGGCGCGGCGGAGTCCCGAACTTGTTCGGGGTTTACGCGCAAACACCCCAACAAGTTGGGGACTCTGGAGTCCTAACCCCGCAAAATCCCAAAGAGCCAAAAATAGAGTGGTAGGGGGGCGGGTGCATGCGCTTGTTGGGCCATTCTTGCGGACTGGAACCGCCTTGCTTGTGCCACTAATGCTATCATACATCGTTCAAAAGGAGTAACTTATTATACAGAATATAGCCAAGTGTTATAGTTAACCAAGCAAAGAAGCCAAGCAAAGAAGCCAAGGGTACTCCCGAACAGATATGGTGGATAATTCTGAGCCTGGGCCGGGTGGAGGTCAGTTGAAATTTTTCCTCAATTGCGTATGGTGTAGGAGGAATCCCCCCAACTATCCGATAAGCGAGGTGGAGGATGATGCAACGCTCCGTGTGGCTCGGGTTGTTCGTTGGCTTGTGTGCGATTCGCCTGGTCTGGCAGTGGTGGGGGTGGCTCCGCGAGTGTCTCCGGTCGTTTCTCAAGTGCGCGGAACGCGCGTCCTGCGGCCGCACACACCCCATTCGCTTGAGTACCAGGTAGGGTGGCTTGCCTGGAATCCCCGCGAATAAGGCCGTGTATTACCAAATCCTATCTTAATTATAGAAAACTCAGAAGAATTGTCGCGTGATGATGGTGTGAGGGGGCGTTCTAAATTCAGGACAGTGCGCTGTAGATGGGTTTCGCGGCTTTAGCCGCACCCGACGCTCAGGAACCAGATTGCCCTTTTTTGTGCAACGCCCCCCCGTTAGGAGTGCCCGTAAGCAAGGTGCGAGATTTGAAGTAAAATAGGATACAGATGAGCAGGAAGGTCCACGAATTTTCTATCGTTGGGATCCGTGGCCTTTTATGCTTTTCTGTGCCCCAATACTGTTACCAGAGGCCTGCAATGGAAACTCTCACCTTGACCCAACGCATCCTGTACGTTACCGGCTTGCCGCGCGCCGGTTCGACCCTGTTGTGCCAACTGCTCGGCCAGCACCCGCAGATCTACAGCCCCGGCCACAGCTCGCCGCTCAGCCAGGTGTTCAACACCCTGCGCGCGCAGCTCAGCGACGACCCCTTCTTCCTCTCCCAACTCGACGTAGACTTTGACCTCACCTACACGCGCCTGATCAACGCCTACCGGGGCTTCATCAACGGCTGGTTCGCCGAGACCGACCGGCCGGTGGTGGTGGACAAGAATCGCGGCTGGCTGCGGATGATCGAGACGGTGGCCCTACTCGATCCCCAGTTCAGGATGTTGGTCTGCGTCCGCGACTTGCGCCAGGTCTACGGCTCGATTGAGGCCCAGCACCAGCAGACGCTGCTGCTGGACTTCCCCGATCACATGCCGCCCCACGCCGTCTACGAGCGCGCCGACGCGCTGTTCGGCAAGGAGGGCGTGATTGGCGGCCCGCTCAAATCCATCGAGTACCTGCTCCAGGACGCCCCGCAACCGTTGCGCGAGCGCGTGGGCTTCGTGGCCTTCGAGGCACTGATGAGCGACCCCGTAGAAACCATGCGCCTGCTCTACCGCTGGCTCGACCTGCCGCCCGCGCCCTTCGACCCGCAGCAGTTGACGGTGCGGCCGCACGAGAGCGACAGCTACTACCGCTGGAAGTACCGCCACGCCACCCACGCCAGCATCCGCCCGCCCACGCCGCACGCCATCTCCCCGCGCATCGAGCAGGAAATCCTCAAGAACTTCGGCTGGTTCTTCGAGCAGTTCTACGCTGGCCCGCCACAGTCGGCGGCAGACACTCCACCCAAGCCCAAACCCGGGCTGCTCTCCAAATTCGGGCGAGGAAAGGGGGGATAGCACAAGAACGAAAATTTCAACGCAGAGACGCAGAGTTTTTTGACTATCGGACTATCTGACTGACGACCATCAGACTATTTTCGGAGGAGATACTATGGAGACGCAAATAACGGAATCGTCCCAGGACAAGCCCACCGGCTATTTCCTGTGGTTCAGGCTTAAGGCCGCGCTGGCGTGGCTCAAACGCGTGGTAATGGCGACGCTCATCGCCGGCTCGTTCTACATCGGCGCGGCGACGCCGGTGCGCGCGGCGGGTTTTACCGCCAACGACTACGGCACACTGGTCACGGCCATTAACAATGCCAATGATGAGGGTAACTATCCCGGCCTCGACACGATCACGCTCACCGGCGACATCACACTGAGCGGCAATCTACCCCTCATCCGCAGCGACATCGTCTTTGAGGGCAACAGTCATTCCATCAGCGGTAATGATCAGTATCGCGTCTTTTTCGTGGGGCGTTTTGATAGCGCCCCCACCGTCACCTTTCGCAACCTCACCATTCAGCACGGCAGAGCGCAGGGCGGCAACGGCGGCGGCGGCGGAGCGGGACTGGGCGGCGGCATATTCGTGTACGACGGTAATGTAACCGTGCAAAACGTCACTTTTGCCAACAACGCCGCCCTGGGAGGCAGCCGCACCGGCTCTCTGGGGGGCGGCGGTATGGGCGGCAATGGCGGCAGCAGCAATGGCGGCGGCGGCGGGTTATGGGCCGGCGCGGACGGCGGCAGTGGGGCCAACAACGGCGGCGGCGCGGGCAATTATGGCGGCGGCGGCGGCGGGGCGTCCTACGCCGGCGGCGCTGGCGGCGGCTTGAACGGCGGCGGCGGCGGCTACTATAGCGGCGGCGGCGGCGGTTTGAACGGCGGCGGCGGTGGCTACTATAGCGGCGGCGGCGGCGGTTGGGGCGGCGGCGGCGGCGCCGGCAAGAGCTGGGGGGGCCCCGGCGGGGTGGGCGGTGGCGGCGGGGGCG
>DAOUGD010000229.1:0-5536 GCA_034429475.1 Anaerolineae bacterium
CAAGATTTTGGGGATTGGGGATTGGGGATTGGGGATTGGGGATTGGGGATTGGAAATTGGAAATTGGTGATTTGTTGATTCGCTGATCCGCTGATTCGCTGATTCGCTGATTCGCTGATCCGCCGATTCGCTGATCCGCTGATTCGCTCATTCGCTGATCCGCTGATCCGCTTTCTCGCTTGTTCGCTTTCTCGCTTGTTCGCAACCCTTCCCATCCGGCGACCAGCAGCACGGCCAGCGCGCCGATGGCGGGGAAGAGAAGCCGTCCGTGGGCTGCGCCGAGGGTGCGCAGCCAGACGAGGAAGGCGCCGCCGACCAGGGCGCACCATATTGCGGCCAGTAGCAGGAGGGGGGGATTGCCGGGGGCGCGGCGGGTCTTGAGCGTCCACAGCCAGCCGGCGAGGCTCGTAAGGGGAAGCAATGTCAGTATCCAGTAGACCCAGGGCGCAAATTCCACATGCCCCCACCCAAACGCGCCCCAGAAGGAGCGGTAGACGGTGGGCAGTTCCGCTAGAAGCAGGGCCAGGGACGCCGGTTCGGGGCGCGCCCACGGTTGGCCGGTGTGCGCGTGCATCGCCAGCGGGTCGGCGTAGAGGAGCAGGTTGCGCGCGTACCACCAGCCGCCGGTGAGCAGGGCCGCGAGGCCGAGCGCGAGCAGGGGCTTGAGGAGGCGGAAGCGGCGCGGATTCAACAGTTCGGGGAGGTGTGAGGACGCCGTGCGCCGTGCGGCGAAGTCCGCGTAGACCAGTGCGAGGAGGGCCAGCCCGCCCAGGGCCAGGTTGCTGACTTTGGCGAGTGCGGCTACGCCGACGAGCGCGCCAATGACGAGGCTGCGTCGCACGGTGAAGCCGCGTTTGAGGGCGCGGGCCAGCGCCCAGAGGGTGGCCGTCGCCAGGGCGGCGGCGGCGCTGTCGTTGCTCACCACGCCGCTGATGAAGAGAAATTGCGGGGTGAGCGCGACGAGCAGCGCCGCCAGACGCGCACTCGCCGCCCCCGGCAGGCTCTCGCGGGCTAGGCCGTAGGCGGCGAGCACGGTTAACATTCCGAAAAGCAGCGAGGCCAGGCGCGTCATCCGCACCGCCAGCACGGCCCCGCGCCAGGGCCAGGCTTCGCGGGCGGTGTGGATGAGCATGTTTTTGTTGTCGGGCCGGTCTGTGGGCGCTTGATACCCGAAGTTAGGATTGTGCCAGAACAGATCGGATAAATCGTCGTCAGCGAAGGGCGCGCTGAAGAGGGCGGCCACGCCGTAGTACAGCGGGGGTTGCGCCACTTCCTGGTTCGCGCCGCTGGTGGCGCCGTCGTCCAGGGCGGGCAGGCCGTGACCTTCGGCCAGCCAGCGGACGTAGGCGTAGTGCCAGACCTCGTCGGGCGCTTCAAAGGGCGGGGTATTGAAGCTGTAAAAGAGCACAAAACTCCCGAACATCAACAGGAGAATGAGGAGAAAGTGTGGGTCGGGAGAGAAATGTGATGTCATTGACTCCTGAACTGCTCTGAATCGTCTGCGAGTTTGAGCTGGGTACCCTGAAATGGCCCGAGCCTGTAAATCTTGGAGGATAGGGTAACGATGGTATTTTGTTCATTGACGTAGCTGCCCAGAATTACCAGGCTGACTCTTTCCCCGGCCTGCAAATTGCGAATGGTTGCACTGTGGTGAGTGGTGGGTATGACGGATAGTTGGGTGTAACTGGGGAGGTCATAGTTGGTGTTGCTCAGGAAGGGCAGGTAGATTTGCGACCCTATCATCATCGTACTGGTATGAGGCGGCGTGGGGACTGGATACACTTTGTACCAGGTTTGGGTGGTCGTTGACAACGTCGTGTCCCAGGTGAGTTGGATTTGCGTGGCCCCGGTGACGATGGATACATTCTGAATGACGGTTGAAGGACCCCAGGAAGCCGGGGACGGGACCCGTTCCGGTGTGACGAAAGTCTGCGTGGCGACCTCGGTGGTGCAGGCGCTGGTTTGCGGGCGACGGGAAAGCGCAGCGAAGCTGAGAACATCTCCACCGGCGGATAGTCCCTCGATGACGACGTGGTGATACGTCGTCGGTGTGGTGTCTAAGGGCGTCATGGCGGCGTAGGAGGAGGCGTCGGGCGTGGGGTTGATGGTGTACCAGACCTGGGTAGAGGCGGGTTCCGGCGTGGTCCAGATAATACTGACCTTATCCAACAGCCATTGTACGGTTAGGTTTTGGATAAAACCAGAGGGCGTCCATGACGTTGGCGCGGGCATCCGATTGTCAGGGAAGGCCAGCGGAACGAGCGAGGCGTAGTCCCAGTACGAGGATTGAGAAACCTGACCGGCGGGCGCGGCGGCATAGAGCCACGCCGTCATCGTGGTGTTGACGGCTTCGGCAGTGACGTTGAGCGCGTGCCATTCCCTGAGGCCCGTGGACGCCGACCAGACCATCGTGGATGGGAAACTGGCATTACTGGCGATGCGCGGATCCGGGCATTTGGAACTGCCGGTGGGCGGGCAGTTGTCGGGTCGGTTATCCCAACTGGGAATGGGCAGACTCCAACCGGTTGGTTCGAGGCCGACCTTGGACGTGTAGCCTTCGGCTTCGTTGCTGTTGTAGGCGGTGAGGCTGTACAATGTGCAGGGGGTAAGGTTGTTGACAATGTTGTAAACGCCGGCGATGTAGGTCCTCCCACTCATGAGGATGTATCCTTGGGATAAATTGTAATAGGGCTTGTTATAGCATTTGCCGTCGGCCGGGACCGGGTAGCAGACGTTGTGGTAGGGGACGCCGCCGTCAATAAATTCAGGGATTGTGTCTCCAATCCACCACTCATACCACATCCCGGCGACGTAGTGGTTGGTGGGGCGCCAGTAAAATGGATAATTGGAATCATCCATATCGCCATTGGTGAGCAGGTTGTCGGCGACGGCCAGATCGTTGGCGAAGCGTTGCCGTGATTCAGGAAACTGGTAGTAATAAGGGGTGGGGGGGACGGTGGGAGCCGGTTCATCTTGAGCAATAATATCGCTTTGGCTGAAAGTCAACAGGAACAGGGTCAAACTAAGTACAACCAACAGCAAAATTCTGAATCTCATGTTTCATTCTCCTGATTGATTGGTATCGTGATAAGGTGATTATACCATACCTGGCCTTGACACCACGCTGGCTTTCGGTATAGTGGACATAGCTTGAAATTGGGAGGTAACGGGATGAGAGGTCAGGTTGTAAAGAGCGGGAGCCGTTTTCGACTCAGTTGGATGCGGCTGGTGGGACTGGGCGCGTTGTTGGGGATTCTTCTCGGCCTGGGCGGGCGGGAAGCGCCCCGCTGGGCCGCCGCAGCGCCTGGTGCGCCGTTGGGCAATGGTACCTTACACAATGCTAACTTTGATAACCATAGCTGGTATGAGTTCAATGGGCGGTACGGCAACTGGTTGGCCGGCTCATGGATGCCAGATGACGACGTACCAGGCGGCCCGCAAGATTGGCGGTTGTGGTATATGCGCGGCACGCCGATCATCAAGTCCTTTCCCGAAAACGCGATTGTGCAAGCGGTGGAATCGCTGGGCATTCGTGCGTACGACGGAGATCGTTTGGAGGGGGGCTTCTACCAGATTGTGGACGGGGTGACGCCGTGTTTGCTCTACAACTTCCAGATCTACGCGCTGTCCTATCCGTACGCCAACGTCGCGGATCAAGCCGCCGTGCTGAAGGCGGGGATCGATCCGACCGGCTGGCATCCTGACACGGCCAGCGATCCGGCTTTCCCCGGCTACTATCCCGCCACCATTGTGTGGGGCGAGGCGCATGACTACAAATACCCCAATTTTGGTCTGTTGATGGCTGCGGCGGAAGCGCAGGGGAGCACGATTACGGTCTTCACCTACGCCTACGCGCACGGCGGCTACAGCCATCCGCTGGTGTGGGACTCGGCCTCGCTGGCGGAGGTCACGCCCGCGAGGATTCAAGACCCGGCGACGTTCCCCGCGCCCGGCGGCCTGACTGTCTTCACGCCTATGGTAGGGCAGAACTGGGCGATGATCTCGTGGAATTCCGCCCAGCCGGCGGTGAGCCAGGTGTATTATCGCTTGTTGCCGCCGTCGGGGACGCCTTCTACGTATCCCTACAAGATATATTTGCCGTTGGTGATGGGCGGGGCAACGACGAACGAGTGGTTGGTCAGCACCTTGAACAAGACGCCGAGCACGTCTCATAATGCTTACATCACGGAGCTGCTGCCGGGCCGCACCTACGAATATATCGCGTTGGCGCGCGGCGTGGAGGGCGGACGGTGTCTCACCTGGGTATCGAGCGCGGCGCAGTTCACGACGGCGCCCTAGACGGGGCGCGTCTTTAATGCGCGTCAGGCAGTGTCACCGGCGACAGCGGGATGTGGTCGCCGGTGATTTTTTGTCCCACCGTCACCGGCAGGCGCTCCGGCGGCTGGACGTCCAGCCAGTACGCGCCGGTGTACAGCGTGTAGTTGCCGGGCGGCGCGTCCGCGGGCAGCGCCAGCCGGTGCCGCTGGATGAGCACGTCGCCGCTGCGCCATAGCTCCTGTGGCACGCCGAGTCCGTCGCCGGCCACGATTTGCCCGGCGCCGGGGACGCCCAGGTGCAGCATCAACGAGAGAGGGCGCGCGGGCGGTGTCTCGACGCGCCAGAACGTCCACACTTCAAGCGTCCCTGTGTCGGCGGGATGATGGACGGTATGCCCCAAAAATGTGAGGTCGCCGAGGGACACGGTGGGCGTGGCCGGCTGCGTGGGAGCGAGCATAGCGCCGCTCTCATAGATAGCGAAGGGCGGCTCGAAGGTGCTGCGCGTCTGCTCGTAGCTCAACCGGGCGGCGGCGAGAGTCGCGTGGATGAAAGCGTCATCGCCGGTCGTCATCTCGCGGAACAGCACATACCAGCCCGGCGTCCCTGCTTGCGGAATCAGCCAGCTCTGCGTGCAATCGAAGTAGAGGCGCGTCAGCTCCGTGTCGCCGAAGCCCTCGGCGATTACCTCTGCCGATAGCGGGACGACCGGCTGCGTACATTGCGCCACCCACTGGCCGGGGAAGCGCTCCGGCACGCGGTAGATCAGCAGCGCGTGCCCCACCAGGTCATCGGGGCCGCGTTTGCGGAACCAGTCGTACATCTCCGGCTCGGCGGTGAAGATGCCCTGTAATGTCGTGCTGCTGATCGCGTAATCGCCCGGCGCCGGGTTAAAGCGGCTCGGCAGCACGCCCGGCGCAGCGTGCAAAGGGGCCAGCGGTTCATAGTTCAGGCCGTACCACTCCAGCGCGGCCCCGAACTCGATGTAGGTGGAGAGCTTCACCTCCGAAATGCCTTCTCGCTCCATATACCGGCGCAGCGCCTTGTGCGCCTGCCCCCAATCCGTGTTGGAATCCACCAGATAGTGATACCCCTCGTCCGCGCCCCCGACGATCTCATTGAAGAACGTCAGATGAAACGGCCAGATGGCGAGCGTCCCGCCGATGAGCCAGAGGAGGAGAAGACAGCAGACGGTAGACGGTAGACGGTAGACGGTAGACGGTAGACGGTAGACGGGGGGAGAGGGGGAGGGGGAGAAGGG
>DAOUGD010000230.1:0-4725 GCA_034429475.1 Anaerolineae bacterium
CGCGGGCGGTATATCGCCCGCGAAAACACCTCTTTTTAACAGTCGCGTGGGGTCACGTTAACGAGAAAGTGTACAGCAATCGAAGGAATCCACAAGCCTTATTTGTCCCTTCGCTTCTTTGGGTGTACACTGTTTTCGACTTTACTTTCACATTCAGGAGGAAAAACGAATGAAGGGCAATCCACAAATTCTGGATAAGTTAAATTTCCTGTTGGCCGATGAACTGACGGCGATCAGCCAGTACATGGTTCATTCGGAAATGTGCGCGAATTGGGACTATGATAAGCTGCACGAAGCTGCCGAAAAACGCGCGATTGACGAGATGCGCCACGCGGAAAAGCTGATCGGCCGCATTCTCTTTCTGGAAGGGACGCCGATTGTCAGCAACCTCAATGCGATGCACATCGGCGCGGAAGTCCCCGTCCAACACCAAAACGACTGGAACGCCGAAGATGGCGCCATTAAGGCATACAACGCTGGCATCCGCCTGGCGGTGGAAGTGGGGGACAACGGCACCCGCGCGCTGCTGGAATCTATTCTGGCGGACGAAGAAATGCACATTGACTGGCTCGAAGCGCAGCTTGACCAGATCAAGCAGATGGGGTTGGCAACCTATCTGGGCGAACAGTTGGAAGAATAAGACCGGACTATGCGCGAAGCTCCTCTGATCGTCGCCGGCCACGTTTGCCTGGACATCATCCCCACCTTGCCGGACGCCCAGGCGCGCCTTTCCGATCTCTTGCCCCCCGGCGGAATGCTCCAGGTCGGACCGGTTGTCCTCTCAACCGGCGGCGCGGTCCCCAATACCGGCCTGGCGCTGCACCGGCTGGGCGTCCCTGTGCGGTTGATGGGCAAAGTGGCCGACGACGGTTTTGGACGAGTGATCCTGGATATTTTGCGCGGTTATGACCCGGCCCTGGCCGACGGCATGTTGGTCGCACCGGGCGAGCATAGCTCGTACACCGTTATCCTCAGCGCGCCCGGCCTGGATCGCACCTTCTTGCACTACCCCGGCCCCAACGACACCTTCTGCGCCGCCGACGTGCCGGACGCCGGGCTGGACGGCGCGCGCCTCTTCCATTTTGGCTACCCGCCCCTGATGCGCCGTATGTATCTGGACGACGGGCGCGAGCTAGAGACGCTCTTCCGCCGGGTACGGGCACGCGGACTGGTTACATCGCTAGACCTGACGCGCCCCGATCCTGATTCCGAGGCCGGGCGCGTGGATTGGCAGGCTTTACTCGCCCGCGCGCTGCCTCATGTGGACATATTCCTGCCCAGCCTGGAAGAACTTTTCTTCATGCTGGATCGAGCGCGATTTCTCGCCCTGGAGCGCACAGCCGGAGCGCGCGGCATCATTGCGCAGGTGGACGGCGATTTCTTAAGCACGTTGGGGCAACGCCTGCTCGATCTAGGCGTCGCCATCGCCGGGCTGAAGTTGGGCGACCAGGGCATCTATCTGCGCACCACCGGCGACGCAGCGCGATTGGCCCCGCTGGCCGCCGCCCTCGGCCTGGACGCGCGCGCCTGGGCCAACCGAGAACTGCTGGCCCCGACGTTCCGCGCCCACCTCGTCGGCGCGACGGGGGCAGGCGACTGCGCCGTAGCGGGATTTCTGGCCGGGCTGCTGCACTGGCGCACGCCGGAGCCGACGCTGGTGAGCGCGGTCGCCGTGGGCGCGTGCAACGTGGAAGCGGCGGATGCCGTCAGCGGCGTGCCTTTGTGGGACACGGTGCAGGCGCGCGTGGCGGCCGGCTGGGAGCAACTGCCGGTCACGCTCAACCTGCGCGGTTGGGGCTGGGACGCCGGGCGCGGCGTGTGGAACGGGCCGCGCGACCGGGGCGGCCAACTCTGTTGACACGGAGATCAGGTACAAGAAGGGGGAATCCAATGTCAAAGAAGAGCATAGTCAGCGTAGGGCTGTTGAGCTTATTTCTCGCCACTCTTGGCGCGTGTAGCACCCCGTCTCCCACGTCGCCCCCACCCACGGCCACGCCCGCGCCCACGGCGACCCCGGCGCGCGCCCTCGTGTACGGCGACATCTCCGACGATCCCGGCGAGGTCATCGAAGGCGCGCAGCCGTTTATCACCTATCTGGCAAGCCAACTGGGGGATTTCGGTATCACCGAGGGACAGGTGCGCGTGGTCAGCGACGCCGACGAGATGGCCGCGCTGCTGAAAAGCGGCGCGGTGGACATCTATTGTGACAGCGTCTACCCCGCCACGCTTATCAGCGACGCGACCGGCGCGGAAATTATCCTGCGGCGCTGGCGCTTCGGCGTGGAGACGTATCATTCTATTATTTTTGCCTCCAAGACCAGCGGCGTTACCGGCCTGAAAGACTTGTCGGGACAACTCATTGCGCTAGACAACCCCTTTTCCACGTCCGGCTACGTATTGCCGGCGGTCACGCTGCTGGACAACGGCCTGAAGATGACCGGCAAGGCTTCTTATGAGGAAGCGGTCGCGGCGGACGAAGTGGGGTTTGTCTTCAGCTACGATGACGTCAACACGCTGCAATGGGTGCTCAGCGGCCTGGCGGCGGCCGGCGCCACCGACGACTATTACTACGAGGTGCAATTCCCGGCTGACGCCAAGGAAAAACTGATCGTCCTGGCCGAGACCGAATCCGTGCCCCGGCAGGTCGTCGTGGTGCGGCCGGGCATCGAACCGGCGCTGCTGGCGGCCATCAAACAGGCCATGATCACGGCGCACGAGACGGCAGAAGGGCAGGCGACATTGGAACCGTTCCAGACCACACGCTTCGACGAATTCCCCGAAGGGATTGAGGCGGCGCAAGGTCGCATGCGCGAGATGATGGAACTGGTGCAAAGCATCCCGCTGCCCTGACCTGGGATGGGCTAGATGAATCGCGTGACTGACCCATTCCGCAACTGGCCGCTCGGCGTCAAACTGGCCGGGCTGGCCAGCCTGCTGGTTGTCGCGGCAGTGGTGGCGCTGATGACGTTGACCGTGCAGCGGGAGCGCGCCAGTTTCCACCAGGAAGTGGAGGCGCAGGCGCAATTGCTGTTGGACACGCTCCCGCTGACCATGCGCGATTCCCTGTACCGCCTGGAAATTGACGAACTGGCCGACATCGCCGGGGTCATCCGCGAAAACGAGCACGTCGCGCTGTTCATCATCTACGACAAAAACGGCGCGGTGTTAATTGATGCCGCGCAAGCCATGCCGGAATTCTCCCAGACCCCAGATCCCCTGGGGTTAGCGATCTTGAACGCCGGCGAAACGTATCTCGAATGGCAGACGGGACAATTGGTCGCCGGGCGCACCATTGCTTTGGGGAATCAGAGGATCGGAGCGGTGGCGATTGGGTTATCCACTGCACCGCTAGAGAGCAAGTTACGCGCGCTGACCCGGCAAAGCCTGCTGCTGGTCGGGGTCACGTTGGCGCTGGGCAGCAGTCTGGCTTTCCTCATGGCGCGGCAGATGACCGTCCCGCTCGGCAAACTGGCGGGCGTTGCGGCGCAAATGGCCGGCGGCGACCTCTCCCGGCGCGTCGCCGTAACCTCGCAGGACGAAATCGGGCGGCTGGCCGGCGACTTCAACCGCATGGCGGACGCCATCCAAAAGCGCGACACCGACCTGCGGGACTTCGCCGCCGGGCTGGAGCGCAAGGTCGCCGCACGCACCGCCGACCTGCTGGAACAAAACGAGGCGCTGCTTCAGGCCAACGCCGATTTGACCACGGCGCGCCGCCAGGCGGAGGCTGCCGACCGCGAGAAAAGCGCCGTCCTCTCGATGGTCAGCCACGAGTTGCGCACCCCCCTCACGTCCATCCTCGGTTTTGCCCGGTTGATCAAACGCAAACTCACACAGGTGACGTGCGCCGTGGATGAATCCGAGACCGTCCAAAAGACGATCGATCAAACCAGCACCAACATTGATATTATCACCTCCGAGGGAGAACGCCTGCTCACCCTCATCAACGACTTCCTCGATCTCGCCAAAATCGAGTCGGGCCGGGTGGAGTGGGATATGGAACCTCTCTCCATCGCCGCCCTCATCGAACAATCCACGACCATCACGGGGTCGCTGTTCAAAGCCAAGTCGCTGGAGCTTCACGTGGACGTGGCCGAGGAGCTGCCGCCCGTCGTGGGCGACCGCGACCGGCTGATTCAGGTGATGGTCAACCTGATCTCCAACGCCATCAAGTACACGGAAACGGGCAGCATCACCTGCCGCGCCCGGCGCGACGACGCCGGCGTGACGGTCAGCGTGCGCGACACCGGCGTTGGCGTCGCCCCGGAGGATTACGAGCGAATTTTCCAACGGTTTATGCAGTCCAGCAAGCAGTCGGCGAACGCCCCCAAAGGCACCGGTCTGGGCTTGCCCCTCTGCAAAGAGATCATCGAGCATCACGGCGGGCGCATCTGGGTCGAAAGCACACCGGGAGAGGGCAGCACGTTCTCATTCACCCTGCCGATTGCCGCCGCTGAACCACCGATGGTAGCCGATTAAGTATAACTCAAGTTGCTACCTGCGATAAAAAAACAGACCTGACAGGTTTCCAAAAGCACTTTGGATGACCTGATCCTACGTTTAACGTCCGTTTTTCGCTAACCGTACCTCATGTAAACCTGTCAGCAACTGTGATAAATGAGCGCTCTGGTTAGGCTGGCGTGGGAGCAGTTTCCGGGTCTTGCCAGAGTGTTCCGTTCTTTACCATGGCATTGAGGATGGTGAGTAATTTACGCATACACGCGG
>DAOUGD010000231.1:0-8508 GCA_034429475.1 Anaerolineae bacterium
CGGGGTGGGTCACGGCGGCGGCCAGGAACATCCCCAGGTAGGCAAAAGGGAGCGCGAAGATCGTGTGCTCGAATTTGATCAGCTCTAAAAAATCACGGATTTTCCCGATCATGGCGGGCATTATACTACATTTGGCATTTAGGCGTTCTCAGGGTAGACTTAGAAGCGTAAAGCGTGATGCGTGAGCCGTGAGGTGACGGAGCCACAGCCAAAAATGGAACACGGATTCAACGGATCAGACGGATGAACACGGATCAAATTGTAGAAGGTATGGATGAATGACAACCGAGACAACTAACCGGCAAGCCCCATTTTTGCGCGATCCTACCGGACGCGAGCACCGGCTGGGGGGGGAGATGATCACGATTGGGCGCGCGGTGGAGTGTGACCTGGTGATCACCAGCAAACGGGTGTCGCGGGAGCACGCGCGCATCCGCCGCGATGGATGGCGGGTGATGCTGGAAGACTTGGGCAGCACAAACGGCACGTTTCTCAATGAGGAGCGAGTGCTCGCGCCGGCGGCGTTGCACGATCAGGATCAGATCAAGATCGGCGATGTAGTTTTTGTGTTTCACGATCCTGACATCACCTACCGAGATACGCTTTTCCCGGAAGTGGAGATTGACCTGACGGCCGGCGTGGTGCGTGTGGATCGGCAGGCCGTGCAGCTTTCACCGAAGGAATTCGCGCTGCTGGCGTACCTGCACGCGCGTAACGGCGAGGTCTGCTCGAAGGACGACATCGCCAACGCTGTCTGGCCGGAGTATCAGGCCGGCGTATTCGACTATCAGGTGGAGAACCTCATCCGCCGCCTGCGCGCCAAACTGGAACACGATGCCGCCAATCCGCAGGTATTGCTGACGATTCGGGGGCTGGGGTATAAGTTGGTGATGCGGGGATAAGGGTGATATGTTCCCTAACACACCGTAGACACCAGAGCATCGCTAAAGTGAGGGAAAACAATGGAATTGCAAGCCTTGATCCGTGAAATTCACTGGCTAGAATGGCAATTACGGGCGTTTGAAGATAAATACAGCCTCCTGTCACGCGATTTTTACCAGGCGTTCAAATCTGGAGAACTGGCCGAATTTGACGATGCAGACCTACCACAGTTTCACGACTTCCTGGAATGGGCCGGACTTTACGAAATCTGGGGACATCGGGAGCAATCCTATCGAGAACTTTTGCAACGCCGCCCTCTGGTGGAACAATTACGCCACGCCTTTGTGCCAGCTTGAGTGAGCGTCTATGTTGCGACGCAGTCATTATGAGGCATTGATTTACACATTGCCCACACAGTATCCCGCGATTCGGATGAGCACGCTCGTTCTGGCTCCACCGGGAATGGACACGGCACGGCTGACAGGATTGTTGACTTTTGGTAAAGACCTGGTGCTGTGTGTCTATGAAATGCTGGACTTTCAACAAGGAATTATCATCGCCTACCGTTACGAAGTATCACGTTGTGATCCACCCTTTGTTGAAAATCCTTTACCCGATGCAGATGTTTACTGTCGTGCTCACTACACCAGCAAGCAGAAATTGTACTGGTATGATTCGTGGCCGCACCCCAATGACCCCACGCTGGCGCTCAACCATCCCCATCACAAGCACATTCACTCGGACATCAAACATCACCGCGTGCCCGCGCCGGAACTGTCTTTCACCTCTCCCAACCTGCCCACCCTGATTGCGGAAGTGGCGCGGTTGATGGCGGGTGAGTCAAGGTAAGCTGACGCATTTATTTTTGCTCAAACCAAGATACGTGAAACGTAAAGCGTGAGAGCATCACGTTTCACGTTTCACGTTTCATTTTTGATAGCTAACGGTTAGCCAATGGATAGGTAAGACTCAACAATCCGCTGTACCATGCTCGCAGGAAGGTGAACAATGACGATTTATACATTATCGGCAGGGTTCCTCGCGGGCGCGGCAGCGGGCGAGGGAGGAAAGAAAGCAATGAACATTGTCGAAGGCCAAATGTTGGGCAAATATCGGGTGTTGGAATCGCTCGGGCGCGGCGGGATGGCGCGCGTATACCGCGCGTATCATGCACAACTGGATCGTTACGTGGCGATCAAGGTGATGCGGGCGGATCTGGCAGAGGATGAGGAATTCCAGGTGCGTTTCCGACGTGAAGCGCAAGCCGTTGCGGCGCTGCGGCATCCCAACATTGTCCAGGTGTACGATTTTGACACCGAGAACGACGTCTCGTATATGGTGATGGAGTTGCTGGAAGGCGACACGCTCAAAACGCGCCTGGACGACTACCGTGCGCGCGGGGAGCGAATGCCCTGGGGTGAGATGGTGCGCCTGATGCTCGACGTGCTCGAAGGGCTGGCTTACGCGCACAGCGAGGGGATGATCCACCGGGACATCAAGCCCGGCAACATCCTGCTGACCAAACGGGGGCAGGCGGTTGTGGGCGACTTCGGCATCGCGCACATCATCGGTGGGACGCGCTACACGGTCCCGAACGCGCTGATGGGCACGCTGCAATATATGGCGCCGGAGCAGGGGCTGGAAGGGCGCAGCGACGCGCGCAGCGACATCTACTCACTCGGCATCGTGCTGTACGAGATGCTGACGCAGCGCCGTCCCTTCGACGCCGACACGCCGCTAGCCGTCTTGATGAAACATGTCAACGACCCACTGCCGCTGCCCCGCCAGCTCAACCCAACCATCCCGGAACCGTTGGAGCGCGTCGCGCTCAAGGCGCTGGCGAAGAAGCCGGAGGATCGCTACCAGGGCGCGGCAGAGATGATCCGCGCGCTGCGGGCGGCTGCGGAAGAAGCGCAAATCGCGCTGCCGGCTCACATTTCGCTGCCCATGTCATTTACGACGACGGAGGCGCCGGCGGAGTCGGTAGCGGTGATTTCGGGCGCAACGCGGCAGTTATTCGCCGACGCGAGCTTCGCCGAGGGCGAGACCGACGTGACTTCGGGGCGGCAGCTACGGCCAACGCCACCGCCGGCAGCCGATGGGCAGGAATTAGCCACCGCCGGGAAAGAACTACTGAACGCGATGGGCGGCGTGGCCGGTGCCGCACTCAGCCGAACGACCGACGCCCTGCGTAAGGTCACGGCAACGGCGGGAGAGGCAGTAGGCGGCAAATTGCCGGTGACGGCTGAACCGGCGCGGGGCGGCGGAGGCCGAGCATTCTTGCTGGCGCTGGGCGTGATGGGCGTCGCCAATTTGTTGATGTTGACGTTTTGCGCACTGTTTAACCGCTGGCGGCTGTTTGAAGTCGGTTGGCCGATTGAGGTGTTCCTGGTCAGCCTGGGGTTGAGCATCATCATGTACAAAACCGCCACCATCTGGCTGTTGATCCCCGGCGGCATCGTGTTTGGATCGGGATTACTGTTTGCGTACTCGTCTCTGACAGGCCAGTGGGAGCAATGGGTTTTCTTGTGGCTGCTGGAAGTGTGGGTAGTAGTCCTATCGGTATGGGGAACGATCATGTTAGCCCGACAAAAGGAACAGAGACCCACCCTGGCCCGCCAGTTGGCCTGGCTGATAGGCGGCGCGTCGGTAGCGCTCGGGTGTCTTGTGGCACTGCTGGCAATTCTGGGACGCTGGGCCATCCCGGTGGCGCTGGTGGCTATAGGGATTATATGGCTGCGTTATCAAAGCGATAAATCTAAAAGTTCAGTAAAGGAGGAATAGAATGTCACAAAAGCGTTTTTCGATGGTTTTGGGAGTGGCGTTAATCGTGCTCGGCGGGATCAGTCTGGCCGCCAGCCTGGCCGGCCCGCTGTTCGGGGGTGGCGCGTTTTGGTGGGCGCCCTGGCGACACTGGCCCGTCGCGGTGGCGCTGATGGTGGCGGGGGTTATGTGGCTGCTTTATCAAAGCGAGAAATCTAAGAATTCTGTGAAGGAGGATTAGAATGTCGCAAAAGCGTTTTTCGGTGGTTTTGGGGTTGATGTTGATCGTACTCGGCGGGATCAGTCTGGCCGCCAACCTGGTCGGCCCATTGTTCGGGTGGGGAATGTTCTGGTGGGTCCCCTGGCGGATTTGGCCGCTGGTCGTGGTGGCCCTGGGGCTGATGTTCGTCCTGACCCCGTTCTTGGTGAAGCGGCGAACCGGCTGGGGCGGGATGTTCATCCCCGGCGTCCCCATTCTGGCAACCGGCGTCATCTTGCTCTTCACCAGCGTGTTCGATGTATGGGGCGCGTGGAGCTGGCTGTGGCCGGTGGAAGTGTGGTCGCTGGCGTTGGGTTTCGTGGCGGCGGCGCTGTATATGCACAACGTCTGGCTGATGATTCCGGCCACCATCATCGGGGCGAACGGGCTGCTCTTCCAGTTCTGCGCGCTCACCGGCTGGTGGGGCGCCTGGGCAGTGCTGTGGGCGATTGAGCCGCTGTCTGTGGGAGTCGCGCTGCTCGTGGTCAACACGGCGAAGCGGCGGAGGGGGCTGCTGATCGGCGGGTTAGTGCTATGCGGCGTCGCGGCCCTCAGCATGGTCGGGATGACGGCGATTATGCCGGAGTGGTGGCTGCTCAACCTGTTGGGGCCGGCGCTGCTGATTGGCACGGGGTTCCTGCTGCTGCTGGCGAATGGGCGTCTGCGGATGGTAGAAGAACGCTAAACGCGAGTATGCCAAGAATTGGCTAAATCCCCCTGGAGAAACCACCTCCAGGGGGATTTTTGTTGAAAAGAAAAAATCTGCGTGCATCCGCGAAAATCTGCGTCCCAAGTTTTGGCGTTTCGATAGCTAACGGTTAGCCAGATGATAGGCAAGTAGGGCGCAAGAATGATAAAGTAGAAACGTCAATCAAGAATACAAGTCCAATGGAGGGCAAAATGAAAAAGCAAAGTTCGTTGATCATCAGTGTAGGGTTGATTGTGGCCGGGGTGCTGTTCTTAGGCGCGAACCTGGCCGGGATGTTGTTCGGCTTCCGGCTTTGGCAGTTGTGGCCGTTGATCATCGTGGCGGTGGGTTGGGGGCTGGTGCTGCCCCCCCTGCTCGCCCGCGGGCGACGCGGCTTGGGCGGGATGTTCATCGCCGGAATGCCGGTGTTGACGACCGGCGCGATCCTGTTGTTCGCCAGCATCTTCCGCGGGTGGCATGTGTGGCGTTGGCTGTGGCCGTGGGAAGTTCTCGGGGTGGCGTTAGGCTTTGCGCTGGCCGCGCTCTGGATGCGGGCTCCCTGGCTGTTGTTCCCGGCCATCGTCATTGGCGCGAATGGCCTGCTCTTCCAGTTCTGCGCCGTCAGTGGTTGGTGGGGTGTCTGGTCGGTGCTGTGGCCGATTGAACTGCTGGCAGTAGGGATAGCGCTGTTGGTCATCAATCCCAACAAAGCCACGTCAGGGCGCCGTACTGCGGGTATAATGCTGTGCAGCCTCGCGGCGTTGGGATTCACGCTATCGCTTATGGGGGTACTATTGTCGGCCTTCATCCCCGTCTGGTGGCTCTGGCGCTGGCTCAGTGCTATCGGATTGATTCTGGCCGGGGTGTGGGTACTGTTCTGCAATGTTCGGACGTCGCCTGTGGCGGCAAGGGAGTAAGAGCAATGAAACTGTCACGTTGGAGCATCCTTTTGGTCGTGGGCGTGTTATTATGCACAAGTCTGGCCTGCGGGCCGGCGGGCGTCGGCGGGGTGCATGGTTCAGGGTACATGGATGAAAAAGCGTTTGAGGTGGCCGGTTTCGACGAAGTCGAGCTGGGCACAATAGGTCAGCTCACCATCAAGCTGGGCGACGAGGAGACGCTGCGTGTCGAAGCTGAGGAAAACCTGTTGGAATACTTCGAGGTCGAAGTGCGCGACGACAAGCTGCACATTGACTCGCGGGACGGCGTCGGCTTGTGGCCCACCCGGCCAGTCAACTTCTACCTGACGGTGAAATCGTTGGAAGCCGTCGAGCTATCTGGCAGTGGGAACATCGAAGTCACAGACGACCTTGAAGCCGATGCCTTTGCCACGACCATCGGCGGTTCCGGCAATGTGACGTTGGCGAAAGTATCCGCGCCGACGGTAGTGTTCACAGTAGACGGTTCCGGCAACATCGAGGGGAGTGGGGTAGACGCCGACACTCTCACGGTCAAAATCAGCGGTTCCGGCAAGATCATGGTGGATGGCGGCGAAGCGGCCCGGCAGACTGTCACGATTGCCGGCTCTGGGACCTACCAGGCTGAGGAATTGGACAGCCAGGAAGCCGAGGTGCAAATCCCCGGCAGCGGATCGGCGACGCTCACCGCGACAGAGGACTTGACGGCGCATATCAGCGGCAGCGGCGATATTCGCTATATTGGCGAGCCGACGGTAAATCAGACCGTCACCGGATCAGGGCGGGTAGCGCCGATTAAGGACTGAATAAGAGCCTGTCCGAAAATTATAGCGAGGGAAACATCATGTTAAATCAATTCTTGTATTGGGTTTCGCGGCCGGTCATCGGCCTGTACGCCCAAGCGCTGCTGCGCTGGCAAGTCTTCCGCCAGTCGCCGCTGCCGGAAGGGCCAAAGCTCATCGTCGCCAACCACCCCACCACCTCTGACCCGTTCTTCGTCGCGCTGGCGGCCCGGCAACCGGCCAACATTCTCATCACGGAGAAAGCTTTTCAAGTGCCGCTGTTCGGCGCATACCTGCGCCGTCTGGGCCACATTCCGGTCATCCCCGGCCAGGGCCGCCCCGCCTTCGAGCGCGCGCGGCAGGCGTTAGAGGCCGGACGCACGGTGATCATGTTCCCAGAAGGCACCTTGAGTCATGAAGATGGCCGCCTCCGCTCGCCCCGCACCGGCGCGGCGCGGCTGGCGCTGCTCACGGGCGCGCCCATCATCCCCATCGGCATCCACCTGCTGCAAGAGAAGGTGAAACTGATCACAAGCATCATCGAAGGGGAAACCGTCCTCATCCGCTGGCCGTTCCGGGGGCCGTACACGATGACTATCGGCAGCGCGCTGCATTTTACCGGCGACGTGGAGAACTGGGACACGGTGCGCGCTGTGGGTCAACAGGTGATGGCGCACATCGAGCGGTTGGTGGAACAAGCCCGCGAGCGAATGACGCCGATCGCAGCGATCGGAGCGGCCTGACCACCTCAAAATGAACGTGAGACTCCTGTGCAGGAGTCTCACGTTACGTTTCCGCCGTCAACAGACGGGGCCAAATCACCCGGCTAGAAACGCACCTTCGCCCCGCAGTACTCGCAATCAATCTCCCGCATCCCCTTGAAGACGGTCGGGAGCTGCGCGCCGCAGGAGGGGCATTTGGTGGGGATGGCGGCGGGCGGCGTGGCGGGCGCTGCCGGGGGAGGCGCGGTCACAGCGGCGGCGGGCGGCGCGGGCGTCCCGGCCTGATAATGATCGGCCTCGATTTCGCCGCCCTGCACGCGCTTGATGAGGGTTTGCCACGCCTCGTTGGTGGTACCCTTCACCTGCACCGTCACGTCGCTCGGCAACTCGCGGGTGCGCTCGCGGAAGCGCAGGGTCAACATCTCCTTGCTGCCCAACCCCAGGAAGCCGCCCTTTTGATCTTCCGTCTCAACTTCGGAAATGGCGCCGATGGGCGCTTCCCACAACTTCTCCTGCACCATCTCGGACTTGGTGGTGATGAACAACACTTTCTTCAGCGCCTTCTTTTCGCGCTGCTCGAACACCACCCGGCCGTCAGTCAGGAACAAAATCCCCTTCGGTTCGTCCTTGTCGCTGACCCAGACGGCCTCGCAGGCGGCGACGCCGCGTTCCTCCGGGAAGAGTTTGAAAGAGGCATCGTCCAGCGAGTCGAGCAGAAATGTGGCCGCGGTCAACTCACCCTCCAAGGCAGTTTTGGCATCTTCCAGAGAACTGAACGCGCCCCGCACGGCAGACTCCGCGCTACTGATCTGCGAGTCCAGCCGATCCAATCGGTTATCCAGCCGATCCAGTTCCCCGTCGGACAAGGAGTTGCGCCCACAGAGCGCCTCAACATCCCGCGTGGCCTCCTCCATACGGCGCGCCTCGTCCTGCACGATGCGGCGCGCCTCCCGTTGGCGCTCCGGCCAACCCTTTTTCAAGGTTGCCACCTGAGCATCCCATCCCCGCCCATAGACATAGCCTCGGCGGCGAAGTTCCTGGATTTGATGCGGCAGTCCCTCAATAGCGCCGTTCATCTCTTCGATTTCCTTATACAAATGATTCAAAGCCACCTTGTCGGACATGCCGTTCCAGCGGGAACGCAGACTGCTAAAACGTTCCGCGCGTAACTCCGTGGGTGATTTTTGTGGTGAAGCCGTCATGGTTCTTACTCCTTTGATTTGATAAGGCCCCTCGATTGTGGGCTATAGACAAATGAGAATAGTACCTCTCTATTATTTTACTCGAAATTGCGCCGGAACGCTATTCGGAAGAGAATCCTTTTGGTTTGTTTAGTGGTTGCGGGCAGTAGCCCGCCGCCACCCAACAACTTTCAAAAGGGGGCGTTTCAGATTTAGGGCAGAGAGCCTGCCGCGGCGCAATATATCCGCTCGTCGGCCCAATGGCGGCCTAAAGGCCGGTAAAGAGAGTGATTTTTCGTTGCCGCGCTACGCGC
>DAOUGD010000232.1:0-17296 GCA_034429475.1 Anaerolineae bacterium
GCGCGTGGCTACGCCGCGCGCGCCAAACTCATTATTTTTCTGATTACAATGGTAAAGTAGCAACTTGAGTTTGCGAATTATGATTTGGGATTGGGGTATACCGCAGGTTGTGAGTAGTACTCACAACCACAAACGCCTCTTTAGTGGCGGAACTGCAATAAGTGCGCGGCCAGCGCCGCCAACGTCTCCGTGTTGATCGAGAAATACTTCATCCCGTCTTGCTTGCGCACGTCCAAAATATCGCCGGCCAGCATCAAATGCAGATGGCGCGATACCGCCGACTGGCTGATGTCCAGTTGCTCCACGATTTCCTGCGCGTACAACTCCTTGCCGTCCAGCAACGCGAGGATTTGCAACCGGGTCTCGTCGGCCAGCGCCTTGAGCGGCGGGAAAAGTCCCTGAACGGAGGGCGTCTCCGAGGCCGGTTCGGGCGCAGTAATCGAATATGCGGTCACCACAGGTGCGCGGTCGGGGACGCCGGTAGGGCGGCAGTTGTAGTGAATAAACAGGACATTCGCCATTTCTTCACACATACTGAGCATCACAAACGGGCCGATGTGGCACGAAGGCAGAAATACCACGCGCTCCTTGTCCTCGTGCTCCGTGTAATCTTTGGGGAAGCGCCGTCCGGTAACAGCCGTGAACACTGTCATCAGATCGGCAGCGTAGGTTTGGCGGCGGTGGTGCTCGACGCTACGGGCAGCCAACGGCGCGCACAGCTCATACTCCGCCTGGTAGAACTGCTCCCAGAAGCGCGTGAGGACTGAGATAAACAGCGCTTTCAATTCCAAAGGCGCGCACACCAGGTGGGCCGCACGCTCCAATTGTTCATCGGCAAACTTGCCCCCCAGACAGAGGCGCAGCGCGTCGTCGTCCGCCAGATCCGGCGGTAGTGACGCCTCCCCACCCTCGCACACCTCATCCATCTCCGCCAGCGCCCGCGTCACCACCTGCTGGAAATCGGCTTCGGTGAGAGCGTTGAGCCACGCCAGCAGCGCAGCAAAGTCGCTATGCGCCGGATGCTCGGCCGGGAGTCGGCTCAGCCAGGCCGGGTACAGGCACGACTTGGTCAGCAGCACCAGGGTCACTTCAAGATCGGGCTTGAGGGTCGGCGGCAGCGCGGCATGAGTGGCGTAAATCCATTGGTCAAGACCCTCCAGCGAGGGCGCATCCAACACCAGAGAGAGCGTGCTGAAAATATCCGCCGCCAATGAGGGAAGAAATTCCACTTTGAGGGCCGGTTTTTCTTGAATTAAATGGATGTCAAGCATCGGTCTGTTCCTTTCTTTGACTACTTATAACCATATCGAGATATTTGCATATCTAAATATAAGTATATGCAAATCTGATAGGGTGTCAAGGGGATAACCACTTGTCGCTTTCCCAATTCCCCCTATAATGCGCCCGATGACTACGCAATCTGGCTCCGCTTGGAAAACATTCTACATTTTGTGGGCCGGGCAGGCGCTCTCGTTGCTCGGTTCCGGCATGACGCGCTTTGCCGTGCTCGTTTGGGCCTACGACACGGCCGGCTCCGTGACGGCGCTGGCGCTGCTCGGCTTCTTTAGCTGCCTGACGTACATCCTCGTCAGCCCGTTTGCCGGTGTGCTGGTGGATCGCTGGGATCGCCGCCGGGTGATGGCCGTGGCCGACCTCGGCGCGGGATTAACGACAGTGCTGCTGCTGGTCTTGAATCTCGCCGGACGCTTGCAGGTCTGGCATCTCTACCTGGCGCAGGGGATCGCGGGAGCGTGCGGAGCGTTCCAGGAACCGGCTTTTTCAGCCGCGCTCAGCCTGATCGTGCCGAAAGAGGCATACACCCGCGCCAACGGCCTGCTCGGGTTGGGGAAGTCGGCGGCACACATGTTCGCGCCCGCGTTGGCGGGCTTGGTGCAGCAATTTGTCGGGCTGAACGCGGTGATGATCATTGATCTGGCGACGATGGCCCTCGCACTCGGCGGGCTGCTGCTCATCCACATTCCGCGACCGCCTGTTACCGATACCGGACGGCAGGCATCCGGCGCGTTCTGGCGCGAACTGCGTTTTGGCTTTGGCTACATCGGGCGTCACGCCGGTCTGCGCGGCCTGCTCTTCACCTTCTTCCTGATCAACCTGTTCGGCACCGTCACCTACTTCGCCGTGCTTTCGCCGATGATCTTGCAGCGCACCGGCGGCGACGAAGTGACCTTGGGCATCGTGCGGACAATGATGGGCGTCGGCGGGGTAGCGGGGAGCGCGTTGATCAGCCTGTGGGGCGGCGCCAAGCGCAAGGCGCGCCTGTATCTGATTTCCACGGCGCTCTCATTTCTGATCTGCGATTTTATGACGGCGACCAGCAAGTCGGTGATCGGCTGGTCGGTGGCCGGATTTCTGTCGGAGTTGACGATCCCTTTCATCGTCAGCCCGTACTACGCCCTGTGGCAGGAACGCATTCCGCCGGACGTGCAGGGGCGGTTGTTTGCGACGCGCGACATGGTGCAGGTGATGTCACAGCCGGTGGGGTATCTGCTGGGAGGCCTGTTGGCGGATCGGGTATTCGAGCCGGCGATGGCCGTCGGCGGGCCGCTCGCGGGTGCGCTTGGTTGGCTGGTGGGAACCGGGCCGGGCGCGGGGATGGCCGCGATGTTCCTGGGGACGTCACTGCTGGGCGGACTCAACGGGGCGTTGGGGTTGCTGATGCCGGCGATCCGCCGGTTAGATGATTGATGAAACGTGAAACGTGACGATCTGATTAGGGTGTGTTTCATTTGAGTTGTGGGAACGTATTCCTTAGTGCGTATTCCGTTCACGGACTACGGAATACGCACTACGCTCAACTTATTTGAAACACACCCAAATGCTCCTTGGCCCACACGGCAGCTTCCACACGGGAGATAGCATCCAGTTTGCGCAGGATGTTGCTGACATGGAAATCGGTGGTGCGCACCGTGATCGTCAGCGCCTGCGCGATCTCCTTGTTGCTCAGGCCATCCGCTACAAGATGCAGCACTTCCCGCTCGCGCTCCGTCAGGCTGTCGCGCACGCGGGCGACTTCCTCACGCCAACGGGCAATGCGCGCGCGCTGCTCCGGTGTCCACAGCGACTCGCCGCGCATCGCCGCCCGCACTGCCGCCACGATTTGGCCCGGCGCCTCGTTCTTGAGCAGGTAGGCCAGCGCGCCCGCCTCCGCCATCCCCGCCAGGTAGCGGTCATCGTCGTAGGCGGAGAGCGCGACGATACGCACGGGTGGCTCAAGATGACGCAACCGCGCTGCCACCGTAACGCCATCCATACCGGGCAACTGGCAATCCAGCACTACCACGTCGGGATGCAGATCGGCGATTAGCGCCAGGGCCGCGTCGCCCTGATCCGCCTCACCCACCACCGTGATGTCCGGGGCGCGATCCAGCAGCACGCGCAGCCCGAAACGCAGCGCGGGATGATCGTCAGCCAGTAAAACGCGAATGGGTGTGGACATTAATTTTGAGGTTTGCGTCGCGGAAAGGCGCCCGCCGCAAATATTCCGGCGAAGAACAAAACATCGAGAAAGAGGAACCCACCGCAAATTCCCCCAACCCATCCCGACGTTTGATGGTAGGTAAAGGCAGGCTCCGAACTGCTAAAAAAGGCATCAAAGCGCTCGTTAGCATCCACGACACTTGAATAATCGAAAAATTCTATCCGCAATTCCTGAGCTTCAGTGTGCAACACCAGGTAATTGGTATTATATCCATCATCGCCACCCGCAATAAAATCCAGGCCGGCGTATTGGACATGCCGCAAAGTTTGCGGCTTGCCGAGCGGCAGCCACCCCAGTAGCGTCTCCCGTACCTCACAATTCACCTGCGCCGGCTCGATGCGCGCGCAGGTGATGACGGTCACGCTGCCGAAGAGCCACGCGCAAAACGCGGCAAAGGCCAGGCAAAAGAGTGCAACAATTGCGGAGCCGAGGCGTCGTTTCACAGCACCTACAGATACACTTCCGGCTCTTTCCGCGCGTTGCAACTTTCGTACAGCCACCGCCGCGTTTGCTGGATGCGCGGGTCTGCCAGCGCCCTTGCGCCGACGGGACAGGCCCGCGTGCAGGCGCAGCAGAGGATACACGCCGCCGGATCGGTGGCTGCCGGATCGTCGGGGGGGATTGCCGCCGTGGGGCAGACTGTGACGCACGCGCCGCAGCGGGTGCAGAGCGCCGCGTCCGTCACGGGGGCAACGTCCGTCGGCTTGTGCCCTTCGCGGTAGGGGAAGTTCCCCGGCACGGATAAGGGCGAAATATCCTCCACATGCGCGATTCTCCACACTTTTTCCCGAATCTGCCGGCCGAAATCCGCCGCCCGCTGCAAATCCGCCGCGTCGGGACGACCCGGCGACAGGGGCAGTTCCACTGTGGAATAAGAATGTTCGCCCAGAAACCCGCCGCCAGCCACGGGACGAAAACCGCGCTCCACGACCAGATGCTGCAATTCGAGCAGCGCGTCTTCAAACAGCCGGTTGCCGTATACCACGACGAGCACGGCAGGCGTCCCCGTTCCCTGCAAGCGGCGCAACCGCTGCGCCGCGACCGCGGGCAGCCGCCCGGCGTAGACCGGCACGCCGAACAACACTAACGTATCGCGGAGCGGCGCGAAGTCGCGCGGCTGCGCTGCCGGCGGCGTCAAGTCCAGGCGCGTGACGCCATCCGCCGACATCCCTGCCGCAATGCTCTCCAAAATCCGCCGCGTCGTGCCTGTTGGAGAAAAATAGGCCAACGTGATCGAGTGAATTTCCATATTCCCCCTATAACAGGATTTACGGAATGATAGGATCAAAAAATCCGTTCAATCCGTTGAGAAAACTTTCGTTTTACCCGCTGAACGTATACCGCCGCGTCCAACGCTGCATCGCGCCCGGCTGCACGTTGATCCCCACGAACACTTCTGCGCTGATGACGTGGATCGCGCCCCACACGGCCACCCGCACTGGCGTGAAGTCGTCGTATTCCTTCAGCGTGACGCCGCTGGGTTTGTGGGTCAGTTCCCATTGCGCCATATCAGTGCGGCTGAACCCCTGCAAGCGAGCATAGAATTGATGCTGCGGCATAACACGGCAGCGCAGCTCCCCGCCCACCACTTCCAGGTCCTCGGACGCCATGCGCCCCATCCGCTCGCCCAGCGGCTCCAACGTGATGGGATAGGGCGTCCGCAGCACGTAATCCGGCCCGATGGGGTGGCTATCTATGCCCATAAAATTGTGGCAGTATTCGTGCGTCACCAACGGCTTCTGTCCCACGTTTTCCAGGACATAGGCGACGGTCAATTCGTTCTCATTGACCGTCACCGTTTTCACCAACCGCGCTGCATATCCCCGGCACTCCAATGGCGCCACAGTGAACGTTGCCTGGGTCGCGGTTGTTTCCACCACCACCGGGAATAGCTCCGCAATCAGATAGGGGCGGAAGAAGTTGTAGGGCGCGTCGTCCGGGCGTGTCAACAGGCCGATGCCCAGCTTGGGGAAGGATTCGCCGGGGCTGGCGTCGTCGTAGCCCACCGGCAGTTCGATGCCAAACTCGTTGCACAGGCCGACGCCGCCCGTCCCCTGCCCCGGCACGTAGGACTCCACCACGCAGAACGTGTGTCCCCGGCGCGGCGGCCCGCCCCGGCCTGGCGCGCCAAACGGCGGCGCATCCAACACGACCTGCGTGACAAAGCCGGTCCAATCAAAGCGCGTGCCGCGATACATGCTGCCCGGCGCGGCAATCGTCACTGTCAGCCGTTCACTTTGCAAGACTATCGGGGTTTCCGATGCGATCATAGTCATCTCCTTATGGCAGGATTGCCGATTTTTCAATCTCCACTGACTTCCTCGAACAACTTCTCATACGCTTTGTCTGATAAATGCACCTTGTCTTTTGCTAACACTTCCTCTACAGCCATTCCCTGCAAAATCCTTTCGGCGTCGAGGACGTGGATTCCTTCATCCTCTGCCATTTGGATGATGCCGTCATTGATCGCTTCCAAAGAGGCGAGCGTTACATGGGTGGATTGAAGGGGTTTCATATAGAAAGGCACGGTGTAGATAGGGGGGATGGTCATAAGATAGATTTCATCCGAGATTGATTTTACTCCCGCGACGATTTCTTCAATGTTGAGAAGCGTCGTCTCAACCACGGCATCAGATAAATCTGGATCCAAACGCAGCGACTTCAGGTCGTTCCCGCCGACACAAATAATCGCAGTTTTGGCGTGGATAGGCTTATCCTGTAGAAGTTTTACCCGGTACTTAACCTGGCTGCTCGTTTGCGCGCCTATGCCTTTGTTTAAAACCGCATAGCCGGGTATCCGCCACCGCGCTATCAGTGAATCCCCCAGCAGCAAGAAGTCATAGTCCCCCTCAGTGACTTCCTCTTTCAGACCCAGGCCCAATGGATCCATTCTGAGCGCGTTGTATTTTCTGTACATCCCCATAGAAAAATCGCTGAGGAGAAAAACAGCGACCAGCAAGCCAACGCTGATCAGACCCAGTGCGATACCAACACGGCGTTTCATCTCCACATCATGGCCCGTAGTCCTGTGACAACACAATCTTCAAGGTCTCCGGCTCCTCCGCATCCACCTTCGCAAAGGCTGCCGCCACGTCGCGCATCGGCATCTGGTGGGTGACGAGCAAATCGGGATGCAGCAGCCCCTTCGCCATAAGCCGGATCGCGCGCGGGAACTCGCCCAGGGTGACGCGCGAGCCGATCAACGTGACCTCTTTGAACACCAGCGTCTTGAAATGTACCGGCGACAGTTGCTCGCCGAGGCCCACCGTAACGATCCGCCCGCCGTTGCGCACCACCTGCACGGCCTGGTTGAGCGGCGCGCCCTGCCCTGGAATTTCGTGATAGTGGCCAATGGCCTCGATCACCACATCCGCGCCGGCGCCGCGCGTCACGTCCATCACCCGCGCCACGGGATCTTCCTCGGCGATGGCGATGGTCACGTCCGCCCCCAGCTTCTTTGCCACCGCCAGCCGCGCCGGATGCACATCCGTGATGATGGAGAGCGCCGGCCCCGCGCTGTGACACAGCACATCCAGCGTCGAAAGCCCCACCTTGCCCGCGCCCAGGATGACGACGGACTCGCCCGGCTGCACCGCGCCGCGCCGCAAAATGTGATGCCCGATGCCGTACAGTTCCACCATCGGCGCGTAGGGCATGGGGATGTCTTCCGGCAGCGGCACGAGCCGGTCGGTGGGCACGGCGACATATTGCCCGAAGCCGCCCGGCAGGTCAATGCCGAGCAGCTTGAGCGTCGTGCAGGCGTTGATGTGCCCATCCAGGCACGCCGGGCAGCGGTGGCACGAGAGGATGGGGTCCACGCACACCCGGTCGCCGACTTTGTAGCCGCGCACCGCCTTCCCCACCGCCTCGATGACGCCGCCGAACTCATGGCCGAGGATGGCGGGGTACGTCACCCGCCCCTTGAACTCGCCGCGATAGACGTGCAGATCGGTGCCGCAGATGCCCGCGTACCCCGACCTCACCAGCACCTCATCCGGCCCGATCTCCGGCTCCGGCGCATTGCCGGGGCGGATGTCTTTGTCGTTGTACAGAATGGCTGCTTTCATCATAGCGTTGCCTCCTGCAAAGAAATGAGAAATGAGTAATGAGTCTTCTTAACTCATTACTCATTTCTCATTACTCATTACCCTTTACCCTTTACTCATTGCATCGCCGCCCGCAGCGAGTCACACGCCGGGCAGCCGCCGTCGGGGCGGATGATGGCGTAGCCGTCCTGCGGGTCGTAGCCATAACGCACGAAGTCTATGTTCCACACGATGATGCAGCGCACCATCCCCGTGGAGCGGCTCAGGCTGACAGCCTCCGCCAGCCACGTGGCCTGCTGCACGGTGCCCGTCCCCCGCCCCCACCAGAATTGATCCGAGAAGCCGGGGACGCTGTCCTGTGAGGCATAGCCCATTTCGGTGTAGAAGAGTTGGCGAGCGCCTCGGAACGTCCGGTAATACAGCTCGGTCTGCGGCAGGAAGTACCACGAGTGGTGATGATTGCCGTCGTCGGCGGGGTGCCCGCTGCGCGCCGAAGGCGACGTGGCCCCGGAGTTGTGGTGCGCGCCGATGTAGTCCATGCAGTTGGCCGCGCCCGCGTTGTACATCCCCTGGATGAACGGCAGGTCGTCGCAGCCGTTGGGGCCGCAGCCGCCGAAGTAGCCCGTCGGCGCGGGGGCTGCGCTGATGACGGCCGTGCCGGGATTCGCGGCCTTGATCGCACCGTAGGCCGCGCACAGCAGGCGCGTGTAGGCCGCCGGGTCAATCTGGCCGATCTGCCACTCGCGGTCAATGTTCGGCTCGTTCCACACCTCGATGGCGTCAGCGCCGGAAGCGGCCAGTCCCGCCACCCACGCGCTGTACTTGGCGTGGAAGTCGGCGTCCGTCACCATACCCGGCGACCCCAGCGCGCTGAGTTGAATTTTGAAGCCGTTGGCGTGCGCCATGTTGATCATCTCCGTCGCGCCCTGGCCGTACTGGACCTGAATTTTCGCCCACGACATGCCGGCGTGCTGCATCTGGGGGATGTAGCCCCACGTGCGGATGTGGCCGCCCAGCTCGAAGCCGCCGCGCCCCCCAGGGCGCACCGTAACCGGGGCTACCGGCGCCGGGGCCGCCGCAGCCGTTCCTACACGGACGATGACGGTGATTTTGCCGCCATACGCCGCGCCCGCGCCGGATGCCATGCTCCAGATACCTTTGAAGGTGCCGTTGGATGCCGGCGCTTTCATATTGACGGAAATATCGGCAGTGGCGCCGGGGGCGACCGCGCCCACGGCGATGTTGGCCGGCGCGCCCAGCGCTTCCCCACTGGAGAAGAGCAACTGGGCGTCGGCGGGCCAGTCGCAGCTCCCGCTGTTGCGCAGCCGCCACGTTTTCACGAACTCCTTGCCCGGCTCAAAGGTGGTATAGTCGGGAATGGTCACGTCGGCGACGTAGCTGGCGTTGAGGCAGGCGGCGCTCGGTGTGGACGCGCCAGTGGATGGCGTCGCGCCGGTCGTCGCGGGCGCGCTGCTGCCTGCGCCCACCTTGATCACGACGGTCAGCTTGGTTCCGAAGACCGCGCCGGAAGCCAACTGCCAGACGCCTTTGTAACTACCATTAGCCGTGGGCGCTTTCATTTCCACCGAAATCTCTTTGGTCACTCCGGCGTCCACCGCGCCGACGGTCACTTTGGCCGCCGCGCCGAGTTGCTCGCCGGAAACAAACGTCAACTGTGTGTCGGCGGGCCAGGCGCAGCTTCCGTTGTTGCGCACCCGCCACGTCTTGGTGAAGCCCTTGCCCGCCTCCACCGCGCTGTAGTCGGGGATGGTTACGTCAGCCAAATAACCGGCATTGAGGCAGGCGGCAGAGGTCGGCGTGGCCGTCCCGCTCGCCGATTTGGGCGTTGCGGTCGCGGCAGGGGTTCTCCCCGCGCCTACTTTGATGAGGGTGGTCAGCCGGGGGCCGAAGGCGGCGCCTTTGTCGTCGCTCAGCCGCCACGCGCCCTGGTATGTGCCGTTGGCGGTGGGGGCTTTTAACGTGATGGAAATGTCCGTCTTCTCGCCGACCGCCAGAGCGCCGACCGCCACACTGGCGGGCGCGCCCAACTTGTCGCCATCGGAGAAAATGAGCTTGGCGCCTTCGGGCCAGGCGCAACTGCCATCGTTGCGCACGCGCCAGGTTTTCACGAAGGACTTGCCCGCTTCCATCGCGCTGTAATCGGGGATGGTCACGTCCGCCAGAAAAGCCACGCTGAGGCAAGCCGCCGCCTGGGGCGCGGGCCGCGCCGCCGTCATCGCGTTGACCGCTTCCACGCCGGGAAGCAGCAACGCCAACACCAGAATCCAGGACATCCAACGTTTTAATACCATACTTTTTCCTCTCCCTCAAGAATTTCCTCAACGGATTGAACGGATTTTAACGAATTCTCTATCGTTGTTGATTTCACCGCTGAGGTTTTTTACCTGACTTTTTGAATTATACAACAAAACTCCCCGCAAAAGTCACAAATCCAGATACCACACCAGCGCCGCCTCGTGCGCCGTCTCCGGGACGCCGGCGTAGCCGAAGCGGTGGATCGCCCCCAGGGTGCAGCCCATCCGCGCGTAGAAGCGGCACGCGGGGACGTTGACGTTCTGCGTCTCAAACGCGAGTTGGCCGCAGCCTTGCGCCCGCGCCCAGCCGGCGGCGTGATGGACCAGCGCTGCGCCGATGCCGCGCCCGCGATAGTCGGGGTGTACGCGGATGTCCCACACAACGGCGAGGTCTTGGCGCGGGAACGGGCCAACCGGGCATAGCTTCGGCTCCGGTATGACTGTCACGCCGCCCACCGGCGTCTCGCCTTCCCACGCCAGAAAGATGGCCCAGTCACGGATATCGAAGTCACGCGCCCACGCCGCCGGGGTGTCGTCGCCCTGGGCATTGTAGTCTTTGAGGTAAGGCGTCGCCAGGCGTTCTTCGACCAGGCGCAGCCCGCCTAAACCGCCATCCACCCCCTCCACCCGCAGCACGGAGCGCACCACGAAGGCGATAGAAATAGCAGCATACAGTGCATATTGGTCAGAACTAATCGGTGTAATATTCATTGGCATCGCTCCACAAGAACGAAAGTAAAAAATCAGGACGCAGATTTTCGCAGATTATTTAAAAAATCCGCGTTCATCCGCGTTTATCTGCGTCCAACATTGGTCTATAGCCAGCCCTCGTGATAGCCGGTCTCATACATCGTCACGACGTTTTCCGGCGGGCTGACGGCCTGGACGTTGTGACACGGCGCGAGGATGTAGCCGCCGCCCGCGCCCAGCACCGCGAGGTTGGTTCGCACTTCCTCCTGCACGTCGGCCACGCTGCCAAAGGGCAAAGTCTGCTGGTTGTCCACCCCGCCGTGGAAGATGACCCGGTCGCCGAAATCCCGCTTCAAGCCGGCGCGCTCCATCCCCTGGCAGCGCCACTGGATGGGGTTGAGAACGTCCATGCCGATCTCGATCAGGTCGGGGATGACCGGGCGCACCGCGCCGTCGCTGTGCGTGAAGACGTAGCCGCCGCCTTCGTGAACCAACGCCATCATCCGCTGCATCCGGGGCAGCAGGAACTCCCGAATGTGTTTGCGGGAAAACAGCAGCCGCTCCTGCGACCCCAGGTCTTCGGCGACGTAGGAGAACGTCACCTGCCCCGGAATTTGCTCGTAGATGCGCCGCGTGTTCTCGTAGGCGAAGTCAAACAGCTTATCCAGGCAGTAATGCACCATCTCCGGGTTGAGCGCCAAATCCATATACGCCTGTTCCATGCCGCGCAGATGGGTGTACGTCAGGAACGGTTCTGACCCGCTGTCGCGCACCGGGCGATGTTCGTTGCCCTGCAATTGCGCCGGGATAACCGAGTAGTCGAACCAGTCCGGCGTCGGCCAGGTGTAGGCAGCTTCAATTTCATCCACCGAGGCATAGCGCGCCAGCGGATAATAATCCACCTCGCTGTACACGCCGGTTCCATAATCAATGTGGCGATGATGGCAGCCGTACATATCGTAGCCCGGCGCTATCGGCGGGCCGACGTAGCGCGGGCCGACGTCCAGCGGGCGGTCAATGTGCAGTTGCGCAAACAGTTCGTCCGCCGTCGCGCAGCCCAGGTAGCGCATCACGGCTTGGGTGGCTTCGTCCGTTCCCCAGTAATCCATCGGAACCCGATCCGGTTTCTCGCGCCGGAGCACGGCCAGCCAGCGTTCTTTCGGAGTCATCGTTTCTTTCATGATTCGCCCTCCCGGAAATTTAGGTTATAGTATGGCGCATGGCAACGAAATCGCAAATGGGTGAGCGGCAACCAAAAGCCGGTAAACTGTGGCTGAAATGGGTCAGGATTGGCGTGGGGCTGCTGGTGGGGCTGCCCGTCGCGCTGCTCGGCTTTTACCTCAGCCTCAACCGCACCAACGGGAAGCTCACCTCCGGCGGGGAACGCCGCGCTTATCTGTTGTACGTCCCGCCCACCTACGACCCCGCCACGCCGACGCCGTTGGTCATCAGCATCCACGGCTTCGCCGAGTGGCCGGCGCACCAGATGCAGATCAGCCATTGGAACGATCTGGCGGACGAATATGGTTTCCTGGTGGTGTATCCCTCCGGGACGGGGCTGCCCTGGCGCTGGCGAATTGGCGGCCCGGCGCCCTCGCCCGATGTGACCTTCATCTCCGACCTCATTGACCACCTGGCGGAAACGTACACCATTGACCTGAACCGCGTCTACGCCAACGGGCTATCGAACGGCGGCGGGATGTCCTACGTGCTGGCTTGCCAGCTTTCGGATCGCATCACTGCGGTTGGATCGGTATCGGGCGCGTACCTGTTGCCGTTGGCGCAGTGCAATCCCACGCGGACGGTCCCGGTGATCGCGTTCCACGGCACGGATGACCCCATCGTGCCGTTCACCGGCGGGCCGTCGGGGTCCTTCGACTACGACTTCCCCGTGATCCCCGATTGGATGGCGCAGTGGGCCGCCCGCAACGCCTGTGAGTCGCCGCCGCTCGACCTGCCCGCGCAGGGGAGCGTCACCGGCGTTCACTACGCGCGCTGCGGGGACGACACCACCTTCACCTTCTACACCATCCACGGCGGCGGCCACTCCTGGCCCGGCGGCGACGCGATGCCCGAAGCCATCGTCGGCCACACCACCCAGGACGTGAACGCCACCCGGCTGATGTGGGAGTTTTTTCAGCAGTACACGCTTGAGCCAGCATTATGAATGAGAAATTTCATCCACAGATAACGCAGTAACCAGCTACGGAGTTGAAGCGCTATGGATTACGTGCTTTACAATCTACGCCTGAGAGAATTGGTCGCCATCGTAAGAGAAAACGAGAGCTTTTATCAGGATTTTGTGGGTTATCTGCGGGAAGCAGGTTACAATTCCATCTTAGCTTTCATCCAGGAACCATCCGATGAGCAAGCCGCAGCGACCATTGCCAATTACCTTTCTCGCACAGTGGATGTCAAGCTCTATGATGGTCTCCTGCGCCCTTATACCAATTCCAAAGCCAAATGGTACTTTCTGGCCTGGTTGCTGCGCGATGCAGCCACACAACGCCTGGAACCTCTCCTCAAAACCGTTTCAGGAGATACTATCCTGGAACGCAAAACCTATCTGCTGAATGAAATCCGAAAATTTGTAGGCCCGCTGTTTCCCCATGCAGAAAGTTGGGAGTGGCCGGCCATTTCTGAGGTGATGCTCGCCAGATTAGAAGGAAGCCGACGCGCGTTAAAGGGAACTCTATTTGAGGAACTGGTTAGACGTGAACTGCACAACCTAATTGAGGAACACCAGCTACCGTTACAAGTCAGCAAAAGCCAGGTCAAGATTGGCGATGAAACCTACGATGTACAAATAGTCGGAGAAAAAGGCACACTACTACTGCCTGTCAAAACCCGCGAAACGATGGGCGGTGGACATGCGTTACTCTTTACGCGGGATATTTACAAAACGATATTGCTGGCAACTGAAAATGGCTACAAATGTGTGCCCATTGTGATCGCCGAATCCTGGGCAGGCGATTTGGAGGCGTTGAAATCCGAACTATACATCTACATCCAGGCTAATCCCAATCAACTCACGCTGGTAGAACCGCTGCTCATTCAACAATTGAAAGAGCTGCTACCACTTCTGGAAGAAATTCAATAACGTTAAAACAAAATCGGTTGATAAAGTCGCTTTCTCGCCATTTCGCAGTATTCGGGATTGATGTCAATACCAACATACCGCCGCCCCAAACGTTGCGCCACCACCGCCGTCGTACCACTTCCAATGAACGGGTCTAACACAATCCCCTTCTCAGGACAACCGGCCTGGATGCAAAGTTCGACTAAAGTTTCTGGAAAGACTGCAAAATGAGCTTCTCTGAATTTGGACAAAGGGATTTCCCAGACGGTACGACGATTTCGTCCCTTGGGATGAAATGCCTGATCCCAACGGCCATCATGCAAATTGGGATTGCCTTCGTTTTTGCCCTGTTCGGGAGTGCCATTTTTCTTTCCGAAATGATTGCGCCCACCTTTCATCTTACTTTTATCCGTAAAAGTAACATGCGGTTCTCTGATTGAATCAATATCATAGTAATACTCGTTGCTCTTTACAAAGAAAAAAACGTACTCGTGATCGGTAGTGGGGCGATTCTTCACCGACGAAGGCATCGCGTTAGGTTTGTGCCAGATGATGTCCGAGCGCAGCAACCAGCCGTTTTCTTTTAATGCAAACACGACCCGCCAGGGCATCCCCAGCAGGTCGCCATCTTCGTATTTATCGCCCAAATTAAGCCATAGGGTGCCGTCTTCCCGCAATACCCGAAAACATTCCGTAAATACTGCTTGCAGATCAGCTATGTAGGCTTCAGGCGAGGCTTCGTTGCCAATTTGGTCATTGGCATTATAGTCTCGTTGCATATAGTAAGGGGGGCTGGTGACAATACAATGAATAGAATTGCTCGGTATCTGCTGTAATACCATCCGCGCGTCCCCTTCGAGAATAGTATTAGTCCATAAGGCAACCTGATCTACCACCATCACAACCTCTTTCACATATCACAGTGTTACCATTTATACCATAAGGCACATTGGATACAAATATCTTTATACTCAAAGGAAGGAACTTCAGTATGAACTTTTCGTCACATCCCACGACAATGTCTCTCCGCATCGCGCCTACCCGCCGTCACCTCGAATACACCGACGGGACGCCGTTTTTCTACCTCGGCGACACGGCCTGGGAGATGCTGCACCGCCTCAACCGCGAGGAGACGGACTTCTACCTGGAAAACCGCGCCCGCAAGGGCTTCACGGTCATCCAGACGGTGTTGCTGGCCGAATTGGATGGGCTTAATGCTCCCAATGTCTACGGCGATAAACCCCTGTGCGACAACGACTCGACGCGCCCCAACGAGCCGTATTTTGCGCACGTGGATTATATGATTGCCAAAGCCGCGCAACTCGGGCTGTTCGTGGGCTTCCTACCGACCTGGGGCAGCCACTGGAAGTCGGAGAATGGCGGGCCGACCGGCATTTTCACGCCGGAGCGCGCGGCGACGTATGGGCGCTTCCTCGGCGCGCGGTACAAGGATGCGCCGCTGATCTGGATTCTGGGCGGCGATCAAAACGTGGACACGCCGCAAGAAATGGCCGTCATCGAGGCGCTGGCGCGCGGGCTGCGGGCCGGCGACGACGGCGCGCACCTCATCACCTTCCACCCGCGCGGGCCGGGGCAGTCGTCGGACAAGTTGCATCACGCGGAATGGCTGGATTTCAACATGTCGCAATCGTCGCACGGCGCGCCGGATCACGACAACGGCCTGTTCACGGCACACGACTACGCCTTGCAGCCGCCCAAACCCACCGTGGATGGCGAGCCGCGCTATGAGAACCTCAACGTCGGCTTCTACAACACCGACGCCGTGAATGTGCGCCGCTTCGACGACTACGACGTGCGGCAGGCCGCGTACTGGTCGCTGCTGGCCGGGGCTTGCGGGCACACCTACGGCAACAACAGCCTGTGGCAGATTTGGCGTCCGGGCGACAAGGGGCTTTACGGGGCTTATGTGCCGTGGAATGAGGCGCTCGATCATCCCGGCGCGTTCCAGATGGGGCTGATGCGCCGCTTCTTCGAGGCGCGCGCCTTCCAGAAGCTCATCCCGGATCAATCGCTCATCCTCGACGGGCCAACCTTCGGCGGGGCCAAGATTCGCGCCGCCCGCGCCAACGACGGCAGCTTCGCCCTCGTCTACTCGCCGCGCGGCGCCGCGTTCACCATGCGGCAGGACGTCGTCACCGCGCCCAAAGTCCGCGCCTCCTGGTTCGACCCGCGCTACGGCGTCGAAATTCACCTCCACTCCACCACCAGCCCCGGCATCCAGACCTTCGCGCCCCCCACCTCCGGTCGCGGCTGCGATTGGGTATTGGTGTTGGAAGAAGAAAAATAGGACGCAGATTGACGCGGATTTTCGCAGATTAAAAAATCAGCGTTTATCCGCGTGAATCTGCGTACAAAGACAATAACCCTGATGATTGATCTACTAAAACTCCTCCTCATCCTCGCCCTGACCATCTTCCTGCTCTTCAAAAAGTGGGACCTGGGCCTGATTTTGCTCCTCAACTCCGTCCTGGCGGCGGTGTTGTTTGCCTACCCTCTGCGCTCGCTGCCCCTCTCGGTGTGGCGCGGCGTCTCGCACAAAGACACGCTGAATCTGGCGCTCGCCGTCTTCCTGGTGCTGTTGCTGGCGGAATTGCTGCACCGCACCCGCTCAATGGAGACGATGGTGCAATCCCTCCAAGAACTCGTGCCGGACAGCCGCTTGCTCGTCGCGTTGCTGCCCATGCTCATCGGGCTGATGCCGATGCTCGGTGGGGCGATGTTCTCCGCGCCGATGGTCAACGAGATCGGGACGCGCCTCGATCTCAACGCCGACCGCAAGACGTTCATCAACTACTGGTTCCGTCACACGATGGAGTACGTCTTCCCCCTGTACTCCTCGCTGTTGATGATTTCGGCCCTGGTGGGCATCTCCGTCTACGACTTCATCCGCGTCTCGTGGCCGCTCACCTTCGTGACGATGGCCGGGGGCGTGCTCTGGGGTCTGGTGGGGATTTCGCGCCAGAAGCACGCCAGCAACGGCAAGTCGAAAGGCCGGGTGTGGCGCGAATTGTTCGCCAGCATGTGGCCGCTGCTGCTGGTCATCCTCACCGTCGTCATTTTGCAAACGGCGATGATCCCGACGCTGCTGGTCGTCGTCGCCCTGGTGCTGCTAATCCACCGCATCGGGCCGAGACAATGGCGGGACGTGCTCACGCGCAGCTTCCCCGTCCCCACCTTCTCGGCCATCTTCGGGGTGATGATTTTCAAGCGCGTCCTCGAAGACGCCGGGGCCATTCAGACCATCCCGCAGACGTTGAGCGCGCTGGGCCTGCCGGCGCTGCTGGTGGCATTCCTCATTCCGATGCTGATCGGGCTGTTGACCGGTGTAGCCGCCGCCACAAGCGCGCTCAGTGTGCCGCTGGTGCTCCCACTGCTCATCGCCGCCGGGCTGGACACGGCGTCCGCCGGCGTGTGGCTCTTTGTGGGCGGCTTCAGCGGCGTGCTGCTTTCCCCCATGCACCTCTGCCTCTCCCTGACCCGCGCCTACTTCAAGGCCAACTGGGGCGGACTCTACAGGGCGATTGTGCCGTCGGTGGCGTTGGTGGTCGCGGCAGCGTTGATGATAGTCATGTAAACTGCGCCGGGTTTTGCGGCTAAAGCCGCCTTCGAGAGAGTGTTTTTTCGCAGGCGGGCTTTGCCCGCCTGC
>DAOUGD010000233.1:0-5457 GCA_034429475.1 Anaerolineae bacterium
GGGCTGCGCCCGCCCACGAAAAAATGCCCCCTCAACCGCGCCTTTAGGTGCAAATCACGAGCCAAAACGAATTTTCGGATAGATTCTAAGTAGGTCGGTTGCTCGCGTCAATCTTGCTCTCCAGGGGGGTACGCTTTCGCGGCAAAGGCCGCGGCCAGAAAGTACATTTCTCACATCTGAAATAGTACCTTTTTCCTATTGTTAAATTTCGATTAGAACGTATAATAAAGTTAGCATTTGGTAAGGAGACCCGCCCTCCCTGTCAAATGCAGTTGGTTACCCTCCTTTCGCAGAACACGCCCCTCCAAGGGGCGTGTTTCTGCTTTTAAACACCTTCTCGTCAAACCACCACCAGCAGGCGGCGGCAACTGTCGCAATAGGCCACTTCGTGCTGATTGACCTTGCGCCGCGTGGCCGACAGCACCTCCACCCCACACTGATCGCAGACGTCCCCCTTGAGCCGCGCCACTGCAACGCCGCCGGTGCGCTCTTTCAAATAATAGTAAGTATCCAACACATCCGGCGGAATCTGCGGTTTGAGGCGTTGGGCTTCGTCCTGTAAGGTTTGCGCCTGTGCATTGAGGTACGCCTGCTCGGTTGTGAACGTTTGAGTCGCGGCGTCCCAGACGGTCTGCGCCTGACGCAACGCTTCCCCCGCGACGGACGCGGCGTCCGTTGCCTCCTCACAGGCCAACATCGCCTCCAAAAGCTGATCCTCCAGCGTCGCCAGATGGCGTTGGAGCGATTTCGATTCTGCCTGCAAATCCTGCAACTCCCGCGCCCCCGTCACGCGCCCGCCGTAAAGCGCGTTTTCGGTCTGTTCTGACTTGATCCGCACCCGCCCCAGTTCAAATTCCAGGTCCTTCTGCGCCTTCTGGGCGGCGGCTGCCGCAACAGTTTTAGCCTCGGAGGCACGCCGCGCGGCAGCCAGATCGGCGTCGTTCTTCAACGCGGCCTCAATCTCCCCCAAACGTTGAGTGATACGTGAAGACTCCAAATCAATTTCCTGCAAACGAAAGATCGTCACATACCAGGACATTCCTCACCTCCGCAGAAATGCTCAACGGGCTAAACGGATGCAACGGAAGGAGCCTTTCCTATAAAATCCGTTGAATCCGTTCAATCCGTTGATAAAAAGACACAGGGCCGTTGCTGGCCCTGTGTCACAATACGCCTCCTACGTCAACCGGCGCGACAGCCGGTGACGCGCGACAAGAAAGATAGCTCCACCCACCAGGAAGAGCAACGCGAAGACCTGCGCCGCTGCGATAGACCCCATCATCCAGGCGTCGGGCCGCAAGAATTCAATGAAAAACCGCACAATCGAGTACCCCATCAGATAGCCGACCAACAGGTCGCCTTCCTTCAGCCGTCCGCGATATTTGTCGGCTACCCAGAGGAGCAGCAAACACACGATCAATGCGCCCAGCGATTCGTAGAAAAACGTGGGATGGAAAAGGATGTCCTCCGGGTATTGGGTCATATCGTTGTACGGTGCAATGCGGTAAAGGGCGGGAATTCGCAATCCCCATGGCAGCGTGGTTGGCGGGCCGTATAACTCCCGGTTGATGTAATTTCCCCAGCGCCCAATGGCTTGCCCAATCGCCATTCCCGGTGTGGCGTAATCCAACCACTCCAACGGGCGCAGACGGCGGCGCGCACAGAAAATGATCACACCCAGCGCGCCGCCGATGATCGCCCCATAGATGCCCAGGCCGCCTTGCCAAATATAGAGCATTTCTATGGGATGTTCTTTGTAATAATTCCAGCCCATGACCCCGCCGGCCGGCTGCGAGAAAATGTGGTAGATACGCGAACCAATGATGGCTAAGAACACCACCAACAATAGCATATCCCAGATGATTTCCGGGTCCTTGCCTGCTCGCTTCGCCAGATAAGCGCCGACGTTCGCTCCCAAAATGATACCGATGACGATCAACAATCCGTACCAGTGTACAGCTATCACGTCCCCAATGCGAAACAAAATTGGATCAACCGGTGGTACCATAACTCATCCTCCAAGAATATCAGGTTTATGGCTCACACCCAGCCAAATCGCTGCCGGAGCGTGAACGCAATCTCATTGAAATACCCTTCAAAATACGGGTAGCTGGCGGCGACCAGTCCCCCGCCGAACAACGCGCCGGTCAATGCACGCATCATCGGGATAGTCTCAAAAGGATAGGGCAGCCAGGCGGGGAAAATCATCCACAGCGCGTAAGAAAGCCACTGGATGCCGCCATCCAACGCCATCGGCAAAACGCCAAACACAAAATACTGCCACAAGGGTAGCGGGCGCACCAACGCTCGCCTGCGCAGCAGGGCATATCCCAGGCCAGACACACCTATGACCCCATACATTGCGATGTCGCGTTGGCACAACGCCATCTTGTAACCCGTGACGGGGTCACCGTTAAAATGCATCACCTGCGCCATCCTGACCACAGAAGTTGGTTCGGTTAAGGGATAGGCGGCCTTTTCCCCAAAGAGAAACCAGGAACGGAAGGGATACTGGTGGCAGGAGATGTCGTAAAAGGCGTACAGTCCATTGCCCAGGCCCGTCCAACCCAGTTTCAGGCAAACAGGCGCGAGGACAGCACCCACAAAATACAGGCCAACCAAGAGGTTAAACACGGCCAGCCAATGATGCGCCAACCAGAAAACGCCGCGATTGAGCCGGATGGCCCACCCACGGCTCTCATAAGAGCCGGTCGGCAATTGCCCACGCTCTTGCATCCGCCGCTGCGCCTCGGCCAGAATGGCGTCGGTCGTCGGCGAGGAGGCACTTTCCTTCAAATTTTCAGGTTCCACCGGATCCCCCATGATTCCAATCATTGACCGAGCAAAGCTGGATTGCGTGCTGAGGACGAAAATGGCCGACAACGCCGGCCCCACACAAGGCGTCCGCCCGCCAGGAAAGCCAATCCGACGCTGACCTCTATCATCCAGTCTTCCCCTCCCGCCCCATTATACCAGAACACAGGGCGTGCATAGCCAATTTTTCATAGCCGATACCGCCTGGATCGCATAAAAATCACAAAATTCCGGCGAACCCGGCGTCCTCTGCGGTGAAACCGCCCTAATCCACCAGCCCGTAACGCAGCGCCAACACCGCCGCCTGCGTGCGGTCGGCCACGTCCAACTTGCTCAAAATCGCGCTGACGTAGTTGCGCACCGTTCCTTCTGAGAGATACAGCCGCGCGGCGATGTCCGCGTTGCTCAGCCCGCGCGCCAGCAGCCGCAACACTTCCAGTTCGCGCTCGCTCAGCGCCTGGATGGCCGACGTATCCACCGCCAGCGCTGGCCCCTGCGCGACGTGCGCGAAGAGCCGGCCGGCCACAGCGGGGTCTACGTGCGTCTTGCCTTCCGCCGTGCCCCGAATCGCAGCGATCAACTCCTGGCGCGGGGTGTCCTTGAGCAGATACCCGCGTGCGCCGCTGCGGATGGCGTCGAAGACCCATTCGTCGGCGTCGTAAGTCGTGAGAACGAGCACGCGCACGTCCGGGTAACGCTCCCCAATCTGGCGCGTAGCCTGGATGCCATTGACGCCCGGCATTTTGAGGTCCATCAACACCACGTCGGGACGGCGTTGACCGACAAGGGCCACCGCCTCTGCCCCGTCGTGCGCCACGCCAACCACCTCAATCTCCGGCGACGCGCCCAGAATCACGCGCAGCCCTTCGGTCACGACGTCCTGATCGTCACAAATCAACACACGAATCATAAGCCCTGAGTATAAAAGCGGGTGGCAGAAAGGTCAAATGCACATTCCCCCTGCTCGCCGTGCCTTTTCGTCTTTTCTGTATCTCCACCCCCGCAACTTTCCCTCACGAAAGGTGTTATTACTCAAGGAAGGAGAAACTTTGCACCCATACGGAGAGTGTCCCATGACTTTCTTTAGAAAAACCTACATCTCTTTAGATCAAAAAATTTCACCCCAGGAACAAAAAATCCTCGAAAAATCTCTCCGAGAGACTCTGCAGCTCGCCGCGCCGCCGGGAGACTTTGTGATCGAATTAGAAGATGCGCTGCTGATCGAGGTCCTACGCCAAAACCGGCAGCAAACCCACCTCTGGCAAGGATTGGGCATCGCGGGCCTGATCAGCGGGGGATTACTGTCCATCGTCGGCAGCGTGTGGGTATGGCTGCGCTGGCAGGAACGCCAGAATGTAAAAACTCCCCTGGTCCCCCTGGTTTCGTAGCCGCAACCTTCCCTCTCCCCTTTACGTATGTTTAGGTGACGGTTGCGTCAAGGAACACTCCCTGACGCAATAACGCTATCTATAAGTGGGAGGTTGTGCAATGTCAGAACGTAAAAACCCTGAAACCTTTGAGCCTATCGCATCTCGGCCCGCTGCCTCGCGGGAAGGACCGCATTACCAACGGCGCTCGCTATTCTGGCCGGTGGTATTGATCGGCGTCGGCGTCATTTTGCTGCTCTCCAACCTGGGGATTTTCCCGGAGAATGGCTGGGCCGTTTTGTGGCGCTTCTGGCCGCTGGCCCTCATCGCGTTGGGGGTGGACGTGATGATCGGGCGGCGCTCCACGGGCGGCGCGATTGCCGGCGGCGTCCTGGTGCTGCTGCTCCTGGGGATGGCGTTGAGCGCCGTCTTCCTCGCGGAACAAGTCCCCTTTCTGATGGAACTGGGCCGCCCCGCCGCACTCCACACCGAACACATCACCCATCCACTGAACGGGGCGGAAACCGCCAAAGTCTCCATCAACTGGACCAGCAAGCCGGGCTATTTGCACGCCCTGGAAGATTCCGCCAACCTCATCGAAGGCGACATTGCCTACTACGGCGAACTGGTCTTCCGGGTCAATCAGGAAAACAGTCATACGGACGTCACCCTCGACAGCTTTACCCAGGGGGTGTCCTTCGGGATCAACTTCGACGACAAGGAATCCGAGTGGCGCGTCGGCCTCAACCCCAACGTCGCCCTGGATTTGTGGCTGGACTCCGGTTCCGGTAGTTGCAATTTCGACCTGACCGGCCTGGCCATGAAGCACCTGAATCTGGACTCCGGCTCCGGCAGCATCCACCTGACCCTGCCCGACGACGGCAACTTCTCCGGCGACATTGACAGCGGCTCCGGTTCCGTCACGATCATCCTGCCCAAAAACGTGGGGTTGCGCGTAGACCTGGACGACGGCAGCGGCAGTTTCGACCCCGGCGGGCGCCTCGTGCTGGTCTCCGGCGAGAAAGACGACGACGGCGTGTGGGAAACGGAAAATTACGACAAGGCCGACTACCAGATCGAATTGGACATCAACCAGGGATCGGGCAGCATCCGCATCGAATAGCAAAACGTGAAACGTGAAACATAAAACATAAGGTGGCAGAGCCACAACCAAAGACTTGTCAAAAAATCCCTCCGGTGCTACATAAGCGATAAGCTGTGCGAGAGGAGGGAACCAGAATGAGCACATTCGCGGAACTGCAAGCGCAAAGTGAAG
>DAOUGD010000234.1:0-20884 GCA_034429475.1 Anaerolineae bacterium
CCCCTCTCCCTCTCTCCCCCTCCCCCGTCTACCGTCTACCGTCTACTGTCTACCCGTGATCTCAAGGAAGCGTTCTTCCAATGAGGGCCGCTCGACGCGCAGGTCAATGAGCGGGTCGTTCCGGCTCTGGATGTGGGCGAGCAGGGCGGAGACGGTGGCGCCGGGATCGGTGCTGAAGTAGACGGCGTAGTCTTCTTCGATGAGATGACGGCTGACGCCGGGGAAGTCCGCGCCGTTGCTATGAAGCACGGATTGCTCGGTGCGGGCGGAGACTTTGGTGGTACCTGCGCCGGTCGCCGTGATCTCGCGCGGCGTGCCGGTGACCGCGATTTTGCCGCGCAGCAGGATGGCGACCCGGTCGGACATCTTCTCGGCCTCGGCCATGTCGTGCGTCGCCAGGACGATGGTGGTGCCTTCGGCCTGAAGTTCCCGCACCAGCGCGTGCAGTTCCGTGCGCGATTCCACGTCCAGCCCGGCGGTCGGCTCGTCGAGGAAGAGCACGGGGGGCTTGTGCGCCACGGCCAGCGCGAGCGCGAGTCGCCGCTGCTGCCCTGTCGAGAGCTTGCCGTACTTCTCGCGCCGCTTTGCCTCCAATCCCAGGCGGCGGACGAGGTCGTAGCGCGGGGCGACGTCGTGGTAGGCGCAGAAGAAGCGCACGGCCTCGTCTACCTGCATGTCGGCCGGCAGCCCCGACGTTTGTAGTTGCACGCCGATGAGGTTGCGCAGCTTGCGCGGCTGCCGTCCGGGGTCTACGCCAAGGATGTTCAGCGCGCCGCCGTCGGCCTGCCGCAGCCCTTCGAGGCACTCCAACGTGGTCGTTTTGCCCGCGCCGTTCGGCCCCAGCAGTCCGAAAATTTCGCCGCGCCGCGCCTCAAAGCTGATGCCCTCCACGGCCACCATCGCGCCGTAGGTTTTGCGGAAATTGGTCACGCGAATAACTGTGTCGTTCATGGTGTTTCTCCCGAAAATAGTAAAGAGTAATGAGTAACGTGCGAGCGAATTACGAATTACGAATTACGTTTCACGTTTTACATTTGCTCTGAGTTTACCGCGTTTAACGCCAGTTGTCATCGTCCCTCCGGCTTTTTCGCGCTTCCCTTTCGTACAGTGTCCCTCTGGACAATGGCAGAAGCGGGCAAGGTGAGTACAATAGGGTAGGCTGTAGCGCGCCGATGGTTGAAGCCACCGGCTGATACCAAAAGTGCGTTGGAAACGCACTCAATTTGCCGTAAAAGAACCGTTTTTTAACCCGTTTCAACGGGTTTTCTGTATCAGCCTGCGAATTCATTCGTAGGGTGTCTGCCGAGAAGGGGATCAATGAAATTTTCGCAGCTATGGAACACTGTGTGGGGATCGCCGCCGCCCGCTGACGCGGATGTCCGCGACGCGCGCCTTTTTTTTGTGATTGTGACGTTGGTGTTGGGCGCGGTGACGGTGGTGGAAGTGCAGGCCGTCCCCGCATTGCACGCGCCGGCCCGGCTGATTCCGTTTGTGGCTCTGATGGCGCTGCATACCGCCCTCTACTGGTGCAGCACGCGTTTTGCGAAGACGCTCCGCCGGACGCTCGGCTATCTGGCGGTGCAGGCGGCTATCGTGTTCATTCTCACGCAATTCCTGCGCGATTTTGGCAGCATCGTGAGCCTGTATCCCGCGCTTCTCGGCATCGGGGTGGGGATGTTGCGCGAAAAGCGCCACATCGCGTGGGCCATCCTTGTCTGGTTGGGGCTGGCAACGCTCAATCTAGTGCTGAATCTGGGCCTCGCGGCGTTGCCCACCTGGCTGATGTTTGCTCCGCCGTTGACGCTGTTTGTGGTGATCTACGTGGTGCTGTACCTCCGCCAGGTGGAGGCCCGCGACCGGGCGCAGACGCTCCTGCGCGAGTTGGAGGGCGCGCACCGCGAACTGGCCGACTACGCCGCCCGCGTCGAAGACCTGACGCTGGCCGCCGAGCGGCAGCGGATGGCGCGCGAACTCCACGACACGTTGGCGCAGGGCGTCGCCGGGCTGATCTTGCAGTTGGAGGCGGCGGACTCGCACCTGACGCAAGGGCGCGCCGAACGCGCGCAGAGCATCGTGCAGCAGGCGATGGCCCGCGCCCGCGCCACCCTCGCCGACGCGCGCCGCGCCATTGACGACCTGCGCGCCGCCCCGCCCGCTGCCGACCTGGCGGACGCGCTGCGCCACGAAGTCGCCCGCTTTACGGACGCCACCGGCATCCCCTGCGCGCTTGATTTTGCACTGACCACCCCCCTGCCGGAAGCAACCGCCGAACATCTGTTGCGCATCGTGGCCGAGGGGTTGACCAACATCGCTCGCCACGCCCAGGCCGCGCACGCCTGGGTCAACGTGGCGGAGAGCGACGACGGCCTGACCATCGAGATGGGCGACGACGGCGTGGGGTTTGATCCGGCTGCTGCCTTCGACCAGCCGGGTCACTACGGTTTGCTGGGGATGCGCGAACGCGCGCGGCTGGCCGGCGGCACGCTGACTGTGGAAAGCGCGCTCGGCGTAGGGACGCGGGTGAAAATCTATTGGGCGCAGCGAAAGCAGGGTTAACCAAGGCATCTTCCAGAGGGATAGACCATGAGAGTTGTATTGGCTGTCAACCGCATTACACCTGATCCGCATAGAAACCTAGTTGAGATTCTGGATACGATTGACGAAGCGGCATGTAGGAATACCGATCTGATACTCTTTCCTGAAGCTGCTGTCACCGGGTTGATTAACAATGATGACCCGGCCCACGATCTGCCACTTGGTCAGGAAATTCCTGGGGCAATCACAGACCAGCTTGCCCTTCATAGTCGAAGCGGAGGCATTTGGACGGCAATCGGTTTGTTGGAGCGCGATAGGAACGAGTTGTATGACGCGGCGGTCCTGATTGCTCCTGATGGCGAGGTGAAACTGAAGTACCGACGGATTCAACCCCAGTGGCACGGCAGGAATGCCAATTCGCTTGTCTATCGTCAGGGTGCCGAGGTCGCGAAGGTTGATACGCCATTGGGGGCATTGGCTTTCCTGATCTGTGGAGATTTGTTTGATGATGAGATCGTTGAGCGCGTGAGGGACCTTCAACCCGATTTGATACTATTTCCTTTCGCCCGATGCTTTGATGATGGTTCGTATGACCAAGAGCGATGGGATAGAGAAGAGCTTGCGGAATACCTGAGGCGTGTGAGACTCATCGGCGTCACCACGCTAATGACGAACTACCTTGCTGAACGGGATCTGTTGGGAGGCGCTTTCGGGGGCGCTCTGGTCGTGACCGGTGATGGGACAATCCAGGCCTCTCTACCTCTGGGCAAGAGCGGGTTGCTTATGGTGACTTTGTAGAATGCTGGTCGTAACCGCGGGAGTTACCAACATCGCCCGCCACGCACAGGCCGCGCACGCCTGGGTCAACGTGGCGGAGAGCGGCGACGGGTTGACCGTCGAAATCGGCGACGACGGCGTGGGGTTTGATCCGGCGGCTGCCTTCGACCAGCCGGGCCACTACGGTTTGCTGGGGATGCGCGAGCGTGCGCGGCTGGCCGGCGGGACGTTGAAGGTGGAAAGCGCGCCCGGCGCAGGGACGCGGGTGAAAATTGTGTTGGCGTACCCAGCCGTGAAAGGAGTCTGTTGAGTCAAAAACCACTACTACCTCGAATTGAGGATTTCTCTGATGAGCGCTTTATTCACTTCGGAGGCCCTATTGCCGAAGCAACTGTATCGCTTCGGCTCTTTGGGGAGGCTCTCGACCCTGATGAGGTGACGGAACTACTTGGGTGCAAGCCAACATCCACAAGACGAAAAGGCGATGGGATACCTGGACAATACCACCGCATAGCCAATGTGGGCTACTGGCTGCTTGAGGGTTCGCCACCTTCGGAGGTCAGACTTGAACAACAAGTGAATAACCTTCTTGACAAAGTGACTGATGATCTCGCAGTATGGCACGATCTCACAAACAGATTCAATGTGGACATCTTCTGTGGACTCTTCCTGGAATGCTTTAATCGAGGGTTCAATTTGTCGCCCAAATTGTTCCAATGTCTTGCGGATCGTGGGATTAGACTTGAGTTTGATATCTATTTGGAAGACTGACCCACGGCGCTTGAGCAACTATTGGAGGAAACCGATGTGGGGAATGCATGCGTGTGCGCGGCTGACCAGCGGTACGCTGACTATGGAAAGCGTGCCCGGCGCAGGGACGCGGGTGAAAATCAGACTGGTGCAATGGGGGAGAGATTATAACCAATGGGGATAAGGAAGCGTGTTTGGCAACCTAGAATTGCAGATAAGGAGTATACGGTTGAGCTATCACATAGTTATTGGTCTGGGAAACGGGAGATTCGACTAGACGGCAATCTGATTTACAAGGGCCAAAGGCTTTTTGACGTTGGTTCTAAACATACCTTTGATATATGTGGGGTCAAATGTACATTGAGGATAACCGATGGTCTATTTGGTTTCAAATATGGCCTACGAGTGGCGAATAAATTAGTTTTACCAGCTCAAGAGTATGGCGATTGTGAGAAGATAGATTGGGTATTCTCTCCTCAAACATTGAGTGATTACCTCGCTCAAGTAAGTTATATTCTGGGGTGGATAGCGTATGTTACACTGGTTATACAGTTGGTCTTGTCATTTGCTTGTTCGATTGCGGGACTGGTAATGTTTCATTTTGCGGTGGTATACGCCATTCCGGCACTTATAGGGGTACCGATAGGGATTATTGCGTTGTTTCTACCCAGTGATCAAATGAAAGAGAGAAATAGGCGTGCTATCAAAGGAATTGGTTTTGGATCATTCGGGATCATTTGGCAGGCTTTTGTATGGATTTACCTTATCCCAAGAATAGCTCGAGTTTTTTAACATTATAATATGAACAAAAATCATTTTTATTATAGTCTCTATGTTGGCAGGGATTGGGTAGTAGGTAGAGATTTGGCATAACTGTGCTCCCAACGTTGGTTGCGGCACATTGACTGTGGAAAGCGCACCCGGCGCGGGGACGCGGGTGAAAATATGTTGGGAGCTTTGAAAAGAGCATGGTGATGGAGACTGAGAGGGATTATGAGCGATGCGAAGACAGACTATAAAGCGATAATTGAAACCTTGGGCTTTGGTCAAAAGGTAACGGTTGAACAGCGGGTGTCAATTGCCAATGTCTTCCCCAAGTCTAAGAAACGCCATGGGATTTACCTTTTGGTGTTTGCCGATGGACTCTTCTACATTGGTAAAACTGCCGATTTCGTCAGACGTTTTGCGCAACATCAAAAGAACCACTCGAATATCAGTGAGTTTTACTATCAAATATGTCGAGTTAAAGACTTGGAGCGTGTTGAGGAGGACTTAATTCACCAGGCTCAAAGTTTGGGTTTACCCTTGACCAATATTGTGCATGTTGCCAATGTTTTGGGCGAAACTGATTTGGATTTGCTTTTCTCGGTAGAGGAACAGGCTCAGTGGCTAGATGTGGGGCAAGTGGCCGCGTCTGAAAACGCGAAAGTTAACGACGCGGTGCAAAGACTGCGGTATAGACATAAGTACGAAAAGTTTGAGACTCATCCCGAATTCGCTACCGTGACGGAATTGTTGAGTATGTATGTAAAGGCTTGCATTCCGGTCCCCCGGCGTACAGAGTTCACTTTTTGGAGCGTGTCTTGTTTGCCCTCTACAAATGCAAGTATTTCCCCCCGGTTTTCTTGCATAAGCATTAACGAAATGGAGACTTTTGTGGTGGGGCATCAGAAGGGAAATCCCCATCGGCTATGGATGTTTATGATAGTCTCTGAGTCTATTTTCAGGCGAGACTACGTTGGCAGTAGACGGTTTATCAGAGAGTATCCTTCTGCCCGTATTAGTCCCTCAAATTATCGAGCGGCTGGTCCGGATCAATTGCAAATAGATTTTGGTAATCCCGAGGAGATGCTGCGTGCGTTAACGTGTCCGGTGGTGAAATTGGCCGCCAAAGAGTTGAACTTGAGGTTGATGCGAAAAGGCGCTACGATGCAACATCGTTACCATTGTTTTGATCTAGCCGATAGGTTGCTTGCTCAATAGAGTATGATGGGAGTCGGCTATGGCAGAAAGTCCCTGTCTACCGTCTGCCGTCTACCGTCTACCGACAAAGGAGTACCCGATGGTCACAAACCCCATTCGCATCCTCATCGCCGACGATCACCTGATCGTCCGTGAGGGCTTGCGGCTGATTTTGGAGACGGAGGACGGCTTCGCGCTGGTGGGCGAGGCCAGCGACGGCGCGGAGGCGGTGCGGCTGGCGGCGGAGCTTCAGCCGGACGTGGTGCTGATGGATTTGCGGATGCCGGGGATGGACGGCCTGACGGCCATTGAGCGCCTGCGCGCGACGCAGCCGCAGATCGCTGTGGTGATTTTGACCACCTACAACGAGGACGACCTGATGATGCGTGGCCTGCGAGCCGGGGCGCGCGGCTACCTGCTCAAAGACACGGGCCGCGAGGCGCTCTTCAACGCGATCCGCGCCGCCGCGCGCGGCGAAACGCTGCTCCGCCCGGAGGTGCTGGCGAAGGTGCTGGCGCACGCCGAACCGCCGCCATCCGCCGGCCCCCTGACCCTGACCGACCGCGAGCGCGAAGTCCTGGAGGCGGTGGCGCGCGGCGAGCGCAGCAAAGAGATCGCGGCGCGGCTTGGCGTGACCGAACGCACGGTCAAGGCGCACCTGACGAGCATCTACAACAAACTCGGCGTGGATTCACGGGCTGCTGCCATCGCGGCTGCCGTTCAGCGCGGATGGCTGCATACAATGGGGTAATGCCACTGAGGAGGTTCTATGCGTATTCTCATTGTGGGTGGGACAGGATTCATCGGCTATCATACTGCGCTGGAGTGTCTTCGGCGCGGACACAGTGTGACAGCGTTGGCGCTGCCGCCGTTGCCGGCAGACGATCTCCTGCCGCCTCAGGTGGATATCAAGCTCGCGAACTTGAACACGCTCTCCGATGTCGAAGTGCGCGCGTTGCTCCACGGCCATGAGGCCGTCGTCTACGCAGCCGGCGCCGATGATCGCGCCACGCCCAGGGCGCCGGCCTATCGCTTTTTCTACGAGGAAAACGTCAGGGCTTCGGCGCGCTTCTTCCGGTTGGCGCGGGAGGCCGGCGTGCGGCGGGGCGTGTTGCTCAGTTCATACTTCGCCACCTTCGACCGTATGTGGCCGGAGATGGAACTCGCAAAGCACCACCCCTATATCTGGAGCCGCGTGGCGCAGGCTGAACAGTCGCTCAATGCCGCCGCTCCCAACCTGGACTTGATGATCCTTGAGTTGGGGTACATCTTTGGCCGTATGCCTGGCCGCATCCCTATCTGGAAGCCCCTCATTGATTACCTCCGTTCCCCGTTGCCGCTGTTCTATCCCCAAGGCGGCACCAACATGATCGCCGTCAGTCACGTCGCCGAGGCCATCGTCGGCGCCCTTGAGCGCGGCGCAGGCGGCGAGCGCTATCCCATTGGCGACGAAAACCTCATGTGGGTGGAATGGCTATCCCGCCTGACCGCCCTGTTGGGTAAGCCTAAGCGGGTGATCACCATCCCTGCGGCCTTCGCCCGGTTGGGAGCCAGATTCCTTGTGCTATCGCACCGGCGACAGGGGCGCGAAAGCGGCCTCAACCCTGTGAAGTTCATTGACGTGCAGACGCGCAACACCTTTTTCGATCCCACCCCCTCCTGCGAAGCCCTCGGCTATGGACGCGGCGGCCTCGACGAAGCGCTCGCTCAAACCGTGGAGGCATGTCTGGGGGCGTAGTGGGCGCTTCCGCGCCATGCTTTTGGGCAGTAAATCGCCTACTACAAACCTATTTTCGTCTTCGTGATTTTCATCTCCCATTCCCCGCTCCTCATTCCTGCGTATAATGACTTTGTGAAACGAAAGTACCTGCTTTGGGTAGGGATCGCGCTGGTGGGACTCACATTCGCGCTGCGGCTGTGGGGCCTGACGGCCACGTCGCTGTGGTACGACGAGACGTTTATGGTTGCTCACGCGCGGCAGGGCGTGCTGGCGGGCGTCGTAGGGCTGTGGCGTGAAGACAACGCGATTCCGCTGCACGGGCTGCTGCTGGCGTTGTGGATTCGCGTGGCGGGCAGCGGCGAATTTGCCGTGCGCTATCTCTCCGTCCTCCTCGGCGTGATCGCAACCCCGCTGGTGATGCGGCTCGGCGGCGCGGTAAGTGGGCGGCGGGATGGCGGATGGGGCGCGGCGCTGGCCTACGCTACGCTGCCCATCTACGTCTATTACTCCCAGGAAGTGCGGATGTACGCGCTGGTCGTCCCTTTGGCGGCAGCCTTTGCGTGGACGGCGTGGCGGCTGCGGGAACGCGGTCGCGGCGCGGCGGCCTACGTCATCCTCGGCGCGGCGATGCTCATGGCGCACCTTTATGCCGGGCTGCTCTGGGCGGCGGTGCTGGCGTGGGGAACCGTGAGAGGGAGAGGGGGAGAGGGGGAGAGGGGGAGACAAGGCAGTAAAGACTCCAAAATCCAAAATCCAAAATCCAAAATCCTCTTTTGGCGGGCGAATCTTTGGCTGGGACTGGCGGCGCTGCCGATTGCGGCCTGGGCGATTTGGCGCGCGGGGGTGGATGCGACGGCCACGTCGGCGATTCCGACCTCGACGGTGCGGTGGCTGCCGGTGTTGTTTGGGGTGGGGCAGTATTTGCCCGCGCCGTGGACGGCGGTGTTTGTCGGCGTGGCTGGCTTATCCCTGGCATTGACTTTCTTCAACCTGATCCGCGCGCGGCGCTTTTCGGGCGTCGTGTGGCTGCTGACAACCTTGCTGCTGCCCGTGCTCCTGCTCCTGGCAAGCACCTTCGTCAAAGCCAAGTGGAGCGAGCGCTATCTTCTCCCCTCCTTCGGCCTCGCGCTCGCCGTGGGCGTGGGGACGGGGTGGGAGAGGGGGAGAGGGGGAGACAAGGAGGCCGGGAGACAAGGTGACATGGTGAAAACCGCTCAGTCCTCAGTCCTCAGTCCTCAGTCCTTGCTCTTTCTTGCCTGGCTCGCTTTAACATTCCCCGCCCTATCCCGGCAGGCCGCAGGAACCTGGGCGGTGGGAGTGGTGGATGAGTGGCATCCGCGCCCGGATTTTCGCGGGGTGGCGCGGTATATTGCCGAGCATGACGCGCCCGGCGACGCGGTGGTGGTGGTCGGCGGGTATGCGGCGCACACGTTGAGCTATTATTACGACGGGCCGGCGCGGGTGTTCGGCCTGCCCTTCGATACGCGGCTGCTCGACACGGGCGCGGCGCTGGATTTGCGCGCGCTGTCCATCCTGGAACGCGAATCGCAGGGGGCGACGCGGTTGTGGTTGGTGCTGTGGCAGGCGAACCTGGCCGATCCGACGAATTTGATTCAAAGCGTGCTGGTGGATCAGTGCGACCGGCTGGGCGTGGGCGGGCGCTTCACCAACGTGAGCCTGCTGCTGTTCGACGTGACCGCGTGCCGCCCGCTGGATCGGCTGGTGTCGCCGCCGTTGCCACTGGATGCGGCTTTCGTCGCCCCAATCCGGTTGGCGGGCTACAATCTCATCCGTAACGGCGATGCCTGGGAAGTGGACGTGTGGTGGGAAACGTCGGGCGCGTTGGCGGAGGATTACGCCGTGTTCGTCCACCTGCTTGACGCCGACGGGACGTTGGTGGCGCAGCACGATCACATCGCCGGCGCGGATGCTTACCCGACGCACCTGTGGCCTCCCGGTACGCGCTTGCGAGATCGGTTTTTCTTGGCTGTGCCGGGCGGGCGTTGTGAGGGGTGTCAGCTTCACGTTGGTTTGTATACCCCACAGGGACGTTTGCTTTTGCGCGATGGCAGTGATCTCGTCGAGATAACGGTAAATGAACCATAAAAGACTTGTCTGGTGGTTAATTTTGCTGTGCAGCATACTTTGTATGGGGCTGTGCTTGGGTGGCTGGTTGGAATTAGATGCACAACGGAAGGCTAACTATATCGAGACCCAAGCCACGCAAACATGGATTGACGCACTGACCATGAACTATGGGAAAGAACTCAGCCAGCTTATCGAAAACTATGAACATCAACGACGGGAAAGTCCTGAAACTCCAGATTTAGCAGCAATTGTCACCAACTACTATGTTTTGGAGTATACAGAGACACGTTGCCAGGCCTATGCCGCAGTAGCGATCAACTCGCAGTACATCTACAATGATTATAATAGCCAACCGTGTGGGTTTTGTGCAGTATATGTCTTTGTACGCGCTGGCTCACAAGACTCCTGGAAGTTTGGTGATTTTCTGCCGATCATGGGGTCTGCGTACGATTTGGCACGTGATTGGAGTGTTCTTGAGGAACTGGGTAGCTATGAAGGTTTTATTGATGTTTGTCCGCAATGGGAACCATGTCCGTATTGGACATGTACGGATAAGAAATGACTGACTAATCACCAAAAACAGGACGATTCCTATGGCAAAACATATTCTTGTCGTAGATGACGATGCACTCTTACGCCGAAGTCTGGCGTTTAACCTCGAACAGGCCGGGTATCACGCGGAGGCGGCGGGGACGGCGGAGGACGCGCTGGCGCTGGCCCGCCGCGATCCGCCGGATTTGGTGCTGCTGGACATCGGCCTGCCGGGGATGGATGGCCTGGACGCGCTGCGCAACTTGCGCCGCGAACTGGACGTGCCGGTCATCTTCATCACCGCGCGCCGCCGGGAGCTGGACGAGGTGCTCGGTCTGGAATTGGGCGCGGACGATTACATCACCAAGCCCTTCGACTTCGACGTGCTGCTGGCGCGCGTCAAGGCGGTATTGCGGCGCAGCGGGCGTCCTGACATCGCGCCGACGCCGACGTTGCAGCCGTTGACCGTGGGCGACATCGTGATCGATCCCAGCGCACACACGGTGACGCTGCGCGATACGCCGGTGGAGATGGCGCCGCGCGAGTTCGATCTGCTGCTGGCGCTGGCGCAGGAGGCCGGGCGGGTGCTCTCGGTGGACGATCTGCTGGGGCGCGTCTGGGGCGCAGAGTACGTCGGCGAACCGCAAGTGGTCTACGTTCACATCCGCTGGCTGCGCGAGAAGCTGGAAGACGATCCCCAGCATCCGCAGCGCATTGTGACGGTGCGTGGGGTGGGGTACAAGCTGGTGGCGGGGTAGGCAATGTTTTATGTCTGAAACGTGAAACGTGAAACGTGAGGCTGTCATAATGAGATCATCACATTTCACGTTTTACAAATGAGACAGTTGTCGTCATAATTTGGGGGTAGGTATGCGCTCTTTGCGGACGCAGTTGGTATTGAGTCATTTGCTGCCGTTGTTGATTGTGCTGCCGCTCGTCGGGGTGGCGCTGACGTATTTGCTGGAAACGCAGGTCTGGCTGGCCGGGCTTTCGACGGAGTTGGAGAATCAGGCGCGGCTGGTCGCCAATGTGGCCCGCGACTACCCCGAAATCTGGTACGACGCGGAGCTGGCGCAGGCGTTTATGGCGCGCATTGCGCCGTACCTTTCGGCCAAAGTGATGTTTTTCGACACCAACGAGGTGCTGATGGCGTCCAGCGATGCGGCCGACGATGCGAAGATCGGGCAGGTGGTGGACGTGCCGGGCTTCCGTGAGGTGCTGCTCACCCGGCTTTCACTACGGGTGGACTACGGCGAGCGTCCGGGGACGGGCGCGGCGGACGTGCTGATGCCGGTGCTCACCCCCACGTTTCAGGTAGTCGGCGTCATCCGTCTGACGGATCCGCTGGCGAGCGTCTACGAGCGCTTCCCGCGGACGCGCACCTTGATCGTCTCGGTGTTGGTCGGCGGATTGCTGCTGGGCGCGTTGGTGGGCGGCGTGTTGGCGGTGGATTTGGTGCGCCCGCTGCGCCGGGCCACGCGGGAGATCACCCGAATGGCCGACGGGCATCCGCTGGCCGCGCTGCCGGAGCAGGGGCCAGAGGAGATGCGGCTGCTGCTGCGCGCCTTCAACGCGCTCACCGAGCAGCTTCACGGCCTGGAAAAAGCGCGCAAACGGCTGCTGGCAAACCTCGTCCACGAGCTGGGGCGACCGTTGGGGGCGCTCCTTTCGGCGACGCAGGCGTTGGCGAGCGGCGCGCACGCGGACACCGCGTTGCGCACGGAATTGCTCAGCGGGATGGAGGGCGAGGTGCAGCGGATGCAGCATCTCCTTGACGACTTGACGGGGCTGTACGCTCAGGCGGTCGGCCCAATGGAGTTGAACCGCGCCCCTACGCGCATCGTCCCCTGGCTGCTGCGCGTGCTGAGTCCCTGGCGGGAGGCGGCCTACGAGAAAGGCTTGAGCTGGGACGTGGACGCGCCGCGCAACCTGCCAGACCTGACGATAGACGCCGACCGGCTGGCGCAGGCCATCGGCAACGTGGTGAGCAACGCCATCAAATACACCCCGCCGGGGGGCAACGTAAGCATCGCCGCCGGCAAGACGGCGGAGGAGGTCTGGATTCGCGTGCAGGACACCGGCATCGGCATCCCCCCGGAGGTGCAGTCGCGCATCTTCGAGCCGTTCTACCGGGGGCCGGAGAGCCGCCGCTTCCCGCAGGGCATGGGCCTGGGCCTGAGCATCGCCCGCGATTTGGTGACGGCGCACGGCGGGCGCATCGAGGTGGAAAGTGAGTCGGAGAACGGGAGCGCGTTTACAATTTGGTTGCCGGTGGAGCGAGAAAGCGAGTGAGCGATAAAGCGAGTGAGCGATAAAGCGAGTGAGCGATTAAGCGAGGGTGTTATGGTGGGAAATTTGACGTTTGAGGGGTGGGTACAGACGGTTCACGAGCGGGTGAAGAAGGAGCCGATTTGGCAATCGTTGAGTTATCGCAAAGCCCTGTTTTTCTATGAATGTGTCTGGCAAGATTTTGATGTGTTGCGCGGTGACTTACGCGGAAAAGCTGTTATGGAGCAGTTAATCCGTAGCGCGGGTTCCGTCAGTGCAAACCTGGAAGAAGGTCACGGGCGTGGTTATGGGCAACAGCGCAATTGGTTTTTCAAAGTTGCCATCGGTTCGGCCAGAGAAAGCAAAGGATGGTACTGGCGTGTTCAGCACCTTCTTTCGAGAGAAGTGTTGGATGCGCGACTGGCGCTCATTGACGAAGTTATTGCTCTCTTGGTTGACGAACTTTCCCGGCAAAAGAATTATCGAAAAAGCGAGTGAGCGATAAAGCGAGTGAGCGAGTCAGCAATATGTCGCCTTATCGCTTGTTCGCCTTATCGCTTTATCGCTTGTTCGCTCATTCGTCAGAAAGGATTACGATGAGTTTACGTTTATGGTTGGTGCGTCACGGGGAGACGGAGTGGAACGCCGAGGGGCGGTATCAGGGGCAGACGGATGTGCCTTTGAGCGAGGTGGGGCTGCGGCAGGCGGAAGCGGTCGCGGCGCGGCTGGCGGCGGCGCCGCTGGACGCGATTTATGTCAGCGATCTCAGCCGGGCAGCGGAGACGGGGCGGGCCATTGCGCGGCCTCACGGTCTGGACGTGCGCCTTGATCCGCGCTGGCGGGAGTTGAGTTTCGGCGAGTGGCACGGGCTGACCTACGCGCAGATGGAGGCACAGGCCCCGGAGACGGTGGCCTGGTGGAACGCCGACCGCGTCCACCGCGCGCCGCCCGGCGGCGAGACGATGGCAGAACTGGCCGCGCGGGTGCAGGCAGCCTTAGATGACATCTGCCGCGATCACTCTGACGGTACGGTGCTTGTTGCGGCGCACGGCGGGCCGATCCGCGTGCTGCTGTGCCTGCTCCTGGGAAAGTCGCCGGGCGATCACTGGCAGTTTGGAATGGGCAACACCTCTTTGACCGAGATTGAATTCCACCGTATGGGGCCGGTGCTGCGGCGCTTGAACGATATGCAACATTTACAAGTGCTGAGTGCTGAGTGCTGAGGACTGAGGACTGAGTGCTGAGGACTGAGTGTTGGGGTCTTGCCCCAGTCCTCAGTCCTTCATTGGAGGAACAGATGTCTATAGTCAAATTCCTGGTGCGACGGTTGGCGTTTATGGCGATCACGTTTGTGGTGATCACGGCGGGGTTGTATGGGGTGATGATGTTGTCGCCAGCGGAGGCGCGGGCAACGTTGTATATGCCCAGGACCGATTCTGGGATTTCGTTTAATCAACTTCAACTCATCATCGAGGAGTATGGCCTGAAAGCTCCCTACCCGGTGCAATACGTGCGTTGGCTGGGCAGTGTGCTGCGCGGGGATTGGGGTTGGAGTCCTACGCTACGCGATGACGTGCTGAAGGCGCTGCTCCGCCGCACGCCGGTGACCGCAGAATTAATCCTCTGGTCGGTGCTGCTGTTCATCCCGTTGGGTATCTTCAGTGGGGCAGTGGCGGCGTGGCAACGTGGGCGCGCGGCGGATCATAGCTTTCGCCTGCTGGCCTTCATCGCCACCTCGATCCCGCCGTTTGTCCTGGGACTGATGCTGCTGGCGATCTTTTACGTGGGCCTGCGTTGGTTCCCGGTGGGACGGCTGACCGTATCCAGCGAATTGGCGGTGAAATCGGCGGCGTTTAAGACCTATACCGGCCTGGTAGTCGTGGATGGCCTGCTCAATGGACGCCCGGACATCACGATGGACGCGCTGCGCCATCTGGTATTGCCGGTCTTTACTTTGAGCCTGACGCACTGGGCCACGTTGGGGCGGGTAACGCGGGCGGCGATGGCCGAGGAACTGCACAAGGACTACGTCACCACGGCGCGCGGCAAAGGGCTGTCGTGGCGCAAGACGGTCTGGCGGCACGCGCTGCACAACGCCATGCTCCCCGCGCTGAATAGCAGCGCGCTCTCGGCGGCGGCGCTGGTGACGGGCGTGTTCGTGGTCGAAGTGATCTTCGGGCTGCCCGGCGTTTCTGGGTTGCTCAACGCAAGCCCGGGTAACATGCGGCTGTTCGTACCCGACGTCGCCGCAACGATGGGCTTTGCGGTGTACGGCGTACTCCTGGTACTGCCGTTGATGTTCATTCTGGACGTGCTTCAGGCCTTCATTGATCCCCGACTGCGCGAGGGGGCGGTGCTATGAGACGCCTCCGCCATTTCTTCACCGTGCGTTTGAATTGGGTGGCGTTGCTTATCGTCGGGTTCTTTTTCACGGTGGCCCTGGCCGCCCCCTGGATCGCGCCGCCGGACGATCCGGCCCATCCGGCGCCGTACCGCTATCTGGAGGGGCAGACGCAGGTGGCGCCGCTGCCGCCCGGCCCCGGTTTGCCATTGGGGACAGTCGCGTATATGATGGATAGTACGGGCGGGCGCGAGTTGTTGCACTTTGATATTTTCTATTCGTTGGTGTGGGGGACGCGCACCGTGCTGCGGTTCGGCCTGCTCACGGCGCTGGCGGCGGCCTGTCTGGGGATAACCCTCGGCGCGATTGGCGGGTACGTGGGCGGGGCGCTCAACTTCGCGTTGATGCGGATCACGGATGCGTTTCTGGCCTTTCCGGTGATCGCGGGGGTGTGGCTTTTTCGGACGGTGATGCAGACGGCAAACATGGAACTGGTGGATTATACCAATCTTACGCCCGTCTCCATACCCTCCACCCCCTTTCAGCATCTGGTATTGACCCTGGGCATCGATCCGGTCATGTTGACGCTGATTCTGTTTTCCTGGATGGGCTACGCGCGCCTTATCAACGCCAATCTCATCAGCCTGAAGGAGGCGGAATATGTACAGGCGGCCAAAGTGGCGGGACAGCGGCCCCTGCGCATCATCTTTCGTCACCTGCTGCCCAATGCCATAGCGCCAATCATCGTGTTGCTGGCGCGCGATATTGGCGGAATGGTGGTAATGCAGGCCGCTTTCGCCTTTATTGGCGTCAGCGGCACGGTCAACAGCACCGCCATCCCGGAGTGGTCGCGTTTGTTGATGATGGGGCGGAACTGGATTATGGGAGCGGGCGGCAACCCCTTCCTTTACTGGTGGCTCTATCTTCCGGTAACGGCAGCGTTGATTGTGTTTGGCATCGGATGGAATCTGCTGGGAGATGGGCTGAATCTGACGCTCAATCCGCACGAAGTGGCGCGTAAGCGCTTTGGATAGTATGATGACCCAGTCGTTACGGGGTTAGCCGAATTTTACCGCCGAGAACGCTGAGGGCGCTGCGGTTTCTAGCTTTTCTCTGCGTTCTCCGCGTACTCTGCGGTGAAAGAAAGTAGGTAGGATTTCAGGCATTGGGCCATTTCTTTTTTCACGTAGTAACACAGGAGGGTTTACAATGAAAGGACAGCAAATTAGATGGATGTTGGCGGTGTCTTTGGCGGGGGTTTTGCTCATTCTGGGCGGGTGTTCGCTGACGCCGCAGATGACCTATCAGGGGCGCTTGACGGACGCCGGCGGGAGTCCTCTTAACGGCGCGCACCGGATGCAATTTCGATACTACCACGACGACAATACCGGCACGGCGGTTTACACTCAGACGAAAATCGTGCAGGTCACGGAGGGGTTGTTTGATGTGGTCATTGGGCCAGATGCGGCGGGAAGTGGGCTTTCGGCGGAAGAACTGAGCCAGCCGCTTTGGGTCGAGGTTGAGGTGGCTAACGGGGTCTATACCGAAACACTCTCGCCGCGGCAAAAGCTCTATGGCGCTCCCTATGCGTTTACTCTGATGCAGGGGGCGGTGATCTCCGGCAGTCTGGATTCCACACTTTATGGCACCCAAGGCGTCGAGGCGGTTCTGACGGTGGGGAACGGTTTTGAAACCAGCGGCAGCAACCAATCTTTGCCCGCGCTGCGGGTGGAAGGCGAAAAGGGACTGGAGTTGTCGGGCTTTCCCGGTGCAATGGCGGGATCGGGGATCGCCGGCACCATCTACTCGGACCTCTCCGACCCGGGCAGTGACTTGATCATGAACAGTCGAGATTCTGTTTACCTCTATTTGGATGCAATAAGTGATGATAGCACCGCAATCTTTGGGGTGACTGCGGGAAATGGTCAGTATATATGTAATATGAATGAGGATGGCGATTTGGACTGTAGAGGTACTATTACGGGGGCTACACTCCGCACCGCCGCCGAGGTAGACGGCGACACCCGCGCGCTCTACGGCGTGCAAAGCCCGCAGGCCTGGCTGGAGGATTTCGGGACGGCGCAACTCCGCGATGGAACCGCGTTCGTCAAACTCGAAGCGTTGTTCGCCAAAGCGATTCAGGCGGATAGCAGCTACCACGTCTTCCTGACCCCGCTGGGCGAGACGCAGGGTCTCTACGTGGCGAAGAAAACCCCCACCGGCTTTGAAGTGCGCGAGCAGGGCGGCGGGACCTCGGACATCGCCTTTGACTACCGGATCGTGGCGCAGCCCGCCGGCGACACGGGCGCGCGGATGCCGTTGGTCGGATCATCCACCCAGACGCCGTAGGGAGGCAGCCATGAAAGACCGTCGTTTCTTGTTGGCGTTGGGCCTGGGGGTGACCTTGTTGAGCCTGTTCGGGCTGAGTTATGCCGGACAACAATCCGCGCTTAATGCGCAGGCGGCGGCGTTGCCCGCAAACTCCGCGGCGCCGGCCATGGAATCGGCGCACTTCGGCCTCGATTGGGACGTGGTCGGCGCGGGGGGCAGCGAGATTGCCTCGACGCACTTCCGGGTGGCCTCGACGATAGGGCAGCCGGCGACCGGCAATCTCAGCAGCGCGCACTTTGCCGCGCACACCGGCTACTGGCAAACCCTGAGTACGACTCACCGGGTTTACCTGCCCCTGGTGATGCGCGACGCATAAAGAGTCTGCACTACAAAGGATGTCATTAGCATCTCTGAACGCCCCAGCCCCTTGCTGGGGCGTTTCTTGTGGCGCAAATCGCAAGTTCACCCAATGGGTGTAGAATACGGGATATGAAAGTTGCGTATTTCGTGGTGCGTGAGACTTGACGCAGTGCGCGGTACGCAATTTTTTACTCTCAATTCGACTGAAGGAGCATACATAACGATGGCAGACAAGAAGCAGGCAATCATGGTGTGGGGCGGCTGGATGGGACACGAGCCGGATCAGTGTGTGGCGATTTTCGCGCCGTACCTGGAATCGCAGGGGTACGCCGTCGAAGTGTTCGACACACTCGACGTGTACCTGAACACCGAGAAGATGATGGGGCTGGATTTGATCGTGCCGGTGTGGACGATGGGCACGATCACGCGCGAACAGGAGCAAGGGCTGCTGAACGCGGTCAAGAGCGGGGTGGGGATCGCCGGCTGGCACGGCGGCATGGGCGACTCGTTCCGCAACAACGTGGACTACCAGTTCATGGTCGGCGGGCAATGGGTGGCGCATCCCGGCGGCGTGATTGATTATCGTGTGACCATTATCAGCGACGACCCCATTGTGGCGGGCCTGAATGACTTCGATATGCACTCCGAGCAATACTACATGCACGTAGACCCCTCCAACGAAGTCCTGGCGACTACAACCTTCAACGGCGATCACGCCTACTGGATTGACGGCGTCGTCATGCCTGTCGCCTGGAAGCGGAAGTACGGCGAGGCGCGCGTCTTCTACACCTCGTTGGGCCACGTCGCAAAGGACTTTGAGGTCCCCGAAGCGTTGGAGATCGTCAAGCGCGGGATGCTCTGGGCGAGTAAGTAGCGAGTTAGGAGTTAGGAGTTAGGAGGATCTGATGACTACGAAGACTAAAATTGGCGTGATCGGGTGCGGCAATATCAGCGGTATTTATCTCAAAGCAGATAAAGTCTTTGAGATTTTAGAGACGGTGGCGTGCGCGGACATTGTGATGGAGAAAGCGCAGGCGCAGGCGGCGCAGTACGCCATCCCCCGCGCGTGTACGGTGGAAGAATTGCTGGCCGACCCGGAGATCGAGATCGTCGTCAACCTGACGATCCCGCAGGCGCACTACGAGGTGGCGCTGGCGGCGGTGCAGGCCGGGAAATCCGTCCACAGCGAGAAGCCGCTCACGGTAAAACGTGAGGAGGGCAAGGCGCTGCTTGAGGCGGCGCAGGCCAAAGGCGTGCGCGTCGGCGGCGCGCCGGACACGTTCCTCGGCGGCGGCATCCAGACGTGCCGCAAGCTCATTGACGACGGCTGGATCGGCCAGCCGATTGCGGCGACGGCGTTCATGCTCTGTCACGGCCACGAAAGCTGGCACCCCGCCCCGGAGTTCTACTACAAAGTCGGCGGTGGGCCGATGTTCGATATGGGGCCGTACTACCTCACCGCGCTGGTCGCTCTGATGGGGCCGGTGAAGGCCGTCAGCGGCGCCACCCGCATCACCTTCCCGACGCGCACCATCACCAGCCAACCGCTCTACGGCAAAGTGGTGGACGTGGAAGTCCCCACGCACATCGTCGGCGTGCTTGACTTTGCCAGCGGCGCGGTCGGCACCCTCGTCACCAGCTTCGACGTGTGGGCGGCGGAAGTGCCGCGCATCGAAATCTACGGCACGGAGGGCACGCTCAGCGTCCCCGACCCCAACACCTTCGGCGGGCCGGTGCGCGTGCGGCGGATGGGAGCGTCGGAGTGGAGCGCGATCCCGCTCACGCACGGCTACGCGGAAAACAGCCGGGGCATCGGCGTGGCGGACATGGCCTACGCCCTGCGCTCCGGGCGTCCACACCGCGCGAGCGGCGCACTGGCCTACCACGTCCTCGACATCATGCACGCCATCCACGACGCCGCTAACGCGGGCCAGCGGGTGACGCTCGAAAGCACCTGTGAGCGTCCTGCCGCGCTGCCGGTAGGGTTGCGGCATGGGACGTTGGATAGATAGGTAGCGTAGTGGTTTTTCGTTTTCGAGTGCAATTCGAAAACGAAAAACCACCCTCTCTTGGTACAGGCCGGGTTCTTGTGAAGGTCGGGAGGTAAAGCAGTATGGCGAATACCCCATGCTCTCAAGATAGTATCCACAAGGGGGGGACGATTTTTATCTTGGGCATCGTGTTCAGCCTATTGTTGGCGGCTTGTGGCGGCGCGCCGCAGCCTAAAACTTACACTCTGGGCGTGATTAATCCTTCCCTCCATCAAGAAGGGACTGTGGAGGGTTTCAAGGAAGGTATGACCAAGTTAGGCTACATTGAAGGTAAAAACATTATCTATCTCTATGAAGGCCCCACCGATATGGATAAACTTGATTCGGTGGCGCAAGGTCTGGTGGCGGCGGATGTTGACTTAATTCTATCCATCACTACCTCCGCTGCCCAGGCGGCGCAGAAAGCCACGGCCGGCACCGATATACCGGTGGTTTTTATACCTGTAACCGACCCGGTGGGCGCCGGTTTGGTGGATAGTCTCAGGCAGCCTGGTGGAAATATTACCGGCGTCACTTTTGGCGTCCAAGAGGGACGGCGTCTGGAATGGCTAATACAAGTCGTGCCCACCATTGAACACATCTATGTGCCTTATAATCCCGAAGATCGCGGCACTGTACTGGCCCTGGAGACGGTGCGCAATGCGGCTACGATGCTGGGGGTTGAACTGATCCCGTGTGAGGTCAGCACTGCTGAAGAAGTCGCGGCGGCTTTTGAGAATATCCCTGAGGATGCCGATGCCATCTTTTTTTTACCGGATAGGTTGCTCAATGAGCGCATAGGGGATTGGCTGGAGATAGCTATCGAACTCAAATTGCCTACCTCAGGACCGAATCCAATGGCCGTGGCGGACGGTCATTTGACGGCCTATGGCATTGATCTTGTTGCTTCCGCCAGGCAAGAAGCGGCGCGTCTTGCTGACCAAATCCTCCAGGGGATCAAACCGGCCGACTTACCGGTAGAAACGGCCGAGTTTTTTACGGCGATCAATTTAAATACTGCTAAAACCATAGATCTTGACATATCAGATGAAATTCTGCTCCAGGCAGACATTATCATTCGCTAAAAACCTGCCCGAAAATGATAGTGATGCTGAAGCGCTGCGCTGAGTCTTGCGGCTAAAGCCGTTTTTAAGAAGGTGTTTTTTCGTTGGCGGGCGCAGTCCGCCAACG
>DAOUGD010000235.1:0-2715 GCA_034429475.1 Anaerolineae bacterium
GCAGTTGTCGCAAAAACAAGCCGCTCGTTTGGTGGTCAAACATTTGGTCAAACGCTCCCGCTCTACTCGCTGTCGCCTGAAAGCCCAACGCAGCCAGCGAACTCAAACCTAATCTAACATTGTCGAGGTAGTCACCTCGCTTTTTCCCACACAGGGCGGATTCACGGCCCAGGTCAACCTAAGCCCCGCCGCCATCGAGCAAGCCCAAAGCATGAGATTGGGCGAGAACGTCCAACAGGCCATCGCCCGCGCCCACCCCTATCCCGAAGGACGCTGGTTGTTCATCCCGGTCGAATCCGAAGCCGACATGCACGACATCCAACGCCTGCTGGCCCTGCGCGCCGCCGAGAGACGCCTCAAATCCGTCCATTAATGACTCTGCTGAAGAAACTAACTATTTCACGCAAAGGCGCAAAGACGCCAAGGAAAATGCAGAGCCATCTTCATATTCTTTATTGAAAATCGTGGTTTGCGCTATAAAATTTAGTCCAATCTTAAAAATCTTTGCGGCTTTGCGCCTTTGCGTGAAACTCCCTCCTTTTTTCAGGGGAGTCATTAATACCGGCGCGGCTGCTTGGGATAAGTCTGGAAGGGCGTGCGCGGCTCCGCGCTGAGCCACTCGCCGGTCTGATCCAGGCGCGCCAGCGAGCGTAGCAGCTCCAGCGTCAGCCAGCGCGATGCCTGCGGCTGAGGCGCTTCCCACAGCCCGTAAGTCCCGCGTTGTCCCCCGACAAACGCCACCATTTCGCCAACACGGGCGTCGTCGGCGCTTGCGCCGATGCGGGCGCACAAATCCATCACCAGCGCCAGATCGTGCCGGGCGTAGAAGGTCATCAAGCCGCGCGTGGGTTCCGCTCCGATGAGGCGCGTCACTTCGTACCCCAGGGTGTGTGCCTCTTTCGTTTCACGGCCCAGCAGCAAATCCAGCGCGCGGCGCGCGGCCTCGCTATGCCGCCGCTCCGGGTGATAGGCCAGGCACAACAGCGCGCCGGTGGTGTTCGACCGGCAGCCCCAGCGCGAGTGGGGCAGCTTGCGATAGCCGGCGACGCGCCCGTAAACCCCGCCGCCGGCGATCCCGGTGGGCCACCCGCCGTCGTCGAGACGCTGCGCCAGCAGCCATTCATAGGCGTGCTCGGCGCGGGGATCGGTGGCGTAGCCGCAGCTTGCCAACGCGCGCAGCGGCAGCGCTGTTTGCAGCGGCACCATCGTGTAGCCCTCTTCCTCGCCGCTGACGCCATCCACCGTGGAAGGCAGCGGCCACGCCCCGTCGGCCCGTTGGAGCGAGAACAGGTACTCCGCGCCGCGCTGCACCGCCGGATGCTCCGCCCCGAATCCCAGAAAGCCCAGCCGCAGCAGCGCGAGCAGCGTCATCCGCTGGCGGTCGCCGGCCCAGGCCAGGTCGCCGCGCGCCCACGCGCCGTCCGGCTCCTGCGCTGCCAGCACCGGCGCTGCCAGCGGCTCCGTCTCTTGCAGGGCCAGCAGCTCGTGTACTTCCGGATCGTCTTCCGACCTTCCCAACAACTCGCGCAGCACGCGCCGCCGCAAAATGGGCGAAGGATCGGCCAGCAGCAGCGGAATCCACGTCGCCAGTTCATGATTCATAAGTCATGCCACCTCGAAAATAGACTCAACGGATTCAACGGATTCAACGGAAAAATCCGTTAAAATCCGTTCAATCCGTTGAGAGAATCCTTTAACGCCAGCGCCTCCCGCAAGTAACGCGCCGTGGGCGTCGCGCCGCGCGCCACGTCCTCTGGCGTCCCCTGCGCGATGATGCGCCCGCCCTCCGGCCCGCCCCCTGGCCCCAGTTCGATCAACCAGTCGCAGGCGGCGAGCATCAATGTGTGATGTTCGATCACGATGACGGAGTTCCCCGCGTCCACCAGCCGCCGCAGGACGCCGTTGAGCCGCGCCACATCTTCAAGATGCTGGCCCACCGTCGGCTCGTCCAGGACGTAGAGCGTGTCGTCCCCCGGCTTGCGGCACAGCTCTTTGGCGATTTTGAGCCGCTGCGCCTCGCCGCCGGAGAGGGCGAACCCCGGCTGTCGCAGCACCAGATACCCCAATCCCACGTCGCGGGCGGCTTGCAGTGGCCGCGCCAGGCCGTCCACCTCACCAAACAGAGCGTAGACCTCGTCCAGCGTCAGCTCGAACAGGCGCGGTAGGGGGAGGTCGTTGAGGCGCACGTCCCAGGCTTCCGGCAGATAACCGCTGCCCTGGCAGGCCTCGCAGACCGTGTGGACGTCCGGCAGGAAGCCCATGTCCAGCGTCAAACTGCCGCTGCCCCCGCAAACCGAGCAATGCTGTCCCAGGGTCTTCTCGTCCAATCCTAACGCCTGCGCGTCCTCGCTCGCGGCGTAGAGCTTGTGCAGCGGCTTGATCAGGTCGAGGTACGTCGCCGGGCTGGTGATGCCCGCGCGCGCCTGATCCACCAGGATGACGCGCTCTGGTGCACCCTCGATGGCCTCGTGCTCGCCCGGCTCAATCGGCTCGTAGGCGACGGAGGTGGTCTGCTTTTTGGGCGCCAGCGCGCGGCCCAGCGTATCCAACAGCAGCGTGCTTTTGCCGGAGCCGGAGACGCCGCACACCCCCACAAGGCAGCCGAGCGGCAGCCGCACGTCCTCCCCGCGCAGATTGTGGGCGCGCGCGCCGCGGAGGGTGAGGAAGGTAAACGGTAGACGGTAGACGGTAGACGGGGGAAGAGGGGGAGAGGGG
>DAOUGD010000236.1:0-4635 GCA_034429475.1 Anaerolineae bacterium
CCCCTCTCCCCCTCTCCCCCTCTCCTTCACCGGCCGGGTGATTCGCGCGGGACATGCCGAAGGCACGGCACTCGTTTCGCCCGCGCCGATTGGCTTTTTGGGAGGTGTGGATGGCAACACGGGCATCGTCACCGAACGAGAGCATCCGCTGGAAGGACAGTGTGTGGCGGGAAAGGTATTAGTCTTTCCTACCGGCAAGGGCAGCACGGTGGGGTCTTACATTCTCTACCAGCTTGCGGTCAATGGCGTCGCGCCCGCCGCCATCCTCAACGCCGAAAGCGAACCGATTGTCGCCGTCGGCGCCATCATCGCGGACATTCCGATGGTGGATCAGATTCCCATCGGGGAAATTCACACGGGGGATCACGTCACGGTCAACAACGAGCAGGTACAAGTCGAAAAGCCCTGATCACAACACAAACTTCCTCAACGGATTGAACGGATTGAACGGATTCTTTCCGTTGCATCCGTTCAATCCGTTGAGACTATCTTTAAGGAGGAAAACTTATGGCAAGCACACGCACTCGTAAAATTGTCATTACCGGAGTTTTGGGCGCTATTTCAGTTTTGCTGAGCTTCACGCCGCTCGGCCTCATCACGTGGTTCGCCGGCATCTCGATGACCACGCTGCACGTCCCGGTCATCATCGGCGCGATCCTGGAAGGCCCGTGGGTGGGCGCGGGCGTCGGCCTCATCTTCGGTGTCTCCAGCATGATTCAGGCCGCCGTCGCACCGCGCGCGCCCTCCGATGCCATATTCACCGACTGGCGGATCTCCATTCTGCCTCGCCTCTTCATCGGCCCGGTGACGTGGCTGGTTTTCCGCGCGTTGGAGCGCTGGCGCGTCCCGGCCATCATCGCTGCCGGCATCGCAGGGAGCCTGACGAACACCCTTCTGGTGCTGAGTGTCATTGGCCTGCAAAAACTGGCGGACTGGAAGCTCATTGGCACCATCGCTGTGACCAACGGCCTGCCGGAAGCGGCGCTCGCCGCCGTCCTGACCCTGGCCGTCGTCGCCGCGTGGCAGCAGATCGAGGTGGGAAGAAAGAAAGGCGCGGATTTGTAACGCAGGTCTCAACGGATTGAACGGATTGAACGGAAAAATCCATTCCAATCCGTTCAATCCGTTGAGAAAATGAGAATCTCCGGCTGCTGCCCAAAAAGGCTGATTTCCAGCCGGGTTTGCAATCGCAGATTGGGAAGTTGTACCAGTTCCGGGACGCCGGTGAGCAGGGCCACCTTCCCGCCGGGCTTGAGCACCCGGCGAATCTCCGCACAGAGCGCGCGGTAGAAGTCCGCCAGGTCTGCCGCCACGTCCACGGCGCGGCCCCACGGCGGATTGGAGATCACGACATCCACGGAGGCGTCTGCGAGCGGCAGCCGTCGCGCATCCCACCGTTGCAACAACACCGCCGCGCCCGCCGCCTCCACATTAGTCCGCGCCGCACATAACGCCTCCGCTGCCACATCTCCGCCAACGGCGAGCATCCCCATCGCCGCCGCCTCGATTAAAATCGTCCCCGCACCGCAGCATGGATCGAGCACATGCATACCGGATCGCACACCCGCCAATCGCAGCAGCGCTGCCGCCACCGGCGGCTTCAGCGAGCCGAGGATGTGCTCCTGCTTGTACGCCCGCCGGTGCAGAGGTCGCATCCCCAGACGCACGCCCACCACTGCCGTCTCGTGCTCAATGAAAAGCCGCACGTTCAGGTCGGCGGCTTCATCGTCGGGCGTGTACGTCCAGCCGTGGCGGGCTATGATGGCTTCCGCGCAGATTTGCTTGATCTCGTCAGTGGTATAGTTGCGCTTGCCGACGAAGTTGACGGTGAGGGAAAAGGACTGAGGACTGAGGACTGAGGACTGAGGACGAAGGGGGCGCAGGACGGCGGCAGAGCGGAGGTCGAGGCGGGCGGCTTGCTGACGAAATCTGGAGAGGGCGTCGCGCTGGCGGGTCAGGCCATTCCACATGGCTACATCGAGGAAGACATCATCCACAGTGCGCAGACCCAAGAGTGGGGCAAGATCGCCAGAACACGCAGCCGTGACCCGGCGGTAGGCAATGTCGTGCACGCGGACGCCAGGCAGGGCGGCCATTTCTGCCGCCGCCACACCCTCCAGGCCGCGCGTCGTCAACGCGAAAACGTTCACCTTCCCTTCGCGTCTTTGCGCCTTTGCGTGAAACTGTCTTGAATTTTTAGACGAGTTCATAATGCTGCCGGACGAAAGCGTTAATCCACGCCGCGTCGGGGCGCTCGTGGGGCGGGATTTCCGCGAAGCAGCGGCCCGTCGCCACATCGCGCATCAGGGAGCCTAACGGCGCGCCGGGGCTGAGGGTGGCGCACGGCTGTGCAGTAAGAACCCCATCCAGCCGGTACGTGGCCGACACCAGCCGCTCCGCGTCCACCTGCAACGCCATACCCACCAGCCAGCAGGCGGGACTCTCGCCGCCGATTTGTAACAATGCGGCGCTGTAATGTGCAAGCAGTTCCGCATCCGTAACGCGCTCTTCGACGCCGCGAATCCGGCGAACGTAGACGCCTGGTTGTTGGTCGGCGGGGAAACGCGCAATTTCCAACCCGGCGTCCACGGCGAAAGTTGGAATGTGTGCAGCGGCGAAGTAGGCGCGCGCTTTGAGAATGGCGTTGGCCTCCGGCGTCGGCGCGGATTCTTCCACGTCAAACGCGATACCCACGTCCGCCAGGGTCAGCAACTTCAACGGCAAGTCCACCAGGAAACCCCGGAACAAGGCCACCTTCGTCGGATTCGCCGTGCCGAGCAATAAAGTTTTGTCGAAATCCAATTTCATCACCGTCTCACTTGAAAATAATCTCAACGGATTGAACGGAAAGATGTCCGTTAAATTCCGTTGAATCCGTTGAGAAAATCCTTTTCATCCAATCACCGGTTAAAGGGTCTCTTCCACCTGAAGCTCCACTAAAGTCACGCCGTGCGGGGCGACTGCGATGTGGAGGTCGGCGCGTCCATCCGCCACCGGCAGGCGCTGCACCGTCGCCGGTAGCTCCATCTGCTGGCGGAGGACGGTCAGGTCGGCGTGGGTGGGCGTGTCGGGGCTGCCCATCGCCAGCCAGGCATCGTAGACGCAGCCGTGTTCGCGGTCGAAGACGGTGGTTTGCACTCGGAGCCGCCCCTGGCCCAGGCCGCTGAGCGCCAGATCGAAAGTTTCCACCCCATGTTCCGCGAACAGGCGATAGAGATCGCCGGTTTCCGTGGCGCGGCTGTCCTGACCCAGCTCGTTGTAATGACAGTAATTCCAGAACAGCGCAGCAATTTTGCCGCCGGGATGGCGTGTGATGGCGTAGGTCTCACCGCTTTGCAACACTTCCTCCCCCAGACGCGCGAGAAGCGCGTAACCGTGGTACGAGGGCTTCTTGAGTCCCTGCACGTTGATCAGCCCGAAGCCGCCGTGGAACGGCGTATCGCCCTGGCGGCCTTCCTCGAAGATGTCGCTCACCACCCAGAACGAGAGCGAGTCCGCGTAACCGCGCCCCATCCAGTTGTTGTGTACGATGAAAGGCGCCATAAACGCCGTATCGTGATACCGGTCGCGCGGGCTGGGGCTGCTGCTCCACTCGGTCAAGTGAATCTCCGCGTTGGGATAGTCCGAGGCCTGCACCAGGTCGCGGGTGCCGCGCAGGTCGGTGAGCAGGCGCTCCGGGCGATCCCAAATCATATAGCCGCGCCCTTCCAGGTCAACCGGGTGCAGGGTCGGGTAGGGATGCGTGGAGAAGAAATCCAGCGGCAACCCACGTGCGGCGCAGGCCGTCAGGAAGCGTTCGCCCCACGGCGGGACGCCCGGCTTGTCGCCAAACCCCGCCGAGGCCGGCCCGCCCACTCTGAGCTGCGCGTCCACGGCTTTGATGGCGTTGACGGTGCGCTCGTACAGCGTCATATAGGCGTCGAAGTCGGCGTTCTGCCAGAAGACGGACAGGTTCGGCTCGTTCCAGACCTCGAAGTACCAGCGGCACACTTCCGCCGCGCCGTAACGCGCGATGAGATGCCGGACGAAGCGCGTGATGAATTGCTCCCACTTCTGCCAGTCTTTGGGCGGGGTGACGTTGCCGCGCCACCAGAACACCGTCTGGTCGCCGCTCGCCAGGTCGTAGGGCATGAAGCTGAGTTCAACGAAAGGGCGGATGCCCACCGAGAGCCAGTGGTCGTAAACCAAGTCCACGTACTGCCAGTTGAAAATCGGCTCGCCGCCCTGCTCGCGGTAGACCATCATATCGTCGTGGAACAGCCCGTGCATACGGATGTAATCGAAGGGCGCTTCGGCCTGCACCTGCGCCAGATGCTTCTGGAAGTCGGCGCGCAGCGCCTCGCCGACGCGCCCGCCGCCCACGCAGACCTTCCAATAGGGCGTGAGCGGGGAACCGGGTTGCGTTACGTCAAGAGTCAATTTCATGGTTTATGCCTCCTCAAAATAACAGGATTCACGGAATGATAGGATAGAAATCCGTCTAACTGTGTTCCATTTTCATCCCATTCCGTGAAAATGACAAGAGTTCCGATAGGGCGGGTGCGTTTCACAAAAAGGGCAAGTTGCCCCGTCCTATCGGGAAGCGGCTAAAGCCGTGATTTAAGGGGTGATTTTTCGTTGCCGCGCTACGCGCGG
>DAOUGD010000237.1:0-50523 GCA_034429475.1 Anaerolineae bacterium
TCCCAGACCCACCCCCTGCGGCGTCGTTGAATAACGACGTCTGCCATTAGAGGCAGGGGACAGAGGATCAATGGACAGGGGGACAATGGTTATTGACCCTGGGCGCGCACCACTACACACCGAAATCCCACGAGATCGTTCGAGATCGATGGCGCGTTCCCGCTTCGGTACGCCGAGCGAACGTAGTACGCGTCGTTGCCCCAGGAACCCCCACGCACCACTTTGGTACTTTTATCGTAGTCGTCGGCGGTCCACTGCCAGACGTTCCCGGCCATATCCACGCAGCCGTAAGGGCTGTCGCCCTGCGGGGAGTACCGGCCCACCGGCGTCGTGCCTTTCTCATTTTGAGCAAAATTGCACAGTTCGCGGGTAGGCTTCTGGTTGCCCCACGGATACGTCCGCCCCTCCGTGCCGCGCGCGGCTTTCTCCCATTCTTCTTCGGTGGGCAGCCGCTTCCCGGCCCATTCCGCGTAGGCGACGGCGTCCTGCCAGCTTACGTGGATCACCGGATGATCGGCCAAAGCCTGGATGTCTGTCTTTGGCCCGCCGGGATGTCGCCAGTCGGTGCCTTTCGTTTCTTTCCAATCTTTACCTGTGTAGGCATAACTGCTTCCACGTTTTTCCGCGGTCGTTTGATAGCCGGTCGCTTTCACAAACCGCGCAAATTCGGCATTCGTCACTGGCGTTTTGTCTATCCAGAACTCCGGCAGGGTGCGCGTTTCTTTGTCGTCGCCATACAGGAATTCGCCGGCCGGCACGCGCACCATCGCTTTGCCGTCGGTGGGGCTGACCCAGGTATCGCCTGTGGGAGCAGGCCGTACCGGCCGCACGACGGGCGGCGGCTGCAAGCGCGCCAATACCCGCGTCACACCGGGCAAGTCCGGCGCGGCCAACTGCGTCGCCAGCGCCAGCGCCGTTTCCGGCGTGTGCTCTTCCAATGCCAGCAGCAGTTGATCATACGCGGTGACTTGCAATTGCGCGGCCTGATAGGCGCTTTGAGTTTCCTGCGCCTGAGTTTCCAGGTCAGTCACTTGCTGTTGAGCGGCGTCCCGCGCACGTTCCAGGTCGCGCGCCGCCTTTTCCAGGCGTTTGTACACAGCGGCGGTCTCTTTAAGCTGCGCTTCCAGTTCGGCCACGCGGGCGCGCAAGTCCTGAACTGCCCCCTGGCTGTGTCCCAAGGCTTCGCGCGCCGTCGCCAACTCGGTTTCTACAGCGGTCAGATGTTCCAACATCCCCGCCGTGGCCGCGCGCAGGCAGTCCGCGGCGGCGGGGTAGGCGGCGTCTTGTTCCAGGAGGGCCAGCAGGTCGGCGCAGGCGTCCGCGTAGGCGGCGTCCGCCAGCTTGGTGTGGGCGGCGGTGTAGAGGGCGGCTTTGTGCTGCCCGGAGCGGGCGCAGGCCAGTTGGTCGGCCACGTCGGCAAAGTCGGCGGGCAATTTCTCCAATGCGGCGATGGCGTCGGCGTAGTTACCTTCTACCAACAGCGCGCGGCCCGTTTGGAGTTGCGCGTCCAATTCGCGCTGCTGCCGGCGGTGTTCTTCTTCTTCAGCCAACCGGCTGGCGGCCAGGGTCAGCAGCGTTCCCACGTCCCGGTAATCGGGATCGAGGTTGCGCATTTCCACGCACAGGTTGACCACCTGCCCCCACTTCCCGGCCTGGAGCGCGGCCTGCGCCTGCGCGTACAGTTCCCCCAGAGCCGTCTGGGTCTGCGCGGCGCGCTGCCCGGCCGTCCAGGCTTTTTTGAGGGCGTGGGCCAGGGCGGTGGGCGGGACGTAGCGCGCCGCCGGGTCTTTAGCCAGGGCGCGCAAGATCACTTCGGCCAGTCCGTCGTCCAGGGTGGGATTGAGGCTGCGCGGATCGGGCGGCGGGGTGTGGACATGCATGTGTAGCACGGCCAGCGGGGTATCGGCGTCAAAGGGCACGCGCCCGGTGAGCATTTCGTAGACCACCACGCCCAGCGCGTAGGTATCCGTCGCCGGGCCGAGGTCGCCGCCTTCCCCGCTTTGCTCCGGGGCCATATAGGCCGGCGTGCCCAGGCGGGTGCCGTCCACCGTCACCCCGCTTTCCACCAGCGATTTGACCAGCCCGAAGTCCACCAGCAGGGCGCGATTTTCTTCGTCGAACAGGATGTTGGCCGGTTTCACGTCGCGGTGAATCAGGTGTTTCTTGTGCGCGTAAGTGAGCGCGGCGGCCACCTGCTCCATGATGGTCAGGGCCATCTCCACCGGCAGGGGCGCGCCGGAGAGCCGTTGCAGCAGGCTACCGCCGGGCAGGTAGGCCATCGCCAGGTAGAGTTGGCCGTCAGCTTCGCCCACGTCAAAGACCGGGACGATGTTGGGGTGTTGCAGTTGGGCGACCTGCCGCGCCTCGTTGAGGAAGCGCTGCGTCACCTCCGACTTTTCACCATAGCCGGGATGCAGCACTTTGAGGGCGACGACGCGCCCCAGGCGGGTATCGCGGGCCTGATACACGGTGGCGAAGCCGCCGCGGCCGAGTTCTGTCAGAATTTCGTATTTGCCGATGGTGGTATGGGTCATAGGCGTCTCTCCGCTCCGCGAGTTGGGTTGCTGGGGCGCGCGACAAAGGCCAACCGGCGGCGCGCGCCATGCTCAGTATAGGGCAATTCCAAATGTCTGCAACTGTCTGCAACTGTCAAGCCCCCCTGCACCATTCAAGTTTGACAAGGGGTGCATTTGTTCTAAAAGGGGAAGTGACAGTCCGGCAGGGGAAAGGCCGGAAGGCGCGCGGGAGGTGAGGTGAGGGGGAGAGGGGGAGAAACCGTTCCCCCTCCCCCTCGTTTTTCAGGCGGCGACGAAACGGGTGGCGTGGGGGGAGTGAGGGGGTGCCAAAACGGCGGAGGCAGGCGGTCACGGCAGGCAACGCCTGCCGATAGTGTTCATACGTCTATACGCAACAGACTTTAAGCGAAGGGCTATCATCATTGGCGCGTCACCCACGGCAGATGGATCACCGCGGTGACATTGTGTACGCCAGTGACTTGCGTGTTCGACGGGTATGCCCGTAGTAACGTCTCGCCAGGGAAGGCGTAGTACGCGGTGTTGCTGACCTGGGTATACTCACCGACAAAGGATTCCGGCGGCACGTTGACCCGCACGGCGAAAGTGATGGTGAGGGAGGTCGTTGCCGAGAGCGCGACGGTGCCGGTAAGCGCGCCATCTGCGTAAGTGAGTGTATCCGGCGCTGCACCGACGAATCCCTCCCACGTCAGATGCGCGTCCAACGGGTCGTAGAGACGCAGGGTGATATCAAGGTCCGTGTGAAGCATAAGCCGGTAAACCAATGTCTTGCCATTGAGAACCGTGACGGCAGGGGTAGCCGATTTGAGGATGGCGGGGGACAAGGTAGCGTCAATGCCCGTGCGCGTCATGCCGAGAGTGACCGTCACCGGCGTGGACTGTTCGAGGGTAAGTTGGTTGTCGTAGTATTGCGGCGCGTAGACGTGCGTAGGGTCGCTGAACTCCACCCGATAGTCAATGCCCTGTCCCAGATCGTCGAACTGGTACGTGCCATCGGCCAGCGTGTGCGTCGAGGTCACGTAGCCCCATTGGAGCCATTCAATGGGTCGGTAGAGGTTCACGCGCACCCCAGCGGCGGGCGTGGCATCAGGGTTTGAGACAGTTCCGCATAGGCTGCCCGGCGCCTGCCCGCAAATCAACCCAGTGCCATGGACAGCCTCGACCGTGGCCAGCCACGCGGCCACCGGCCCCGTTTCCGGCACACACCAGGCGGTGTTATAAAAAGAAAAAAGCCAGAGTGAGTCCAACGCCGTAAGAGTTTCCGGCATTGCACCCGTGAGAGGATTGTCATTCAAGTAAAGGTAGCTTAATGAGGTGAGGTCACCGATCTCCGCCGGCAGGGCCGCCAGGGTGTTGTGGTGCAGATAAAAGCGTTGCAACCTGGCGAGGTTGCCGATCTCAGGGGGGAGAGTCAGCAAGGCGTTGTGAGACAGGTCAAGTTCCCTCAATGAGGCCAGGTTGCCGATCTCCGCCGGGAGAGCCATGAGGGCGTTGTGAGACAGGGGAAGCCATATCAAATCGGTGAGATTGCCGATCTCCGGCGGGAGAGTGGTCAGGGCATTGTGGGACAGATAAAGCCAGTCCAACGTAGTGAGGCCGCCGATTGCTGGCGGCAAGGCAGTCAGCGCGTTGTTGGATAGAACAAGTTCCGACAACGCAGTGAGATTGCCGATCTCCGACGGGAGGGTGGTCAGCGCGTTATTAGAAAGGTTCAGCCGATTCAACGTAGTGAGATTACCAATCTCCGGCGGGAGGGCGGTCAGAGCATTATCGCTCAGGAAAAGGCCATCTAACGCGGTAAGGTTGCCAATCTCCGGAGGGAGAGCGGTCAGAGCATTGCTGCCCAGGTAAAGCCACGTCAGCCCGGTGAGATTGCCGATCTCCGGCGGAAGCGCTGTCAGGTCGTTGTTGTCCAGGGAAAGGGACATCAATGCAGTGAGATTGCCAATCTGCGATGGGAGAGTTGTCAAGGCATTGTTGTCCAGAGAAAGGGACGTCAAAGCAGCAAGGTTGCCGATCTCCGGTGGGAGGGTGGTCAAGGCGTTGTCGCTTAGGTAAAGGGACGCCAACGCAGTAAGGTTGCCGATCTCCGGTGGGAGGGTGGTTAAGGCGTTGTCGCTTAGGTAAAGGGACGCCAACGCAGTAAGGTTGCCGATCTCCGGCGGGAGGGTGGTCAAGGCGTTGTTGCTCAGATTAAGGGACGTCAACGCAGTGAGGCCGCCGATTGCCGGCGGGAGGGTGGTCAGGGCATTGCCGTTCAGATTAAGGGACGTCAACGCGATGAGGCCGCCGATTTCCGGCGGGAGGGTGGTCAGGGCATTGTAGCTCAGATCAAGGGACGTCAACGCGGTGAGATTGCCGATTTCCGGTGGGAGGGTGGTCAGGGCATTGTAGCTCAGATCAAGGGACGTCAACGCGGTGAGATTGCCAATCTCCGCTGGAAGAGTTGTCAGGGCGTTGCTATCCACGTCAAATCTCATCAGCGCAGTGAGATTACCGATTTCCGGCGGGAGGGCGGTCAGAGCATTGCCGGGTAGATCAAGAGACGTCAATGCAGTAAGATTGCCGATTTCTGGCGGGAGAGCGCCAGCAAGGCGATTGCTACCCAGGAGAAGCGAGTAGACACGTCCCGCCTGGCAGGTGACGCCGTGCCAGGTGCAGGGCGTGGTGGTTTGCAACCAACCGGTCTTGCGGTACCAATTGTCGCCGCCCGTGGCAGTGTAGAGGGCCACCAGAGCCTCACACTCGGTTTGCGGGAGGCCGGCGGCGGCAGCGCAATCGTAGGCGGCCGGCGCGGCCTGGAGTCGCTCCGGACCATTCCCCGGTAATAGCAGGCTCACGAACAGAGCCAGAGTCAACAGCTTCAACCAAAGTCGCGATAGCATTTTGCCTCCCTAATCTGTGTGGACTGGCAACGCAAATTTGAACACGCTGCGTTGGGTTGTGCCTGTTCGCCCGGCAGACTTGCGGGCGAACTTTTTTTTCAGCGCTTCCCGGCCTGATCGCTGTGCATATGACAATGCTTGTACTTCTTGCCGCTGCCGCACCAGCACGGATCGTTGCGGCGCAGAGGGATGGGCAGCGATTTGGGATTCGCCGCATCCAGAGGAGCGGGGGCGAACTTGAATGACGGCATCGGCCGGACTTCCGGCGCTTGCTGCTGGCGCCATTGGTCCAATTCCGCCGTGGTGCGCGCCTGTTGCTGCGGTTTGCCCCATTCTTCGTACAGGCCGATGAGCCGGTCCAACACATCGCCCCGGTCGCGGAGGGTGGGCCGCGCCAACGCCTGCAACAAGATCGCCTCCGCCGGCGCATACGCCTTTAGGCTCTTGTCATACAGGTAGTATTGATCGGCCCACCCGATGTAAGCCCACCCCTCATCGGGGTAGCGCGCGATCAGGTCCCGATACACGGCTTCCGCTTCGGTCTGCTGCCCCAGCTCCCACAGGGATTCGCCTTTGGCCCGCAGCATATTGACGTAACGGGTGGCGTCTTCGGCAGGGAATTGGGCAAGGAATTCGTCCACGTACCGGATCAAGTGGGTGAAATAGGCCGGGTCTCTAATCCCGGCATTGTGCAGTTCCATCTCCAGGTCGCTACACCAGTTGAAGACGCTTTGCAGCATTGGATAGGCGGCGTCGAAGTCTTGCGTGGTGCGCATCGCCGGCGTCGCCAGTTGTTTGATGCGCTCCCAGACCTCCAGCCAGCAGTCCATGGCGGGGATTTGCTGCCGGGCTTCCAGCAGCGTGTAGCCTTCTTGCATCAAGTCATCCAGTTCCTCTTCCGGCGTCAGGACGATGGGTGGCAGCGTGCCGGCCCGGACTTGCGCCCACCGCTGCGTTTCGCTCTGGACGAAGGCATCTAAGGCTTTGAGCGCAGGCTGCGCCTCGCGCTCTGTCACCTGATGGAGCAGTGCAGCGCGCAGCGCAGCCACCAGGTGTTGGTTGACTTCCGGGCTGTCGCCGCCGTCCTCGATTTGCATTTCCACCGCGTTGAGGAGGCCGTTGAGCTTGCGGACGCGGATCGGCGGCAGACCCAAGCGCGCCACTGCCTCCTTTAACGGTTGAAGACGCGCTACGCGCTCCCGGTCATACCGGGTGGGTTCCGGGCTGGGTTTCCATGGTTTGTTCGGCATACGGTCGCTTGCTCCCTATTTTGAAAATAACCTCTGCGTTGGCTCAATACCTCCACGCCTCATGCCCCAACGGCGCCCGGGTGAGTTCTTCGCGGATGAAGCGCCACTGGGGCATCAAGCGATCCATCAAGGCGGTGAAGGCGTCGTTGTGATGGCGCTCCAGGAGGTGGGCCATTTCGTGCAGAACGATGTAGTCCAGGCTGGGGCGGCTTTTTGATGAGCTCGAGGTTTAGCCAGATGCGTCGCGCGGCGACGTTACAAGTACCCCAACGGGTCTTCATGTGTTTGACGCCCCACTCGGCGACGGTCACGCCGAGGAGGAGTTCCCAGTGGGCGAGCAGGTGTTTGATGTCTTTGCGGACCACGTCCACGGTTAGATCGTTGACGGTGAGTTGGTGCATATCTATCCGTAGAGACGCAATATCTTGCGTCTCTACCCACGTCATATAGTATTTTTCGGGGGTTTCGATGACGCCGTAGCGCAGGCCCTCCGTGTCGTTGCCGGCCATGATCCACTGTATGGTGGCGAAAAAGGGCTGGATGAAGGCGGCCTGCTGGTTGTCGAGGTTCTGGCGGATGCCCTCGCCGACCGAAACGGTGGAGCGTTTGAGTTCCAGCATACCCAGGGCGATGCCGTTGACGTAGAGCACCACGTCCGGGCGCTTGGTGTGGACGCCGGCGACGGTCACTTCCTCGGCGATGGCGAAGTCGTTTTCGAGCGGGTGTTCCCAATCCATCAGGTGAACGGTCTGCCTGTTTTCGCCCACCTCCGGCTCCACCTGCACGCCGTAGCGCAGCAGGCCATAGATGGATTTGTTGAGGTCGTAGAGGCTTTTGCTCTGGTCGCCGGCCGTCCGGTTGAGAAGGTACAGGGCGCGATCAATGAGCGCATCCGCGTACCCCCGCCGCCGCAGGTAGGTCTCTTCGATGTTGCGGTTGCCCTCGCGGTCCTGCCAGTCGCCCAGGTACGTGTAGCCCAGGCGTTGCTGGAACAGGTTGATCACACGATTTTGGGTGGCGCGTTCGAGTTGGCCTACATTCCCCATTGCCCTATACCCCGTATCGTAGAGACGCAAAATCTTGCGTCTGTACGATCGCGCGGTGTAGAGACGCAAAATCTTGCGTCTCTACGGTGCGTAAAATGTATCATCGGCCCATTTCTGAGGGTTTTTCTCAATGTATTTTCGGATACGTTCATATTCGCCCTCGTTACGGATGACGTGATCGTGATAACGTTCTTGCCATCTGAACGGCAAATTATGTTCACGGGCGTATTTGGTGACGCCGATTTTATACCCGCGCACAATAGACGCCAGGTTTTGCGACTGTGGCCCGAATTTATTCCGGGGTAGAGACGCAATATCTTGCGTCTGTACCGGCGCAATATCTTGCGTCTGTACGGCGTCATCACCATCATCCGGTTTGTCAATGATGATAATCCCGTGGATGTGGTTAGGCATCACCACAAATCCACCCAATACCACAAACGGGAAATGGGTGGGGATTTCATCCCAGCAATCTACCGCCGCCTGACCCAGCGGCGTCAGAACCATTTCCGCATTGACGACCTCGCCAAAACCGTGACTGCGATCATTGATGCAGATGGTGACGAAATACGCGGCATTGCTGCCATAATCCCAGGCCGCCCAGCGCGCGCTGGGGATGCGATATTTGCCCTTGTATTTTTCCATCGTAGATATCCTGTGTGATACCGTAGAGACGCAAGATTTTGCGTCTGGTAGAGACGCAAGATTTTGCGTCTCTACCGTAATGCGCCCATCCTTCCCCGGCGCAAACAGGGTCGCCTTGAGGCCGGGAAACACATCCCAATAGCGGGCCAGGGCGTCAACGTCACGGTTGGGGACGCCGCCCCGCAGGTGCGCGGCAATGTCCTGTACATCTTCCTCGGCGGCGTTCTCCTTGTCCAACACGAGGATGCAGGCCGGGATGCCCGTCCCATAAAACAGGTTGGCGGGCAGGCCGATGATGCCCTTGATGACGCCCCGGCGCACGAGGTTGCGGCGGATGTCGCCCTCGACGTTGCCGCGAAAGAGCACGCCGTGCGGCAGGATGATCGCGCCCTTGCCCGTGCTCTTGAGCGAGCGCAGCAGGTGCAGCAGGAAGGCATAGTCGCCGTTCTTCTGGGGCGGGATGCCATCCTCGAAACGCCCGTAGAGGTCCTCATACGGATTGAAGCCGTTGCTCCACGCTTTGCTGGATAGGGTGTTATCCCGCCAGATTTCCGCCGTGGGGTGGCCGTGGAGGATCATATTCATCCGCGCCAGGGCGGCGGTGGCGTTATCCATCTCCTGCCCGTAGATGGTCACCCCGTGCGGCGACCCATCGGCGGCTTTGATCAAGAGTGCCCCCGAACCGCAGGTAGGGTCATGGAGCGTTTGAGCCTGGCTTTTAGCATGGCGAATGCCGATGACCTGCGCCATCACGCGGGAGACTTCGGCGGGCGTGTAGAACTGCCCCTTGCTCTTGCCGGACTCGGTGGCGAAGTGGCGCATGAGGTACTCGTAGGCGTCGCCCAGCAGGTCGTCGCCCTCGGCGCGGTTGCGGCTAAAGTCCAGGCCGGGGTTCTCGAAGATGGCGACCAGGTTGGAGAGACGATCCACCATCTCCTTGCCCCGGCCGAGTTTGTCGGCGTCGTTGAAATCGGCCACGTCAATGACGCCCTTGAGGTCATTGGCCTCGGCGAGCCGGGCGATGATCTTGTTGATCTTGTCGCCGATTTCCTTGTCACCTTTGAGCGCGGCCATATCGGCAAACCCGCCGCCGGCGGGCACCTCGATCAGCGCGTCCGGCTGCCCGGCGTACTTGTCGGAGATGTACTTGACGAAGAGCAGGATCAGCACGTAATCCTTGTACTGCGAAGCATCCATCCCCCCGCACAGTTCGTCGCAGCTTTTCCAGAGAGAGGTGTAGAGTTCAGATTTTTTGATGGGCATGACGGGGTATGTCCTTGAGATCAGACGTGAACGGCGGCGAGCAAGGCATCCTCAAATTCCAGCGGCGCTTTGCTTTGCTCAATCTCGGCCCAGGTTTGCAGCAGCGTGTCCAGCGGCAGCGTCCCGTCCCATTGCGCCATCGGTTCAATGTGGCGCTTGATCAGGCGATCAAATTCGGTGTGGGTTAAATCGGCCAATGTTTGTGTCATAGCCATTTTTATCTCCTATGGCTCAGGTTAGCCTCATTGTAGCATGGAATACCGGGCGTCGAGTGAGAGTCACGGCTGCACCTTTTCGAGGATGGGGAGATTGGGGCAAGTCGCGCGATAGGGTTCGTCGCCGAGGTATTGCTTCCATTCCTCGCGGGTGGAAGATCAGGCCAGGGATCTTTGCCTGACGGCGGAGCATATCGCTCAGTTGGGCGTCGGTCACGGGTTGGGTGTTGTCTGCGTCGTCTTGTAGGTAAAGCGCGGCTTCCTGGCGGTGCGCATTGAACACGCCGTATCCCACAAAATGCAGGACGTGGGGGCCGAGCGCCAGCGCGCGTTCCAGGCGTTCAGGCGTCACAGGGAATTCCAGGATTTCCAGGCGGAAATGCGTAGGCGCGAGGTCGTTTAGGGCGTCGGTCAACAAGGCACGCTCGGCAACTACATCGAGGGGTGCGAGGTTGTGTGCGAGGTCGGCGGGGTTGGAAATCACCGCCAGGATGCGGATAGGCCGCTCGACGACGAGGCCACCCCATGGCGCGTCGCCCGGCAGGTAGCGCGAGAAGGGCGTGGCGGCGTCAGCCGCCAGGAAGGTCTGGCTGTCGTGCAGCAGTTCCCAGGGCAGGGCGTGGAGTTCAGGCGTGTCCGCGTCCAGCCAGAGGCGGATGCAGCGCTGCGGCGACTGGCCGCTGGCGACATTCCAGGCGCGGAGAAGGTCGGGATCGGTGAAGAGAGCGGCGAAGAGGCGCTGGCCATTGGCCTGCGGGTTGCCGGTGGACACCCAATCGGCAAGGTCGGCGGCAAGGTCGCCGGTGAAGTCCTGACCACTGCTCAGGTGGATGTGAACCAGGTAGTCCAACTCAGGTCGGCGAGAGATATGGATTTCTAAGTCTAGCAAAGGAGTGTTCACCATTGGAATACTTAACAGCCTCCCCTTGCGATCGATCAAAACAAAACCTGGCGGGCAGGTAGGCTATGCTCTGTTTACCTGGACGGTTACGTCGCCTGGGACTTCTCACCCCGCTGCTCTAATCATCGCGGAGCGTTTTCTTTGGCAGTCCACTGGAGTTAGTTTACTCTCAAGTAGACAAACCCGCAAATCTGGCCCTTGGCGACATTTATTGCTTCAGATCATTCTACATCCACTGGTTGGCGACGTTGAGGCGCTTCAACCAGATTTTCATCAGTCGGCCCCCTTGCCAGTTGCCAAGCGGGTATTACCGGGCCGTTGGCGATGTTTGAGTCGGCACAGAGCGCGGGCCATATTGACCGGGGCACTATCAGTTCCCGTTATCGCGTGGTCAGTTGCGGCAACATCCTGGGTCATTTTATCAGGAAGCAATGCAGTTTCAGCAGCGCCGGCCCAGCGGTCTACCATCGCCGGCAACGACAGTCAGCGATTCACCAGCGCATCGAACGGGAAAATCGCCAGCATCCCCTTCTCCACCAGCGTGGGTTCCTGTCCTGCTGGGGGTACAAAAAAATTCAGGGCGGGTGCCGCTTGACACCCAGTCTGAATTTTTCGTCCAGTGGGTCAAGTATTCGTCCCAACACATCCGTGCAGACGCCGGGATCCCCACCCTTTAGAATCTCTGCGCGACAGTGTGCACCCCCTGATTGCCAATTTCGAATGATAATTCGTTTGCCCAGATACCATTTTGGCAGTATGATGAAAATAGTCACTCACCCAGAATGGAGGTTGCCATGAGTTCAGAAGCATTACGCTTTCTCCAACAGGACAACACCCGCCTACAGGCCGAGGCCCTGGCGCATCAAGAAGAAATTGCCGCCCTCAAGCGGTACGTGGAGATGGCCGCAGAACTGTACCAGGCCCGCGATCGAGTCGTAAATGCCCCCGATCCATTATTCACCCTGGATGAATTGTTGGGGCGCCTCGTGACAGTCGTAGGTAGCAAGGATGGCTCTGTCTTGCAACAAGACCCGGAAACCGGTGAACTGGTGTTCATCCTCGTCCATGGGGAACTCCAACAGGAGTTGCCGGGGCGGCGTATCCCAGGCGATGCGGGGGTGGCCGGATGGGTGGCCGTCAATCGCACGCCGGTCATTGTCAACGAACCGCGTCAGGACTGGCGCTTCTCGTTCCAGGTGGACGAAGAGTTTGCCTTCCTCACACAGTCCATTATGTGCCTGCCCCTCGAAGCTGGCGAGCGGCTCCTAGGTGTGATGGAGCTGGTCAACAAAGAGCCGGCCAAATTCAGTGAGACGGATCAAGTACTGGTGTCTATTTTTGCCGACGTAGCGGCGTGTGTGCTGGCGACGCAAACGTTCTATCACCTTCGCCCTAACGTGCAGGATGTGGAGTTGTTTTAGACATGGTTGCTTCAGCCCCCATTCGGGTCATTGTCGTGGACGACGAAGTCCTGAACAATGAACTGATTCAGTTCCAGGTACAAGGAATCGGCTGCCAGGTTGTCGGCTGCGCGTATGACGGAATGACTGCCGTGCAAATAACCAACGCCACCCACCCCGACGTCGTATTGATGGATTTGCGCATGTGGGATCCGACGACGCAACAGGACGATCACATTGCCGGACTGAAAGCCGCCGAACAAATCCAACAGAGCTGCCCCACCCCGATTGTGCTGCTGACAGCCCACGAATCTCCCGAACTGGTCCGGCAGGCCAGCCATGTGGGCGTAGGCGCCTACCTGATCAAGCCGGCCAGTAATGCCGAACTACACCGCGCCATTTCCATCAGCCTGGCGCGTTTCCAGGACCTCACCGAAGTACGCCGGCTCAACCAAGAGCTAAAGGCGCAAAATGCCGATTTGGATGCGTTTGCCTCAACCGTGGCGCACAGCATCCAACAAAGAATCGGCGTGTGCATCGGTTATGCGGAATTCCTGGAAATGAGTTTTGCAGAATTGACACAGGACAAAATCGAGGAATACCTCAAGGAACTGACGCGCACCGGACACGCACTGAGTCAGGCTGTCTCAGAACTTTTGCTCTTCGCCCGGATACGCCGCAGTGAAAAACCTGCCACAACCCCAATCAACACCGCGCAAATCGTGCAGGTTGTCCAGGAACGCTTGGAGCCGTTGGCGCAAAAGCGGCAAGTCACCTACACGCTGCCGGCGCAATGGCCGATGGCGCTCGGATACGCACCCTGGGTGGAAGAAATATGGATGAACTATCTCAGCAATGGGATCAAGTACGGAGGGCAGTCGCCGCAATTGACCCTCGGAGCGACAATCCAAGAGGGGGGCAAGGTGTGCTTCTGGGTTCAGGATAACGGCCGGGGGTTGACAACGGAAGAACAGGCGCGACTGTTTCAACCGTTCAGCCGCTTGCGAACCGAAGAAGAGGGCAATGGGTTAGGGCTGGTCATTGTCCGGCGCATCGCGGAGAAGTTAGACGGGCAGGCCTGGGTAGAGAGCGCGCCCGGACAGGGGAGCACGTTCTTTTTCACGCTGCCTGGCCCGGCAACTCCTCCCTGATCCCTGCAACCGCGTGACTCCAGCCCAGCGCAGGAGCGCCCCTCTGCTCCTGATCGGCAGACAAGAAGAATGTTCGCAGCCGCGGACATTCTTCTTTTTGACTACGTCGCCTGCAATGCTGTCAGCAAGGCTTGCGCCGTCTTCTCCCACGTGAAGCGTTGACTCCACGCCAGGCCAGCCTGCCGCAACGCGGTACGCAACGGCGCATCCTCCAGGAGACGCGCCATCGCCTCCGCCACCCCCGGCGCAGCGGTCGGGTCTACAGTCAACGCGGCGTCGCCGACGGCCTCCGGCAAACTCGTGGTGTTGCTGGTGATGACTGGCGTGCCGCAGGCCAGCGCCTCCACCGGCGGCAGGCCAAAGCCTTCATAAAGCGAGGGGTAGACGAGCATGGCAGCCTGCCGGTAGAGGGCAGGCATTGCTGTCTGAGGAATGAAGCCGGGCAACAGCACCCCAGCCGTCTGCGCGCGCGCAACCAACTCGGCGCTGCTCCAGCGCGGCGCGCCGGCCCAGACGAGCGGCGGCGTGTCGGCACGCCGGCGGCGCAGCAGATCGTACGCATCCAGCAGCCGCGCCAGGTTCTTGCGGGGATGAATGTTGCCGAGCGCCAGGATGTAACCCGGGGTCAGGCCGAAGGGAGCGAGCATCGCGGCGTCATTGGCCGTGGGATCAGGGTGGAAAACCGCATCAATGCCTGGCAGTACGACAACGGTCTTCAGAGCCACAGTAGGATGAAAGCGCAGAATCTCACGGCGCGTAAACTCCGACAGCGCGATGACCCGCTCTGCCCGGCGCACGGCCAGGCCGGTCAACACGCGCATGTAGAGCGCAATGAAGCGGGGAAAATACTCCGGGTGGGCGCGAAACGACATATCGTGAACCAACACCGCCGCCCGGCAGGGGGTGATGGGCGGCAGGAAGAAGGTGGAGAGATACCAATCCGGGCGCAGGCGCATAAGTTGATAGGTCTGCTGCCAGAGGTAGAAGGGTAGTTGCCGGTAGGAGCCAGTGTTCACGGTGGGATAGGCCGCCGACGTAAGCGTTGGCAGCGCCGTGAGACCATCCGGCGTCATCAGGAGGCTAACGTCGCCGGCAACATCCAGCGCGGCAAGCCCTTGTAACAGGCCGGTCAGATAACTTTCGTTGCCACCGCGTTGTCGCCCGATTTCCGTCGCGTTGATGGCTAGCTGCATCCGAATCCGTCACGCTTTCACGAGGTCAAGATACAAACGATGGACGAGCGTATGCTTGCGCTCCCACGTGTGTTGGGCGTAGACTTTTTGCTCACCCCGCGCGCCCATTGCTGCCCGCACTTCAGGATGATCGGCAAGGAAGGCGATGGTATCCGCCAGAGCCGGCACATCGCCGAACGGCACGAGACGGCCATCCTCCCCGTCAACGATCACATCGGTGACGCCCCAGGTGCGCGCGCCGATCACGGGTTTCCGGTACAGCCACGCCTCCAGGTAGACGATGCCGAAGGAATCTGTGCGCGAGGGTAACGCAAAAATGTCGGCGGCCGCCAGCGCATCGCGCTTCTCCTCCTCGCTCACGGGGCCAAGCAGATGGATATGCTCGCGGTCAACAGCGGGGAGCCGTTCCATATAACGGCTGAACGGCGTCAACAGCGCGCCGGCCAACACCAATTCCACTACACGTCCCTGCGCCCACAACCGGCGCACCGCTTCGACCACGTGAACCGTTCCTTTATCGTACGCCATCGCTGAAAGCGCCAGCACCAGCGGAGTCGTTTCTGGGATATGGTGACGCTGCCGAAAACGCCGCGCGTCCCCACCAAGCACGTTTGCAGGAGTGACGCCCGGCCCGGCAACCAAGGCGCGATCCGGCGGCAGCCCGCGTTCCACGTAGAAGTCACGCTCGGTCAGCGTCTGCGCAACCAGCCTGTCGCTGCGGAGGACCAAATCCACTTGATGGCGCATCGTGTAAAAGCGCCCCAGTGCATCCTCTCCCGGCCTGGGGCCGGCCCCCAGGTGAGTCAGGGGGTAGATGACAAACGGAATACCCTGCCGCCGCGCAAAACGTAATCCGGCTTCGAGCAACGGCTCAAAACAGATATTCATCCCGCCGACCAAGTCAAAGGGTTCATCGGTCGTCCGCAACCAGCGCCAAAGATCAGGAGCCCACGGGGTAAAGCGCGACACCCACGCCATCAAAGCAACAGGCAGCGGGCGCACCATTGAAAGCAGCCACAACAGGCGGCGAACACCGGGATAGGCAATGCCGGGCAAAGGGAGGTGGCGCACCGGAAAACGCAGGATGCGGACGCCATCCTGCACGGATTCACGCTCCGTCACCCGGCGACGGCGGGGATTCCAGAAAAGTTCAAAGTCAAACGCATCCGTCGCGGCGACCGTTACTTCATGGCCCTGCGCGGCCAGATAGGTAGAGACTTCCCCAAAATGGACTTCGGCGCCACCGCGCACGGGCCAGTAACGCTGGATGATGTGAAGGATGTGCATTGGCTACTCAATCACTTCCAGCTTGACAAAGCCTACACTCAACAAACGCAAATCGGGGTTCATCCCTCCCGTAACATCAGATGGGCTTACAGCATAACCATACTCAAAGGTAAGTTGGTTCCATCCACTCTTTACGAAAGAACTCGGAATAGCCACATCTTCCTCCCATGTCTCACAACCTTGCCATTGATGATGGGTAAGCATTTGTCCATTGATCTTGATCGTCACCGCCTGGTAACGACCTGGCGCACAAAATGGGAGAGCCTCAAGTCTCAAGGAATAATCTTGTTGCGTCGCCACCAACCACTGAACTGTAGACACAAGTCCTTGCGCCCAAGTACCCCAATTTTCCTGAGGAGACCATCCCGTTTGCCGAAGCAGTATATCAGACCGGGCCGCGACAGGTCTTAACTCAGCCACACAAATTGGATAGGGCCAGGGTGTAACTTCCGGCAAAGGATCGAAACAACCTACAGGTTGAAAAACAGGATTCTTGACAACCATAGACCACATACCCTGCTCCCTATTCCCCAACATGTGGAGAAAAAGGTAACGCACATGGTACTGATGTAAGAGAGCCCCAATATAAGGTCGAGACAAAGCCTCCTTTTCGGTCGTCAAATGATTCCACAACCAAATCGTAGGTTCAGGAAAGAATGAACCCTGCCCAGAGATCGTTGGTTTTCCATGTAACGAGGCAGCAGTGAGTACCTCGCCACCCATAGATAATGTCGGATAGCTCATATCAACAATACCTTCGTCGACTTCCAAAGACTGTGAAGCCAGCCAAGCATAAGCTGGATGCAGTTGAAAATAGACAGGCACCCCCTCAGTGGTAGGAGGCGGCAATATCTCTACCAGCCAAAGTAAGACCAAAGAATAGCGAACAAGCTTAGGGAACTTCTGCAAGGCAATTGCGGCTAAAGTAACCGCCCCCAACATGGCCAGGAAAACATACCGATCCAACGCCCGCGCTGATTCCCAAAATGGGACAAAAACCATCATCAAAAAACCAGGCAAGGGAATTCCCGCTTCAAAACCTGGCTCAGGCAATACGGTTGGAAAAAGCCCTGGTTTGAGACTATGTCCAATCCGCCAAAGTATGGCATCAAGCCCTCGAATTCCATCAATCTGCACCACAACACCATTCCATTTGAACAACAAACCCATCGCAAGAAGGCCGCCGCCTATCGTCAGCCATAGCAGCCCCCACGGACAGGGTCTCTTCTTGATCACGAGCACCAAACCCACACAGGCCAGTACACAGGTGACCAATCCCAGAGTAGAAACTCCCGACTCGTCGTGAGGGCCACTGTAAAGAACACTGGAGATTTTTCTGACAATCTCCAAAGAATGCGCCGTAAAGGGCGCAAAAAGCCCATTAAGACTGATTCCCCAATGCAAATTGTGTGCTATACCCCACTGATACAATCGGATCAACTGGCTACCCCGCCAGTACAAAACGATGGTTGGAGAGGCCAACACGAGCGCCAGTACAGCGGTCGCCAGTACTCGTAATATATTTTTAATCTGCCAGAACTTCTTCCCTAAGAAGATAAAAACCAGGCCTCCCAGGAAAATGCTATAAAGTGAAACATTGATCATCATTCCCCAAATCAACCCTGCTCGCCAGATGGCCTTCCTCGTAGTCCACTCTGGTTTGCGATTGATGTTTTCGATAGTCCAGGCTAACCACGGTAATAAACTGATAGCCCACAAAATGTGGAGATGGCATTGCACTCGGAACCAACGCATATAGACAAACGTAAAGACCAGCGCCGCAACCGTAGCCGAAAAACGGGAAGCAAACAACCGCACAAAACGGAATACGCCCGCAAATGAAACCACAGACGGCACAATGGCCAGAATGTTGTAGGCAAAGGCTGCCCCTCCCAACGCATAGAAAGGCAGAGCCGCAAGAAAGAAAACTGGTGTATGCGCCAACGTTGCGGTTTGCCAGCCCCACGGATGAAAAACTAAGGGGGTGAACAACGGGGAGCGATGCATCACAAAAAGCGAATCATAATAATAGCGTATGCCCCATATTACCTCCAAAGCATCCCCATAAGCAGGGATCCTGTGAAACAGGTCACGCACACGCCAGCACCAGAGAAAAATCCCCCAGAAGCCTGCCCAGGGAGCCAGCCGCTTGATGATCGGCTGGCTCACCCGCTTCAACTGCTGCCCATACGGTAAACTCAATATTTCCTCAATGCTAATGGGATATAGATACGCTGGACGGAGCCAAAATAAAACGTAACCTCCACCGTCTGATCCGGATTGGTGACACCGGCGGTCGTAGCATGGAGCGCCACCGCGCCAGTGTGGAAGCCTTCACTCATCCCGGTGCTATCCACCGTAAGCGTCAGATAGGGATTACTGGCCGTATCGCCGCTGAGCGGACTGAGGAACAACCAGGAGAGCGACTCGCTCGCCGTCCACTGAATGGCCCCCCCCCCGCCTGTGTTGCTGGTCAAAACCCGCAACGCCTCAACATCACTTTCACCTGGGGCAAGGAGGAACAGCACCCCCGAGGGATTAACCAGCAAAGTAGGCGGCGGCACGATATATTGCACCGTAATCTGCTGCGGACTGTTTTCCGCATCTTCCCCGATAATCGTAATCACCGCCTGGTACGTGCCAGGGTCTACCGTCTGGGCAGCGACTACTTCCAGAGCTATTTCTGTGGACTGGGAAACGGTGCCGGAAAGCGCACTCAGGGTAAACCAGTTGGCGGCCTCAGAACCAGCCCAATTGATGGACGCACTCCAGTCGAAAGAAGTCCCCGGCGTCAGGTTGGAAATGACAATCTGCTGCGCCGCGGGGGTCTGCCCACTGCCGAAAGGAATGACGATGCTAGCAGGGGAAACCTGCAACGAAGGCACAAGCAGACTGGCGGTGTGCTGGGCGTTCTGACGGAACATAGGCCAGGGTGCAGCGCCCTTCTTGAAACCGGTCCAGGCATACAAGCCGCCGCGTAGATCGGACGTGTTCAGGTTGTTCCAATAGCCGGCTGCGACAATTTCATAATCGCCGTCACCGTCCAGATCGCCGACCGCCGGCGTGCCGTAGAAGCCGCCGCCGGTGCTCAAGTTATAACTCGTGGTCGGCGGTGTGCTGCCGGCGCAATTGCTGGCGGCGTAAGTGTAATACGTGCCGTTCGCATTCAAAATAACGACGTCGTTGCGCATGGTAAAAAGTACCTCAAGGCTGCTGCTCCCGGCGACATCGGCGATGAGCGGAGAGCCAAACATAATGCCCTGATAATTGTATGACGATGGGCTGCCATCACACAGCCATGTGTCGAAAATGATGCTGCGATTTTTGAAGTCCAGTGCGTAGCCATGCATCGGCCACCACGGCCAGGTATCCCCCAGGTAGGATTGCACCGCAACGTCCAGGTACCCATCGCCGTTGATGTCGCCGACGGCCGGCGAAGCATACACGCGCCCGGCCACCGCCGGCTGCCAGTCTACCACCAGGCGGGTGCTAATATCTGCTTGCGCCGGGTCATAGTGAGCAAACACTACGTAAAACCCGACGCCGGGGTTGCGATCGGCAATACCGGTGCCAATTGCGATATCAAGCACGCCATTGCCATCCAAATCGGCGACGGCCGGCGAGGAGAAAAATACTTGCGGGAACTGCCGGCGGGCCAGAACAGTGCCGGCAGCATCCATCACGTACAAATACCCTTCAGGGCCGCCTAGGCTGATGTCGGCGCCGATAACAATTTCCAGCTTGCCATCATCATTGAGGTCCGCCAGAGCCGGTGAAGCCCAAACCGTATCCCTGTTCCAGTACCCCCGGTTGTTGCAGCGCCCTTCGGTGCCCGGCAACCCATTCCACAGCGCATTGCCGTTTTGATCGAGCCGATAGATGCAGTGATCCCACGCGCCGAAAACAATATCCAGCGCACCGTCGCCATCAAGATCGGCAATAGCAGGGGATGAATAAACGCCGTCTAGGCGTCCGTTAGGACCGTCCCATTCTCCATAATCTGCTGTATCAAAGTACCACAAGATATTGCCGTTCTGCCCATTCAACGCAACAACGCCGCCAGGGCAGTCATACTGCAAATCGGATCCGCTGGCACCATCCACCATCCATGCCCCCATGCCCACCACGACATCTTTCACGCCGTCGCCGTTCAAGTCAGCCGTAGCGGGGCTGGAGTTGATGTCGGCCCGAACGGTCGTTTGCCATTTCAACGACCCATCGGTGTTGTAGGCGTAGACTTTGCCTTCACACCCCAGCGTGGCATTACCGTTGGTCACGGTCCGCCCACCGAAGAGGATCTCCAGGGTGCCGTTGCCATCCAGGTCAGACAACGTAGCGCCCGATTCCTTGATCCACGAACCACTCAATTGCACCGGGCTGAATTGCTGCGGCGGAGACTCGGCTATGTCCGCGCTCGTCGGCTGTGAAGTAAGACGAATCCACGGAACAACAGCCAGAATCAACGCTACCAACGCCCACCGGCGCCAACCATTCCATACCATGTGTGACATAGCGGACCTCCTTGACTCAATCAGGTTAGATAGGCTTCTGGCATTTCATGTAAAACAAATAAGCCAATCGGGGTTCATCACATACATACGTGTTCAGGTATAATTCCAGATTGTCAAAAACACCCGTCTTGAGCGTTTTCGGCATGGGTGCAATCCCCTTGATATCGAGAATATGAAACCCAACCGCCCGCACACGCTCTTCTAATTCCTCTACCCGATATTCATATTGATGCTCCGGGTAAATCACGCCGCCAGGAACCTGAATATGCGTCAGGGTGGCATTGGGAGTATCAAAGCAAAAATAACCGCCTGGCCGCAAAATGCGGTACACCTCCGCCATCACATGGCGGGCTTCTGGTTCGGTCACATGTTCAATACTCTGTCCCATCCAGACCAGATCCATGCTCGCATCCGCAAGCATACTCAAATCTGCCATGCTTCCGTGAATATAACGTACCTGAGCGCGCAGGGTTGTCAACCATTCGCCGTGGCGCTCATACTGATAGTGAAACTGGGCAAGGCGCTGGTCGGGGGGCAGGTCAACAATGGTAATGCGCTGGAAGGGATGCGGGTAGCCCATAGCGACCAACGAGCCTTCTACCACCTCCACGTTTGCCCCTCCCAGGTCCAGTATATCATTGGCAGGGGGTAGCAAATTGACCAGGTCGCAGCGAGCTTTGTGCAGCCGCTCCTGCAACGTCTGTTTGCCGACCATCCGAAAGCGGAAATGAAACTCTTCCGAGTTTAGCAAATTCCACACGAAGCGCAAACGGTCCGACCGCCCACTCGCTAACTGCTCTACGTAAAATTTGAAGCCAGCAGGGTCTGGTTCACGCAGTAAAATTCGCCGGTAGGCGTTGCGAACAAAAACCGAAGCATCATTCCAACCACGCGGATCAAGCAGTTGCACCACACAACGGACAGCCGTTTGCGCCATAATTTGGATTCCCATTCTATCCTCCCTCTTGTTTATCGCAAGGAAGCGATCTGTGCGCGCAAACTCGCCTCGAATTGCACCGGCGCGTGCGCCGCGACGCGCGCTGGCGCGTGATGGGACAGGCGGGCGCGCAGGCCACGCTCGGTCAACAACAGGTGAACGGCCTCGGCCAGGGTTGCCGGGGTGTTGTCGCTTACCAGCAGTCCAGCGTCGCCGGCGGCGCATGGAACGCCCGTGGCGTTCAGCGCCACCACCGGCAGTCCGAACGCAAACGCTTCAATGACCGGCACGCCAAAGCCCTCGTGTTCACTGGCGCACACGAACACGCTGGCCGCCGCAAAGTAGCCGCCAAACCCCTCGGCAAACGAAGGCGAACCGGCAAAGATGACATGCTGCACCCCCAGGCTGGCGACCAACGTTTCAAGCTCCAGTTGATAGCCCGGCGCATTGATGGGCGAGCCGACCAAAAACAACCGGCAGTAGGGATTAATCAACCGTTGGTAGTAATGGAACGCCCGGATCAGCGCGTCCTGGCGCTTGTTGGGGACGATGCGCCCGACGAACAACCAGTTGACCCACTCGCGACCCTCCACCACTTGAGGATAGCGTTCCACGATAGCGCGCCCCTTAGCCGAAGTCGCCGACTGTTGCAACGCCGTCGTATCCAGCAACAGAGGCATCAACAGGACATTGGAGAACCCCAATGCCATCAACTCTTGCCGGTTATACTCCGAATCGGCCCACACGACCGGTGCATCCCGAAAGGCCGGTAGTTCCGCCCGCCCCTGATCGAGGAGGTCAGCCAGGCGGTCGTTGTAGCCGCGCAAAAAATGGCTGGGCGTGATGTTATGGTAATAGAAGACCAACCGGTCAAGATACCGGCGCGCAGTTTCGGATACAGGCGTGCCGATGCTGTGGTGATAGATCAACCGCGCGCCGCGCCCCAGGCGCAGTTTGCGGTAATCCATCCCGCTGTCTCCCAGGCGCATGTCGCGGAACTGCGCATACGTTTGCGACCGAATGCCCCAGGAACGCAGCGCGGCGCGGATGGCGTGCGTCTGGTTGCCGATGGCGTCGCCCAGGACAAAGGCCGGAGAGAGTTGGTGAATCACCATGACAACGCCGCCTCCACGCGCGGCAACACAGTCTGCCAGGAATAGTGATTGAGGACGTAGCGGCGTCCGGCGGCCCCCATCGCGGCGCGCTCCTGCGGGTGCGTGAGAAGCCAGTCAAGCGCTGCGCCAAATTCTTCGCCGTCGCCAAACCACAAGCCGCCATTGCACGCTGCGACATGCGCGCGCGTCACGTCGCAGCCGGCGTACACAAGCGCGGCAGCGCCCCCCAGCCATCCCTCCATCAACACGATGGAGAACGCCTCAAATTGCGAAGGCTGACACACCACCTGAGCGGCGGCGTAGGCGTCGCGGTAAGTCTCAGGCGGCTGCGGCGGCAAAACGTACACGTTGTCGCGCGGCGCAATGTACATCGCCGAGGATCCCCGCAACACAAACGACACGGCAGCGTGCTGAGGATAGCGCCGCCGAAATTCATCTATGTAGGCCAGAAGCAGATGGACGTTCTTGGCCGCCTCGATCCGCCCCGAATAGAGCACGATGGGGCCTCGAAGGCCCAACTGCCGCCGGAAGCGCTCGCCCGCTCCCGCATCCGGCCCGGCGTCAACGCCTACCCCCACCCTATGCGCATCGCGCAGGCGATAGGCCAGGGTATGCGCGGCGAGGGTGTGCTCCGCCTCGGTCATAAACAGAACCGCACGCGCCGACTCCATTAACAGGCGGACTATGCGCATCCGCGCGAAAGGTTCGTCGTGTAGGGCGGGCATCAAGGCAAACCGGTCACTGCACAATACTGCGCCGTACAGCGTGGTTGGCGCCAGGTAGGGAAGGAAAAGCAAAGCGTCGTACGCGGTGTGGCAGCGGTCAAGGTAGGCGTACAAACGCGGAGCATGGGGCAGCGCATCCAGCCAGGCGTCCTCATCGGCCTGGGCGTACAGTCGCCCCTGGTTCCACCGCTGAGTCAACGCCTCGTACCGGGCGCGATCCCAACGCGACAGGTCTATCTCGAAATGGCGCACGCTGACGGTGCCATCTTGCGACACGCCGGCCGGCAACTCGTTGCGCGGGTCGCGCAAGTCAAGCGCGCACGTTGTGATGACTTCAACCGCGTGGCCGCGCGCGGCCAGCCGATGCGCCAGTTGCGCGCCAAGCTGTTCGGCGCCGGCCGAAATGTTGGTATGCGCGACGTAACGCGGCAGGACCAGACCGAGTTTCATTTTTCCTCTGCCGCATTACCGGCAACATCGCGGGCGCGTTCCAGCGTCTCGATGCGCGCCTGTTGGGCCTCAATGACTTGGAGAGCGGTCTTAAGAGTTTGAAACGTCAGACGATTGACGGCTGCTTGCTGCGCGGCCAGCCGGTTGACGTAAAACAAGATCGCCTCGTGCAGCGCGGCGCGGAAGCGTTGGATCAGCCCGCTGATGGGTGAAGGCCGCACGTCGCTCAGAAGCATGTCCACGCCGCTGTACCGGGTGGCATCGGCCAGCCGTTCCAGGTCGCGGCGCAGGTCGGCCAACGTCGGCTGCACGGGCGCGCCGCGCGCCAGGGCGTCGAATTCGGCGCCGTCCAGCCCGGAGGCAGCGCGGCGCTCCTGGATAGCCGCGCGGATGCGCACCATGATTTCGTCCGAATTGATGGAGCTATGATCGTCGGTCAGGGTATCATTCATACGCGCAAAATCTCCTCAATGAAGCTTAGATAGCTCGCAGCACACGCGCTCCACGTTTTGTCTTGAGTGTAGGCGTAAACGGATTGTACGGCTTGTTGATAGGCCTGGGAATCTTCCAGGTAGGCCAGCATGGCCTGATACAGCAGCTCTTCCTCGTCCTCGTTCACCGGAATTTTGGGACAGCAAGCGTCAGGATACTCAGTGAAAGAGCCGACACCGGAGACGATGGTGGGCTTGCCCTGTCCTAATAACATGCTCAGGGTTCCAGAAGTCTCCCCGGCGGTGGGGTATCGCAAATTGAGGCCGACATCCACGGCCTGCATCGCCATCAACATCAAATCATAGCCGGCATAGCTGATGTAGAGATGAATGCCTTGAGCTGCCGTTTGGGCCGGATTCTGTTGGAGCGGCGCAATGACCTCTGCCACCGATGGGTCTGCCGGCCCCATCAGAAACAGGGCGGCGCGGGGATGACGCGCGCGTACACGGGCAAAAGCGCGCAAAGTCACGGGGAGCCGCTTGACCCGATGGAGGTTGCCAAAGACCCCAAAGATGAACCCCTCCGTCGGTAATCCGAGGAATTTGCGGATGATTTTTCCAAATTGGCCGTTGTCGTCAGGCAAATGAAACAGGCCAAAGGGGATGACCCGCACAGGCGGCGCGGAAGAGTACTGCACCACCCGTTGTTGTCCCCACGCGCTATGCACGACCACGCCCCGGCTGTTGACAACCAGGCGTTTGTTGAGCGGCAGGCGGTAATGATCCAATTGATTGGCGAGATAATCCAACTTTGCCTTTCGCGCCGTTTCTGCCCCTTCACAAAACGCGACTTCCTGCCAAAAGTCGTCCAGGCGGCCTACAGACGCAAACACAGGAAAGACCAAGTGGTAGATGTGGATGTCATGCAACGTGATGATACCGGGGTAGCGCAGGATGGCATCGTACATATAACGGTGCAGGGGATTATTGCCCACCTGATACAAGGTCATGTCGTAGGGTTGCCGCGCCGCCAACTGTGGATAAGCTTTCCCATCATAAGAAGGAAAAGTGTCAAACAAGGGGGAATTGCTCAATGGATAGCCATCTACAAACAAATCCACATCCGCCTCTTTCCCCAGTTCGGCGACCAGCAATTCGCTGTAGTCGGACACGCCTGAAGGCCGTGGATTGAAGGGGGACCAGAATGCCAGCCGCAATCGCCTGCCGGCGCGGGGCGTCACTGCCGGAAAGCTGCGCGCCAGGGAATACAACGGCGTCTTCAAAGCCTCGGTGTAGGAATCCAGCACGGCCTGGGCCGTCTTCTGCCAGGTGAACCGGCGCGCATGGGCAAAGCCGACCTCGCGGCACTGCGCCCGCAAGTCGGCATCGGTCAAAACGCGCGCCATGCCCTGCGCAATACTGTTTGAATCCATCGGGTCAACGTATTCGGCGGCCTCGCCCCCCACTTCCGGCAGGGAAGACGTGCGCGATGTGACCACCGGCGCGCCGCATTGCAGCGCCTCCACCACCGGCAATCCCAGGCCCTCGTACAACGTCGGGTGAACCACCAGAGCGGCGCCGTTGTACAGGCTCACCAACTGTGCTTGAGTCACATGGGCGAGCAAACTCACCCGTTCCTGAATGCCAAGTTCGGTTAACCACTGCTGTACGGTTGCAGCGTCCGCCGGACTCAGGGGACACCGCACGATCAGGCGAAACGCGGCGCGTAACGAGGCCGGCAATAAAGCATAGGCCTTGCACAGCCGCCGCAAGTTTTTGGTGTGATGAAAACCCGATACGCTAAAAATGTACGGCTCGCGGATATGCAGCACGGCAAGAGACGCCTGGACTTGTGCAGGTTCCAGCGGCGCGAAGCTGGGATCCACCCCGCCATAAATAACGTCTATCTTGTCGGCCGGAAGATGATAGCGCACCAAGTCGGTTTTAGAAGCCTGACTGATCGTTTGAATCCGCTGGGCGTACACACCGGCGCCCAGCCGCTGCGCGAAACTGTGCCGGCCCCGCTCCCCCAAGGGGTCAAGATACTCTTTCGGAAATATCAGGGGGATTAAATCGTAAAACGTCACGACCCAGCGCGTGTGATAGAGGCGGCGCGGCGCCAACACTTCCCAAATCAACGTGTAGGTAGCGTGAAACAAGTCGAATTGGTTCTCGATCAGAAAGGCTTCCAGGGCCGAATCGAACACAAATTCGGCCTCCGGATCCCGGTGCAAATCCAAAGAGGGAAAAGATAGGGGTGAAAACGTGAGGGATAACGGCTGCAACTGCCAACGGGGAGAACTCAAGGCCAGGGAAGGCCTGGGCAGCTTTGCGTCGTACAACACAGCGAACGTATGCTCAGTATCCAGATTTTGCGCGGCCTGAATCCAACTCCGCAAATGGATGCCGATTCCCCGGTGCCGGTACGCCTCCAGTTGCAAAGGGCGGCCATCAATCCCTATGCGCATGGCGCGTCTGACTCCTGTGAACACCCTTCCCCTGCTTGCTGCGCCTCCTCCAACTGTTTGATGCGCCGTTGCATATCCTGCACGGAACGCAGCGTTGACTCCAAAACGATCATCGTCTCGCGCAACGTTTGCGCCAGCGCCATGTTGTAGTCAGTCTGCTGCTGCAACAACGGGATCAGATACCATTTCGTGGACATCCAATTCCAGGCCGTGCGGACGGCGACAATCAAGCGGCCGATCACGGGCGCATTCGAAGTGAACGGCTGCTCCTTGAGCACCATTTTGCTTTCAAGGGTCACGATCCGGTCGCGCAGCCCATCCAGACGCGAAAAGTAATCCCCCAGGATCGCATAAGCCTGTTCGGTAGATTGCGCTTCAGCCGCACTGACCGATTGACGGATACGGCGCATTTGCTCTGCGGGTGTCAAAGGCACTGGCTCGTCCATGGCTTACCCCTTCTACCCAAACAACCCTGGATTTGCGTCAACCCACCGCCACAGCCGCTCGATGCCCTCTTCCACCGAGACCTGAGGGCGCCAGCCCAACTCGCGCTCGGCCTTGCGGATGTCGCTCACGTAAACCGGCTGGTCGCCGGGCCGCCAATCGCCGTAGGTCACCGGGATGTCACGCCCGGCCAGCCGCGCCAGGATCGCGCCGCACTCCGTCCAGATGGACATCGTGTTCTCCGGCCCGCCGCCGATGTTGTAGATGTGGCCCGCAGCCACGTCAATCCGCTCCGCTGCCGCCTGGTACGCGGCAATCAAATCGTCAATCCACAGAATGTCACGCACCTGCTTGCCGTTGCCGTAGATGGCAATGGGGCGGCCCAAGCGCACCGCGATGCAGAAGTGTGCGATCCAGCCCTGATCTTCCACACCAAACTGGCGCGTGCCGTAGATACACGACTGGCGGAACACCACCGTCCGCATCCCGTAAATCCGCGCGTAGTCGCGGGTATACTGGTCGCCCGCTCCCTTGGAATTCCCGTAGGGAGAGTGAAAATCCAACGTCTGGCTCTCCGGGATGCCCTGCGGGAAGTCGCGGTAGCGGTAGCGCGTGGCCTCTTCGACGACCACGACATCCTCCATGCCGCCATAGACTTTATTCGTCGAGGCGTAGAACATGATGGCCTGCGGGGCGACGGCGCGCACGGCCTCCAGCACGTTGAATGTCCCCCAGGCGTTGATTTCAAAATCCTCGCGGGGGTTGACCACCGAGGTCGTCACGGCCACCTGCCCGGCCATGTGATAGACTCGCGCCACATCCGACGGGAGGGCGGCCCGCAGCGCATCAAAGTCGCGGATGTCGCCCTGGACAAACTGCAACTGCGCTCCGGCCTCGGCGTGCAGCCATTCCAGGTTGCTGGCCGCGCCCTTGCGCGATAGATTGTCAAACACCACCACGGCGTCGCCACGCTTCAAGTGGTAATGAGCCAGACTACATCCGATGAAGCCGGCGCCGCCGGTGATAAAGATTTTCATACTTTGCCTCCCAACATAATCTCAACGTATTTAACCAATTCAAAAGACAAAAACCGCGTCTACTCAACTTAAGGGCTGTCGGCAAGCAACCACACATCCCAATTTGCAACAGTATGGCGCTGCACGACAGTCTGTGTATGCAGCCATTCAAGAATTTCTGGGAAAACAGGCCCGCCTTCAGTGCCAACAGTCAGCGGGCCGATCACATCGTCAATATGGGATGATTCAGGAATAAAGCCGGCCGGCAACACAAGCGCCTTTACAGGGAAATCTGCGACCCTTTGAGAATAAAGCGGACACCGGTCTAGCCCGTTATAAGTCGCAAAAACCAAACGTTCTTCAGTAAGAAAATCGAGAGGGTAAGCCGTCCAATAATCAGCATAGCCGCCAGTGACATGGTTCTGTACTAAAAAGTCCTCAAGCGTCGAGACGGCCTGGGGCGCATATAACGCGCGGCGACTGTGCCAGTATTGTCCTACTTCCAGCAAGTTTCCTATACCTACTTGGACAAACCACAGCCCTATCAGGCACAATCCCACCACTCGGGATTTTTTCGCCACACGCGCCAGGAACAAAGCCAAGATGACAATGGCTGCTTGCCAGGAGATGAGTAAATGCCGCACGTGGTATATGTCGCCAATGTTGCCGCCCAGCAGAACCAATACGATGGGCAACCCCAACACGATGCCCCATATCGCAGTTTTTCCTTCTTTCCGGGATAAGGGCGATAGCAAAACCAGATTCCAAAAGGTCAGTCGTTGAGTCCAGAAAAATACCCCCAGCGCTATCAAGGCTACCAAAAACATCAAAATCCACAGACCTGTCTGCAAGGGCGAATGACGAAACAAATCTGCCAGGACGGGTATGCCCCATATCGCCGGCAAAAATCCCTCACCCAGCAACCGGAGACGCGGGAATATCCCGGTTGGACAAGTGGGCAAAACACCAGAAGCCGGAGCAATTCCATAGAACGCCCACGCTCCCCACTGAGGCAAATTGCCGACCACGAATCCCATTCCCCAACTCAATGCGCCCAGAAGCCACTGTTTACGGCGGGCGCTTATTCCCATGATGATTAACACCAGCCCCACACCGACGCCCAACAGCAAAACCCGGCTTATCATTTGGATTTTAACATAGGTATCCTGCGGCTCACAATCAGTGGCAAAAAAAGCAAGGACACCCAGGGCGAACACCCCCAACGACAACCCCGGCGCGAGTTCCCGCAAGGGGATGCGCACCACTCGCTCACAAAACTCCTGCGTCTTTCTGTAAAGACCCAACCATTCAGGCGTCTGCAATAAAGAAACCAACGCTACAGCGACAAAATAAACCAGCGTTAGCGGGTGCGACCACACCCCAAGTCCTACCATAAAACCAAACACCCCCCAACGGACACAACCCACCCAGTACTTCTGAGAAAAGTTCATAGGAAAGAGTAATAAAGCCGCCATCCCCAGGATTGACATGATCCCAAAGACATAAAAGGGTCTGAAGGTCCACCAAAAGATGCGCCAGCTAGGAAAAGCTATGACGATCAAGCTAAGTAAAGCCACTCGCTTTCCCCACCACCGATTGACCAGCATAGCATACAATACCAGAAAACCGCCATACAAGACTACCGAGACAATCCGCAGGGCCACTACGCTATTTCCCATCCATTGCATAAACCAGGCCGCGGCTATGATTTCCAGAGTACCGAGATAATTTTGGCCGTACATGTAGGTCGGTATCTGACCTTGCAGTATATGCTGCCCCATCAGTCCCCAGATGGCCTCATCGCCGTCGAGGCTGGCAGTTCCCTGAAAGGCAGCCCACGCCTGAACAGCAATCCCCAAAGTAATGATTAGCACAAAACTCGCAAAATCTTTGAAACGTTTAGTAAGACGCATATAGACACTTTCATAAATCAGTCGGATGGTTGTGTGGCCAAGAAAACTCTACTTGCGCTGGCCTCACGCAAAATGAAGGGCAAGTGGAACCGCGTTACCCCCACGGTCAAATGAAAAGGAATAGGGGTGATGGCGTGAGCCGGATCATTCGTCAGCAACCATAGCATACCGGTATGAACGCCCAAGTGCAGGTCGTGAGAATCCGCACGCACCTGTACAATCTCCGAAGAACGCGGCGGAATCAGTCCAGATTCCGGCAGCACCGACAGCCACGCGGTAGAAAGCGTCGTGTAGGTCGCCACGCCGCGCACAGTGAGTCGCAGGCCGTTGAAGTGTTGCGCCACCCGCGAGTCCCCCGTCCAAAGTAACGCCTGCGCATGCAGGCCGTCCTGAATCGCCAGCGGCAGTGAGCGACTACGAAGGTCGCCGGTGTAGAAGGGCGTCACGCGGGTCGCCCCCGTTTCAAAGTCGTGAGAAACGCTGTAGTGGTAGCTCTCTATCGTCTGCCGTTCACCGATCGAAACAGCGAACCACATCGGTGTAGTGCGCGCATAGCTATCAAAGGGATTGCTGCGTGTGGCGAGGAATTGCCCCTCAGGTAATGGGATGTCGCCGTCGCTCAGGAAGACTTCCCAGTCCCAATTGACCCAGCTCCCCAGGTTCACGCCATACACCTGCATGTCCAGATCCGTCACGGTCACTTGCGCGCCAACCAAACGCGGCGCAATTTGCTCCGGCGCGAAGTAGTAACTCCACTCTGGGTGCGCCAGCGGCGACTGCTTCCCCACGATGACGGCGTTGGCAAAGAAGCTCGCGTCCCATGTGTACGTGACCTCAAACGGCTCTACAAAAGCAGAGGTAAAGACATAAGTGAGCGAGAGGGCGTTGCCGTTCGTCAATGTCAGAGGGTAGACGCCCACGGTCTGCTGTGGCTGCGTCTCCGCCAACTGCGCCGGCGTGAGCGTGAGTTCCGGCGGCGCAATCACGCGGAGTTGGCCGGTGTGCGCGTGCAGTCCGTCCGCCGCCGCCGTCACTCTCCCCACACGGTCCACCAGGGTGGACGAAAAATCAAAGCGTGCGCCCACGCCCGTCTGCGCCTCCAACGTGCCGGACGTAGTCCAAGTTACCGAGAGCGGGCCGAGGTAATGCCCGCAACCATTATAAACAGCAGCGTAGAGCGGAAGGACTGCGCCGGGTGTCAGTGTTTGCGTGACCACGAGCGGCTGTCCCCCGCCGGGTGCGGTCTCGATAGCCAACACACTGCGTTCAAGCGGCCCTCTGTGCGCAACCGCCTGGCGCGCAAAGGCGGCCCGATCTGTCCGAAATACGGCCTCGTTCGTGATCGTTTCACACAATTCCAACGTTGCCGAGAGAACCGTTGCCGCAAAACGCAGCGTTAAAACCTCGTCAGAATAAATCATTCCCTGCCACACGAGGCGCTCCGGCAGCATGGCCGTGCCGCTGACAGGCGACGTCAGAACTGCGCCACGCCCCCACTGCGCCGACCCAGGAATATAGCGTGTCAGAGCCGACAAGGTATCCGTGATCACAAAGGACGTTTGACGACCGCCCAGATTGCTCAGGCGAACCGTGTAAGTCAGAACACTGCCGGGCGCAACGACTTGCGGGGTCACGCTGACCGAGGACAGCAGTACAGGATTGACCTCATCCGCCCCTATGTCCAGCCCTTCACCAAGCAGACGCGAGTCGCCTTCAAAATCGGTGAGAGGCAGCGGCGGCACAATGCCCCCCACATCCACCAGCGGCGAGTCCGGCGCAAGATGGTAGGCAGCATCGGTGAAGCGCGGCGCGACGTCGAGATTGCCCATGCCCGGCCAGCCGCCCTCAATGTCCGAGTAACGGACACTGCACCCCACGTTACACTGCAAATTACGTTCCGTATTACCCCACACAATGCTGTTGTGCATATTCACGCTCTGCGACGACCACAGCCACGCATACAGTCCGCCAACATCTGCCGCCGTGTTCGCGGTCACGGTGCTGTACATGAGGCTCAACACTGCCGAGGGGTGCAGATAGCCGCCGCCGCCCGCAAACGTCGCCGCGTTCTCCGCGATGAGGGTATTTACCAGCCATACCTGCGTCCCCGGCCCGGCGTAGAAGCCGCCGCCGACGTTGGCAGTATTTCGTAACAGCCGCGCCGCATCCAGACGCAGCGCGCCTGCCTGCACAGCCACGCCGCCGCCCCAGGTCTGCGCGTGATTGTCGGCTACGATGACACGGCGCAGCGTCACATCGGCAGCCTGGATGTAGACGCCGCCGCCCGCCGGCGCATCCCCGCCAGTCAACATTATGCGATCCAATATCACGGTAGGAGTGTAGAAGGACGCTTCCCCCACAATCCGCACGACTGAACCGGCGCCATCCCCGCGCAACATAGTGGGAGACACGCTGTTGGTCAGCGTCCATCCTGGTCCGTAACCGCCCGTCAATGTGATGGAACGGGTCAGGGTGAATGGGCCGGTGTAGTCGCCGCCGGCGAGGTAGACTGTCGCGCCGTCAGCGGCGGAAAATAGCGCGTCTTGCAACGTGCGGAAAGGCCGAGCGGGGGAACCGTCGGAGGGGCCGACGTAAGCGGGGTCTGCGTAAACTGTCGCATAGGCGCGCCACCGATGAAACCGCGCCGCATAATCGGCGGTGTAGAGGAGGTAGTCGTAGCCGTACATCTGCCCTGGTTCGATGTGGGTGTTTTCGTACCACTCGTTGAAGCTGGTCACGGACAGCCAGTCAGGGGTGGTGCTCATGGCGGACGCAAAAGTGGCCGCGTAGGTTTGACCCTGGTTACGGGGAATGTAGATGTAAGGATCGCGGATCAAGCGGTTGTCATAACCTGGATAGAAACTCAACATCCATAGACGCTGGCTTTGACGAGCTTGCCTGGAAAGCAGTTGATAGGCGGACGTGGGCGCCGAAGGGAAATACGTGAAAAGTCCATCAAAGACCGTCAAGTAAGCCGGATCGAGGATAAAAGTATCGCCTAACAAAAAGGGATTGTAGCCTTCGGCATGCAAAGTTTCAACGATAAATTGCCAGGCCGCATACGTCGTCGGATATGTCGCCCTCGGCAATGTATCCACCCCATACAACAATAACACCGGACGTCCATCCTGTCGGAGTAAAGACGGGTGATCGCCATAGGTGTTCAACACATAACGCAGGTCGTTCAAGGTGGTGGTAATAGAATCAAAATGGTCATACCAGGATATTTCAAAATAGGCGGTGGCGCACAGGTCGGTGCCTGCCATCGCATCCAGAGTCTGCGCGAAAATAGCGTTGGTCGGATGGGTTGGGCCGGCCCACGAAACCAGCAGACCATCTAACCCGGCGCCCGCGCTCCAAATCAGATGTTGACGAATCGTCTTTGGATCATTGGAGTTATGCAGGAAAAGCGGATGATCTAGAAATTTAGGCTCGTTCCAAATATTCAGATAATAATACCAGGGGTGATAGAAGGCGAACACGAAACGATCTTTAACCCTGGCAGGCATCATAGACGCCACAGAATGTTCATCCGCCCCCAGATCAGTCGCAGCGCCGGCGGGCCTCGGCTCGCCGTCTATGTCCGAGGCTGCCAGGAGTTGCGTGCCGGCGTCCACAGCGGCGCTGTTCGGCCCAATGCGATAAGGTAAAAGACAGCCGACATGAGCACACGTAAAGTCAGGGTCTCCCCAGATATTGTGCGTTCCGGTCACAATTTGCCCAGGCCCCTGCCAGTCACGGGTGTTAGCCCAATCTCCCTGCCCCCATAACGTGGTTTCAAGCGTCATCGTGGCGGTATCACTCACAGACACCCCCACCGCCTGGTCAGCGATGATGGTATGGGTCAATCTGGCCGTACTTGTGTATGGATCTCCCCACCAGTCCGTCATTCCGGTTACATACAGGCCGCTGCCATCGCCCCCTTGGTTGCTGGCAATGGTGGTATGTACAAACTGAAGATTGGACGTTTCCTGATACACACCTCCGCCAAGCAGATCTACCCGGTTGCGCGCTATGATAGTGTTCATCACCACTATGTCGTCACACTCGATGATGAACATCCCCCCGCCGCGTTTAGCCATATTGCCGATCCATGTGTCTCCGGTCAATACGCCATGACTATTCAAAAAATAGGCGCCGCCGCCGTCGGCATCGGCCACATTGAGAGAAAAAGAGTCGCCGGCAAGGGTCACGTGACCGGCATGATCATAAACGCCGCCGCCAAACGTGGCTACGTTCGCCTTGAAGACGCTGGCGGTTAAGCTGGCATCGCCACTCTCAAACAAGTAGATTCCCCCACCTTTAACGGCGCGATTAAAAGTCCAGGTAGTTCTGTCAAAATAAACCCGGGCATGTTCGACATAGATGCCCCCACCCCATAGAGCCGTGTTGCTCAAAACAGCAGCGTCCCGCAAAGTGGTCATGGTGGCGTTGAGATAAATGCCGCCGCCGACGTCCAATTGGTTGCCCCACTCATCAATGATGACCCCACCCAGGCCGCGCGCATCGCCGCCGCTTATCTGCAATCCGGCGATGACCGGAGAAATGTCGCCGGTGATGTACAAGACTCGCCCTCGCCCCTGCGCGTTTAAAAGGGTGGGTTGATGAATAGGATCGGGAACTAACCAATTCGTGAGAGTATACCCACCCTGAAGCGTGAGGGTTTTGCTTAAATACACGACTTGGGTAACGCCGGAGCGGGCATGGACATCGGTATACGCGCCCGCCGCTACCTTGATGGTATCTTCCGGCGCATCTGCGGCATCTACCGCAGCCTGCATCGAGGCATAACATGGCGTCGCGCCGCCGCACTCTCCGTTTGGCGCGACATAATAGACGGAGTCGCCGTCCGGGCCTTGCGATGCCACGGCTGACAGGCGTGCAGCATCTGCCGGCTGTCCTGCCAGTAAAATCCAGGCAAGGCCGAAGAGAAAGACTGCGGCAGCAACTTTGCAGATATTCCGCAAGAATAATCCTCTACCCATCTACAGCCAGATTTCTAACGCATGGCGGAAACGCCCCAGCGCGGCATCCCAATTGTACTCACGCAGCACATAGGCGCGACCCCGTTGTCCCATGGATTGCCGCGCCGCCGCATCCCCAGAGAGCTTGTCCAGCGCAGCCTCAAATTCTTCAAATCCCTGGTAAGTGAAACCGCCGCCGCTCTGTTGCACGTGGTAAGAAGTGACAGGGCACTGACGCGGCGCCATGACCGGCGCGCCGGCCAACCACGCCTCCATCATCACAATCGAAAAACTTTCCATCAAGGAAGGCTGGATCAGAACATCGGCGGCGGCGTACACGTCCAGTTTCTCCGCCTCTGTCTGAAAGCCGATGGGGATGATGTCCGGGTGCGCGACAACGGCTGCGCCGCGATTGCCCATCACCACCAATTTGAGAGGGCTGGGGCGGCGTTTTTTGTATTCGATGAAAAACGTCGCCAACTCGCCCACCCCCTTCGCCAATTCCCAGCGCCCGGCATACAGGATAAAAGGGTCGAAAAGCTGCTGGCGCTGTCGAAAACGCGCCGCGTCCCCGCGCCGATCTTCAAAGCCGCCGCCCACCACACACGGACGCGGAGAACGAATTCCCAGACGTTGCGCCAATTCCTGCTCCGGTTGGCTGTTAAAAAGCACGCCCCGGCAGGACTGCAACATCCGGCGGGTTGGGGTCAAATACGCCATCGGCTCGTCGTGCAGACAGGGCCACAGGATACTCTGCTGTGGATTCACCATGCTGCCATAATAGGAAGTGCCGTACAAGTAAGGGATGAAAAAGGCCAGTCGGTACACTTGCCGGTTCTGATGCAAATGCCAATACAACTCTGGGCTGTGATGCAGGTGCTCCACCCATTCAAACTGCTCCGTCAACCGCAGCGTACCCGACTGCACAAGCTGTCTGTGCAACCATGAGCTGCGGGAAGGATTCCGGTAGATGTGGTCTACGGGGAAGCGCAGAACTTCCACGCCGTTGAGATAGCTTTGACCCGGCGGCAATTCATTGCGCCAGGTGCTCAGATCGTTGACACACGTGGTCAGAACCGTCACCCTGGCGATTTCTTTGGCGACCAGTTGTTCGGCGAGCAACCGGGCAAAGGTCTCGGCGCCGCCCACGAAGGCATCCCCGTAACGCGGCACGACGAAGGCTAAATGCACTCCATTTTCCAGGTTAGCTCCCTTTTCAACCATGGCTGTGTTCATCTCTCTTCTATGGCCGTATCCCGCCGCAGACGTTGGCGCAGTTGTTTTGTCAAAACGGCCAGGTCAGCCTGATGCCGGTAGCGCAGTGGAATGGTGGCTTCGGCTTGAGGGCCAGGCGCGCTGCTGATTTCGTGGTCAATGACCTGGCGATAAAGGCTTGCTACATACGCCGGGGACATGCAGGTGCGGGCGTACAGCCGGGCATTGTATCCCATCGCGGCGCGCAGTTCCGGGTTGTCAATCAACTCGGCTAAATACGACTCAAGCACTTCCACTTCACAATTGTTGACCGGAACTTTCCAGCAACACTCGTCCGGCAGCTCGCGGAACTGGGGGATGTCTGAAATGATGAGCGGCTTCCCCATCCCCATCAGCCGCGAGATAACCGCCGAGGTCTCGCCCAGGGTTGGATAACGCAGGCTGACCCCGATGTCTACGGCTTGCAGATAGGTCATAAACTCTGCCATCTCGACCTCGCCGGTGACGAAAATACGTTCGGTGCTATATCCTGCCTTCTGCGCCTCGCACAAAGGGTCATACGCAGCAATATCGCCGACAATCAATAAGACCAACGACGGATAGAAGCACCGTAGCAGACTAAAGGCGCGGATCAGCTCATCCACCCGCTTCTTGCGCGCCATGACCCCGAACGTGCCAATGATGAGCGTCTCCGGCGGCAGATTGTACTGCGCACAGACCCGCCGTTTGGACTCAGCGGCAGAAAGCGCATCGGGCGGCTCTGCCGCGTAAAGGGGAATGTAAAATGCGGGTACACCTGGCACACGCTGTTGCGCCTCCCGCATAGCGTAGTAACTGTGGTAGATGACCGCCCGACTGGCGCGCAGCAACGCCTTATCCATATTATATTCGTGATACAGGGCATCCCAAAATGCGTCCTCTGCCAACGCCTGCTGTACAAATTCGCGCAAGGGTTCACCCTCTTCCGCAACGATCTGCTCAATGTAGGCTTCTTGCTGCCCCACAGCCAATATTTGGGTGGTGGGATAGGCATGTAAATTCGGATCATGGACCACCACGATACCGGGATTTTTTAAAGCCTGCTTGTAAATAAATTCATGGTGGGCATAAGTGGAGCCAATATGGTAAATAGTTGCGTCATACGGGCGCCAGGCATGAATGGCCTCAAAAGCCGTCGCCGCGAAAAACGCATGAGTATCCCGTACCCATGGAGTATCGGGGTCGCTTTGCGTGAAGATGTCCACCCGCATAGGACGTTCTTCCGTCTGCCAGGCGGCAAAGTACGGCAATAACTCCTCGACGTAGTCGGCGATTCCCGTGCTCGTGGGCCGCAGCGGCGTCCACAGGGCCACCCGCCATGCGCGGGCCGCCTCATCTGGCAGTACCCCGACTTGTCGGTACACCGCGCTGTAGTGCCCGGCAACGGCGACGGAATCACAGGAGTCAAAGGCCAGATCGTCTACCCAATCAATCACACTCATTTTGTCCGGCTTGATCCCCAACAATACCTGGGCGTCCTCCTGAGAACGGGCCGAAGTAGCAACAATATGATCGGCTCGCATGACCAATCCCAGGCGTTCGACATAGCGCCGGGTTTGTTGCGGCGCAGAGGATGGCAAAGAGGGTAAGTCATAAAGTGTGACGACATAAGGACAGACGACAATATGCGTCGGCAGCCTGATGTCAAACTCCAGCGCGCCGGGCAAATGCAGCAGATCGAGCCGCAAGCTCGCCAGAAAAGCGTTGAAGTCCCCGTTGATGACGGCCATCCCCGGCTCCCCGGCGGCGAGTTGGAAGGAAGGCGGCACAGGCGCCCACGTCACCCGGCAACTGTCGAACGGCATGTCGGCCAGCACCGGCTTCAGGGTAGAATCGGCCTCGCCTGAATCGTAGATGAGGAAAAACTCGTCCTTTTCGCCGGAATCTGCGACCTGCCAGCCCCGAAGAATAGGCTCCACCACGGTGCGGGTAAAAACACCCACGCCGCGATTGCGAGACAGTGCCGTCTGGGTGCTGCGCAGATCAATTCCGATTCTCATCGCTGTGATTTTTCAATTCCAGTGTCCGTTTTTACGCCGGCATCCTGAGACGGAACAGCAGAGGCTGTTAGCGCCATCACCTGAGCGCGCAATTCCTGTACTTCTTCCCGCAGTTTCACTACCTCAGCGTTCAAAGTGTCTCGCCGGCTCAGAAACCCCACCACATTGAGGGTTTCCCGCAACAAATGGAGCACCCACGCATTGAAGTTGTTCTGCTGCTGGACCAAAGGCCGCACCCACCACTTGGTGGACATCCAGTTCCAGGCGTAGCGAAAACGCACTACCAGTTTGCCGAAAAAGGGAACGTCCGAGACAAACGGCTGTTCCACCACCAGCGCCAGATGACTGTGCTCTTCCAATTCTTGCAGCAAACCTCCAATGGAGCTACCGGTTTCCATCATCGCCTCCGTCTTGGCCGCCGGGAACAGAATGGCGCCACGCAAGAGTCGCATCCGTTCTGCAACGGGCAAATCCGCAAAGGGGATTTCTTCGACAACGGAGGCAGCGGGGTCACTTTCATTCTGGAAAGATGGCATAGAGTCCCTCCCTCACCAAACTCTTTCACTCCAATTTTTTCAAACGCTTTTCCAACGCCTCAAGCTGTTGCTGTAGTTCCACCAACATCCGAGTCAAACTGTCAATCTCGCGGATGTCCTGCGCCGCTTCCCGCCGGCGATCTTCATTCAGCGCGACCACCCGGCGCAGGGTGTGCAGGATGTACAACTGCGTCATCGCCATCTCATTCTTAACGCCGGTCAGTTCCCCTAACTGAACCCGCAAAGAATTCAAAATCTGCACAAGGGTCGCATTAAAATCGGTCTGCTGCTGCATCATCGGCAGGACGTACCACCGCGTAGCGACGTTGTTCCACATGCGCCGGAAACCGGCGATCAATTTACCGAATAGGGGAACGTCGGAACGAAAGGGGTGCTCACTAATCTGCCAATCACGCTGAACTTTATTCCATAAATCCGCAGTCCCGTCGGTTTCGACCGGCTGAGCGTCCACCGGAGCGGGCGCCAGCATCCGCGTCCCCACCGCGTGGGATTCCAGGGAATCAATTTGCTCATACAACCCCCGCTGCAAGAACTCGTCCGCGCAGGCGTCGCGCAGGCGCAGCGCCACGCTGATTAAAGCGCACCACTCCGCCTGGAAGTCGGCCTCAGACAAACCCAAAAGTTGCTTGCGGAATGTGACAATGTCGGGCATGGATAAGATCAGGCGCAGATAGGCGTCGCGCAACGCCATAAGGCCGGGCGTGTGGGTTTCATTATGTGCGGCCGTAGTCTCCGCCGGGGTGAGGGTGTCACGCAACCAGGATAAAGAATGGTGTTTGAACAGCAGACGCAGCCGTCCGTAATGCGCGGTGGCGCGATGCGCGTGATTGATATCCTGAATAGACGTGGATTCATAATGGACGGCGGCTGCCTGCGGACAATACCACACCCGCAGACCGGCTTCGCGCACCCGATAGCACCAATCTACATCCTCATAATACACCGGCGCGAACCCCTCGTCCAACTCACCCACCCGCGACAGCGTGGCGCGGGTCAACGCCACCGCCGCTCCGGTGACGAACTCCACTTCGCGCGGCGTATCGTACTGCCCCGTGTCCAGCTCGTAACGCCCGTAATGTTCGGAAGCGCCGCGCACCTCATCCAAATAAGCTCCCGCGTGTTGGATGGTTCCATCAGGATACAGCAACTTGCATCCCACAATCCCTATCGCGGGATTCTGCACCGCTTCCACCAACGCCGCCAGCCATCCCGGACGCACCTCGGTGTCCTGGTTCAACAGCACCAGCACGTCCCCCGCCGCCGCGCGCAGGCCGATGTTGTTGCCGGCCGCAAAGCCCAGATTGCGCTCATTGCGAATCAGCCGCACCTGGGGATACCGCTCCGTCACAAGCTCCGCCGAGCCGTCGGTGGAGGCGTTATCCACAACGATAACCTCAAAATCCGGGTACACCTGCGCCAACACCGCGTTCAGGCAGGCTTCCAGATAGGCCATTCCGTTCCAGGTCAAAATAATGACTGAGGCTTTCATACCCAACTCCCTGGCTACGCCCTGCGCCGCAGCCACGTCATCCACACATCATTCCTCGGCCACGGGATATAACTTGAGCTCACGAAATTCCACACCCAAAATACGTTGATCTCCATTACCCGGCTGCACAACTGCCGGACTCAATGCTCCCGGCGTTACAAACCGTACTGTGATAAACTGGCTGCCATTTTGGTTGTCGGCGCGCAGAACCGCGGCGGAGATCGGAAATTGATAACTCTCCACCGTCTGTCCTTCGATGATGCCAACGGCAGTCCCATTAACCTGAACCGTGACAGTCTGAGTATGATAAGCCGAGGCATTGATTTCAAGCACAAAATTTTGGTACTGCGCTACTTGGTTAGGACTCACCTTCAGCATCACTTCGGCGGACGCGCCAGCAGACCACACCCACGTATTCTCAGCCTCAGGAATGTGCCAACCAATAAATGCAGCCTGGGAACTCGCCGGCAGCACACTTTCATTCCATTGGTACAGGGACAAAACAGCCCGTGCATGTTTTTGATTACGATCTTGCAGTGACTCTGGAGAAGCCAGGAATTGCGGATGTTGCCAATCAAATAAGTATTCGGGATATTGATCAATATTGGGCGAAGCATTCCAAATTGCAGTATATGGATTATATAACCCCTGGAATGTATGTACAAAAATACTGAAGCCGATCAGAGGCAACAAACAAACCATCGCTATCCCATAAACACGGGCAGAGGCACGCTCTATCACTTGCTTCCAGACCAACAAGGATAACAAGAGCAACGCGGGGAGAGCATCGAGGAGCAAGCGCGCGCCAAAACACCAACCGCCCCACCATTGAGGGAAATTTGACCCAGCCAACCAGTGGAAAACAAACCACCCAATGGCAACACCGACAAGGGGATCTCGGTACAAACGCTTAATATAACACACCGCCCCAACACAGGTTAAAACCAGATAAGGACTGTAAACCAATATACCTCTGGCTGGGCTAAACAGGTGACCATACAACGCGAGCAGGAAATTGGGATTCTTGAGGCCGGGTAAATAATACCACGGCAAAACACTGTGATAGGTTCGCAGTGAAAAAAGGATAAATCCACCCAAAAGAACGGCGGAAACCGCCCCCACCTTAACCGCTAACTTCCAGTTCGTGAGCAGCAGATATCCCAAAGTTGCCAGGATGAAACTGGCTGCGCTTGGCCGACACAAATAAGCCGAGAACAGAAGAAAACCCAATAGAAATGCATTGGGCTTAATCCTTTTTTGTTGAGCACGACAAATGAGCAGCCAGGTGAACAAAATAAAAATAACTTCGAGATTGAGATTCCACAGTCCGATTCCCATTGTACTGATCACCGAACTACCAAACACGACAGCCACCGTAAACAGGAAGCTATGAAGTGTATCAAGAAAACACCTGGCCAAACTATAGAGCAAGACAGTGACAATCACCAGAGTAAAGCACGCCAGGAGTACCTGCAGATGGTCGTCGTCGGTCGGATTGCGCATATCTGCCCCGCGCAAATTAGCCATCCACACAAAGGGAATCGCGTACAGGGACGTTCCAAGAGGGTATGTATAGTAATAGTGACCGTCCTTTTGATAAATCCGGTAAGCATAATCGGCAATGGTATCCTTATAGGCATCCAACGCCACTGTCTTCTGTGTGATAATGGCCTGTGCGGTGAGCAAGGTGCCCCGCGAATCCCCCGTGGTGCTTTCAAGCGGTGAAAAATAGGATAGGACAAAAGCCAGGACACATAGCATCACCAACCAGAGCTGACTATTTGCCTGTAAATAAGCATCGAGAGATTTACGAATATGCATAGGATTCCTTTCTGGCGAGGATGATTTTCAGGCGCGCCATCATCTTCCGCGCCATCGCCGCGTGGCCATACCATGCCTCTATATCCATCTGCGCTCGGCGGCCCTTGGCGCACGCTTCCTCAGGATGCATATAAACGTGGCACATCAACTCTGCCGCATGTTCCACATCCGCGTCGGCCCAGACCGCCCCGCGCGGATAGGGGCCGCAGTCCTGCGCCAGTTCCACCAGACGATAGGCAACAGGGTAGCTGTTGGCAGCCGTAGTGAAGTCCGTATTGCCGCCGTAATCTGTCGCAATGACCGGCTTCCCCAGGATCATCGCTTCCGCCAGCGTCATCCCGAATCCCTCAGAACGGTGCAGCGAGACGTAGGCGTCGCACGCCTCGAACAGGCCATCCAATTCCGGGCGATCCAGGTAACGATCGAGCAAAATGCCGCCCACGCTCGCCATCTCCGCCCGCAGCCGCGCCGCGTGCTCCGGGTATTGCTCCAATTTTGTCACCTTGATGACCAACTGCACGCCCGCAAAATCCGGCCCAAAGGCGCAGCGATAGGCGTCAATCACGGCGTAAGGGTTTTTGCGCTCGATGAAACTGAGCATGTCGAAGGTGAAAAGAAAGAGAAACCGATCTTCCGGCAGACCCAACTCCGTGCGCGTGATGGGCGCGGGCGGGCGCGGCGTGATCGGCACCCCCATCACCACCACCGGGAACGGCGCCAGCGGCGCGAGGGTGCGCTGCACGAAATGGCTGCCCACCCACAATTCGTCCAGGTATTGCAGCCGGTCGCGCCACGCCTCCGGGAAATGCTCCAGCTCCCAAAACCAGGTGGCGATGTTGTACTTCCCCGCGAAAAAGTCCGCGCCCAGATCGTGATAGACCGTCGGCATCTGATCGGCGTTGACGTAGAACAGGTTGACGGCGTAGGGATGGCCCTGCGGCAAGTGCAGCACCGACGTGTCGTTCTGGCGAGCCTGCTCGCTCCGCGCCAACGTCCAGGCCGCCGGATAGCCAACGGAGTCCAGGGCGCGCAGCGTGGCGCGCGCACTCTCCCCCACCCCGGTCTCGTCCTTCAGATAGCCGATCACGTTGACGCCTCGCGTCTGAGTCGGGTGACTTGCGGCAGGTGGAATCGGCTGAACGGCCACAGGTTGACCAGAGCCGCGCGGCACAAACATATCCCGGATATGCCCGACGAGCCGTTGGCCCAACAAACCCTCTATTCGCTGGCCCAATCCCACAGAAAACAGCCAATGCGTGAACCGCTGGTAATAGTGCGTCTTCGCGCTCACACTCCGCTCCAGCGATTCCGCCATCGCCCGCACAAAGTACGAGTCAAACTGGAATGTCTTCTCCACCGAGGTCACATACCAGCGCGCATAGCCCACGCGATCCCGGCCCAGCACGTCAGGAAATTGCTGTTGCAAGAACGTCTGTTGCCGGTGAACATCCAGCGCCAGACGCGTCACCAACGGTTGTGCGGCGTCCACCGGCTCATTCAACCACTCGCGCAGCGTGCTCAAAAACGCCGCATCGGGCGTGGCGCCCAACGGATTCCAGGCCGAGTCTTTGAGTTCACTCTCACGCCAAAGCCAGCGAGCCGCATCGGGAATATGCACCCCATCGGCAAAAAACTGAGCATACACATTCGGCCAGGGCTTGACGGTGTCATACCCATTTGCCAGCAGTCGCGCCCGGTAGCCTTCAAAAAGGGCATGAACTTCAGGGAGATCGCCAAAGCTGTATCGTGTTTGAAATTTAGAAAGAGTTTCCGGCCGGTCGGGGGAATAACCGCTGAAGTGGAAAAACGTCAAAGGTCGCCCGTTCACCAATACCTTCCCGTCGGCGCGTTCTACCTGACGATGAGGCAAATTCCAGTACGCGACGTTGCAGCCGGGGTCCTGTTGGATGGTTACGCCGGGGAAACGTCCCGGCACCAGGTCAATCCACCGCTGATCCACAAAAAAGCCGCGGTCGTGATTGATAATACAATACCGCGTCAGTTTGCCGGCCCACCAGTCCAGAAATTCCGTCGTCTGCGGACTGCGCGCCAGCCCGATGAAGCCCAGGTTGTACGCGCCGGAGCGCAAAATCTCTACTTCGTTGGGAAGATACGCATCGTCCAGCGGGCCGGTCAGATGCGGGGTGAGCAAAATTGAGTGCTCACGCAGCACATCCCAGATCACATCGTCCGCCCGGCGGTAGAAGTAGATGTCTGGGTCCACGTAACACAGCGCATCGTAGTCATACGTGGCAAATAAATACTGCAAAAAGAAGGGCTTGACCGCCGTGCTCAGTTCCAACAACGTATACCGGAACGTCATCGCCGTAAACTGCGGAATCCCAATTTCCTCGGCCAGCACTGTCATAAACGCCTCTTGCGCGGGATCAAAATACCCGTCCGGGCGATCCACCAGCAGCACAAACACCTTTCCATCGGGATGGTGCGCCAGAAACGATTCGGTCAGGCACCGCGCCTGCGCCAGATAGTTTTTAGCAACAATCGTACCGATGACCGGAATAGAGGTCAATGGGCTTCTCCTTCCCTCGATTTTTTGCTACGCAGCGTCCGCACCCACTTCATCAAGCGGATGAACCGCCCGCGTTCGTAGCCCTTTACCAACGCTTGCAAACGAGCTGACTCCGCAGTCTGCTGCGCCAGTTGCGCTTCTAGCCATGCCAGACGCTCATCCTTTTCGGCCATCGCCGGGCGTTCTTCTTTCTCAACCGTCATCGGCAAAAACGCCCTATCAGCAGTGCGATAGGGTGCGCGACAGAAATTCGCCAGCGGGCCTACCACTCGCCCCCACGTCAACTGCGCCCGCACCGCCGGGAAGCGTGGCGCCCAGGCCGCGCGCGGCTGCGCCAGCACGTCGAGCAGCGCCTGCGCGACGCCATCCACGTCCCCAAACCCCACCAGCCGGCCCAGATCATGACGCGCCACGAGGTCGCCTGTCGCATCCCCGCCCGTCAACACCATCGGTAGGCCCGCCCAGATGTAATCCAGTACCCGCGTGCGGAAGGCCATCCGCGTCTCTAACGTGTCGAAGTGCAGCGCCACGCCGACATCCGCTTCCAGAAGATAATTTTGCCAGTCCGCATAGGGAACCCACTCCCCAAAGAAGACGTAGGACTGCAAACTCAGGTCTTGCGCCAACTGTTGGGCGCGCTGATACATCCGCATGGCGGGCAGAGTCGTGTTGGGGTGCTGCACGCCGGGGAAAACCAGCCGAGCCTCCGGGCAGCGCGCTAAAACCTGAGGGAACGCGCGCAGCAGTGTCAGCGGATCGAGCCACTCCCACAGGCCGCCGCCCCACAGGACAACTTTGGCTTCCGGCCCGATGCCCAGCAACACACCCTTCATCACAGGTTTTGTGTACTGTGGGGGCTGTGCGGACAAACCAAAGGGGATCACATCCACCAGCCGCCGCAACGAGGGGTCGTCTTGATAGGTCTGCGCATTGACGCGCCCGGTCGCTTCCAGCAGGCCCAGCCACCAATCGCGCTGCCGTTCGCTGGCGCAGAGGAAAAAATCGCCGGCCCGGCACTGCATCCGCAAAATCCGCTCGCGCTCCTGATGCCGCTGCGCCTGCTCCGGCGTCCCCGCGAACAGCGCCAGCGTCTCCAACGGGTGCGGGTCGTAACCATCCACCACCAACGGCGCCCGGCCCTGCATCAACTGCGGGAACCAGGCCAGCACGTCGCCGCACAACACAATTGCGGTGGCCGTCTCGACCACCGGCGCCAACGAATCCCACGCGCCGGGTTGATAGGGCCACAGTTGAACACCCGCATCCGGCATCTGCGCCGCGTTGGGCGTCGCCAACACCACGGAGAAAGACTGCGCCAGCACGCGCGCCAGTTCCCAATAACGAATCCCCGGCCCGGCCATCCGGGGACCGACCACATCGTGACTGATGACGAGAATGGGGCCGTCAGTCCGCATCCAACCGCCAATGTCCACCCAACGTCACCAACCCGTACCGTTCTAAAGTGTCGCCCGGATACACCCGGAAGGAATACAGACGGTCATGGTAGTCGAACATCTCCGTATCCGCCCGATTGTGGGCCGACACCGAAACTTGATAGGCGCCTTCCAACAGAGGCAAAGCCGGAACGGTGTAGACGACTTCCCCTGTCCCTGCGATCTCCGCAATCTCTAACCCGCCGAAATGTGTGTTGGGGCCGCAGATGTGTGTTCCATTCTGATGATGAATCGCCAAGCCGAACACCGGCGCTTCCACCCGGCCCTCGGTCTGATAGCGCAGGCGGATGCGGAGTGTTTCCCCGGTCCTGAACGTGATCGCCGGATTGCCTTGCACATCGCACAGCGTCACATCCGTAATGCGTACCCTGCCCGTTCCCCATCGATCTTTTTGCGCCGCCTGGTTATCCGCAGCCTCCGAGCCACCCTGCTCTTGCGCTGCCTGTTCGGCCTCGAAGCGGGCGCGCGCCTCTTCCTTCTCGGCCACGTGGTTCAGATACGCCATCACCACGTCAGTCGCCTCCCCTTGCGCCGCGATCTGCCCTTCGTCGAACCAGATGGCCTGATGACACAGCGATTGAATGGTTCCCAAATCATGAGAGACCCACACAATCGTCACGCCTTTGCGCCGCATCTGGGCAATGCGATCCATACATTTGTGCTGAAACGCGGCGTCGCCCACCGCCAGCACTTCATCCACCAGCAAAATCTCCGGGTTGGTGTGGACGGCCACCGCGAACCCCAGCCGCACATACATTCCCGAAGAATAGTGCTTTACCGGGGTGTCTATGAATTGCTCCAACTCCGCAAAGGAAATGATCGCGTCCAATTTGCGGTGGATTTCCTCACGGCCCAGGCCCATAATAGAAGCGTTCAAATAAATATTCTCGCGCCCCGTCAATTCGGGATGAAAGCCGGCGCCCAGTTCCAACAGCGCGCCAATCCGCCCCGAAACCTGAATATGACCGGACGAGGGTTCAATGATGCGGGAAATCAGCTTCAGAATGGTGCTCTTGCCGGCGCCGTTAGCGCCAATAAACCCAATCGTCTGCCCGTGTTCCAGTTGAAAACTGACGTCTTTTAGAATATGAAGTTCGTCACGCGCCGTCGAGCGTTTGCGAAAAAGGTTGACGGCAATTTCCTGAAAAGAACGCGGGCGATGCTGCGAGAGTACAAAATACTTAGAGACGTGGCTAAATTCAACGGCGACTGACATGATCGAACCTCAAGCGGCCTTCTGCCGCCGCCACCACAGCACCAGGGCCAGACCGGCCGCCAACAACAGTCCCCCGAACCCCAGCAGGGCGATACCCCCACCCGCAGAGCCGTCAGAAGCAGTCGGCAGCGTCGCCGTTGCAGTAGGATTGCCTTCTGGAGTCAGCGTTACAGATGGCTCGACGCGGGAGTTTAGGGTCGGGATAGGGGTCGGTGTGGCAGTCGCGGCTTGAGAGGTGCCGCCAGTAGGTGCAGCGGACGTCTTACTGGGAGACGCCGTGGCCGTTTTGGTCACCGTCTTGGTCGGTGTCTTGGTGAGCATCGCCGTCTTGACTGGCGTTGACGTCTGGCTTGGCGTCGCCGAGGGGGTTGGCGACCGTGTGATCGTTGGCTTAAGCGTCGGCGATGGCGTGATCGGCGTTTCCGTCGGCAAAGCAGTGGGGGGGGGCGCTGTCGGCGGATCAGGGGGTTGGGTGGTCGGAGGAGGCGCCGCCGTCGTTGGGCCGGGAGTAAACGTGCGTGTTGGAACAGTCCAGTTGCCGCCTTGTTGTTCCGGCATAGCCCATGTCGTCGGCGACAACGTCAACAGCCCCAGAACAAGCAGCGACAGGCTACCTGCAAAAATCCAACTCCGTTTCATGGTTCTGTCTCCTTCAAACGATACTGGATGGCGACATCCCAATCTGTATCCAAAACCACAGAGGCTTCGCACATCAACTTGCCATCCTCGCCCGCAATAACACAATCATCGTCTACAGAAAACCATAACGCACCGCGCGAGTCGGTGTCAGCAGGCGGTGCAGGCAATGATACCGCATTTCCGGGCATGAGCAAGACCACGCGCGCCGCCGCGCCCCGCATTCCTGCCTGCTTGGGCCAGGTCAGGTGATAGGTGAACTCTCCTTCAGCAGTAGCAGTCAGAACTTCGGCAGGCAACGTATACGTCATCGTGACTACCGTGTGCGCCTTCGTGGGCATCAAAAACGCCTGCGAGAACACCGTCCACGGACCTTCAGGAGCCAATTCGCTCACCGGGACGCCCGACCACGGCTCCCTGGTCGCCACGTGTTCCGCCGCCATCGGATGTAAACTGGCAGACAGTAGTTGCGCGTCGTCCGGCGCATAGACGCGCAGATGCGCCCAGTAACAGCGATCCTGCATCTGCACGTATTCCGCGTCGTAACGCGGCTCCAAGCGGCACGCAATATCCACCTGGCTGGTGTGGGTGTAAACCAGGGTGACAGCGGCAACCGGCGGCGACTGCGTCAAATCCACCTGATAGGTGAACGCGCGCGCAATTTTGGCCGAGGCCTTGTTGTAGCCAAAGTTCGATTCCACCACCATCAAATAATCCCCGGCAGTGTCCGGCAGGCGACCGTCCCAGCCCTGCGCGGCCAACAACGCCTGCGCGCGCTCGTCTACAAAGTATAATTGCAGATGCTTTTGCGCCACCAAATCCAGCGCGGTCTCGGCCAGGCGCGGCAAATCCACCTTGCCGGACGTAAGTTGGGCCATCGCAGCCTCGGCCAATTGCCCCATGAACGCCTTGCGCTGCGTCCACCATTCCTTAAATTCCTCCCCCTCGGCGCGCACCCACGAGCGGTAGACATAATCCAGCAGCGTCTCGCCGGTCAAGGGGGCGTCGGCGCCGGGGAGTTGCAGCGGGCCGAGCGCGTCCACCAACTGCTGCGCGGCGCGCTGATCCACCGCGAACACGCCATCCACCACCACCGGATGGTCGGGACGGTAGAGGGGAATGGCCTGCTGCGCCGAGGTGGGAAAATCCGGCGACCAGTTGCTATCCCGGAACACCCACAGGTCCAGCCCCATAAAAAAGCGCAGCGGCGCGGGCGGGTCGGGATAGGGCTGAGAGTAATCATCAGCCGTATAGCTGTCGCTAAACTGCATCCCCACCACACGCCCCCCGGCAACCTGCACCTCCCCCACCCCGCTGATGAAGCCGCCGCCGCCGCGCAGCTCATCCTCGTTTAGCACGAAGAGCAGATAGGTGCGCGGCGCGTCCAGACCCAACAACGAGGGCGCAATCTCGGCCCAGTCCAGGCCAACGTTCAGCAGCGGCATAACTTTCCCCAGCTTGGCAAGCGGGCCTTGCAGGCGCTGGGGAAAGGCCGTCACATCCATCTCAAGATAAGCCGCCTGCGCGCGATCCGCCAGGGGCCGCGCCGCCGCCACGTCCGCCGCGACCTCGGGCAAGGCAATCGCAGCAGCATCCAGCGCCGATCCGCCCGCGTGGAAAGCCGCCGCCGCCGGCGCCACGTCATCCCACAGCAGCACGCCGAGTTCCGTCAGCGCGTCGCCCAGCTCCAACAGCGCGGGCGCGTCGCGCAGCAGCGGGCCGACCTGCGGCAGCCAGCCAAACGCCGGGCCGAGTCTTACCAGCCAGCCCACGTTGCGTCGCAGTGTGACCACGTCGTCCCGCACGCCGTGGAGCAACGCGCCCACCTCCGCCGGATCGGCCTCCAATGGGTTGCCGTCAAGCAACGCTTGCGCCTCCGGCAGCCGCGCCAGCAGAGACCGCGTCGCGCCGTACACCCGCGCCGCCCACACCCCCATGGCGATCAACGCCAGCGCCAAGAGGCCCATAATGCCCCGCTTCACACGCGGGTCCAGGTCAACAAAAAAGGCTCGTAACTTTAATAACACACGACCTCCTCATCCACCAACGCACATCGGGGACGGCCTTGCGCGAAATCTTCGGGACGTTGCGCAGCATCTATACCGGTCTGCGCCTTGAGAAATGCCCGGTAAGACTCCCACTCCCACAACGCCTCGTTGACCACCCACACGTCCGGGCGCAGTCCCCGCCCCGCTTGAGCGTACCACAGGGTAAACGTTTCCTGATCCCCCTTGACGAGCAGCACCGCGTCCGGCGGTGCCTGCGCCAGCGTGGCGTCCAGCCACACGTCCGCCGCGCGATCCGCGTGCAAATCCAACGATCCCCAATGCCACAACAGCAACGCCAAAGGCAGACCGAATCCGAGCCAGCGCGGCAGCCCGCGCCGGATGACCGCCTCCAGTCCCAGCCCCACCAACAGCGCGAGCAAGGGTAGGCCGGACGTCAAGTAGACCAACGAATCCGGTGTGTTGTAGCCCATCGCATACACACTCAGCACGCCCAACGCGCCAAGCAAGCCCGCCGCCGCCCAACGATGGCGCCGCCACAGCCAGAGCGTTCCGCCGCTCGCCAGCAACGCGCCCACCGGCGTGAATTGCCGGGCCAGCAACGCCGCCCACGCCAACACCCGGCGCGGCCAATCGCCCAACGGCAGCGCGAAGGCATAGCCCCAATACATCCGCCCGCCGACGAACTCCCACCAACCGGCCGGCGTGCGCAAATCCCCCCAGGGCTGCGGCCACGACCCGGAGAGGGGCAGCAGGGCGTAGGGGAGGAGACCGGCGGCGAAGCCGAGGAAAAGGAGGGGGAGAGGGGGAGAGGGG